>CAMCXH010000249.1 GCA_945883285.1 Bordetella parapertussis | reverse complement strand
CCAAGGTAGGTCAGGCCTTCGGAATCACGGTGGGTGCTGGTGGTGGGCCAGCCCAAGTTGGACCCGCCGCTGAAGGTCATGCTGCCGATCGTCTGGCCGGTGCGCGAAATCTCGATCACGCCGGTGCCTTCATCGCCAACAAAAAACAGCGTTCCCAGCTTGCCGGTGAAAGGATCAACACGGTCGCGTGCGTAAGTCACCGCAGAGGCTTCAAGGCCGGACAGCCCACCACTTACACCGTTGAACCGGTCGAGCGTGTACGTCCCGGTGACCGCATAATTCGACAGATTCAGGGAGGTTTGTGCTTGTGCTGAAATCGAGCACGCGGCCGCGGCAACAAGGATCAGATGCTTGAGTTTCATGGTGTGTCAGAGCCGGTATCAGTTCTTGTTGCGTTTGCGGGCAATCGCACCGACCACCGCCAAACCCGCCAGCATGAATGCGTAGCTCTCGGGACCAGGAACAGCAGCGATCAAGCCGGGCGAACCGATCTCGGCAGCGTCATTCAGGGCGACGAAAGCGCCATTGGTGCCGACCTCGCTCAGGAGTGAGATCGTTGCATTGTTCAGCCCTGCAGCGTTGTTGAAGGTCTGGTAAGGCGAGGTCGCGTCTGAAGCGCCGAACGTCACCTTTGCCTGAATTGCGCCTGAGCCGTCGAAGACAGTGACCGCGTCGCCGCCTGTGGACAACCCGAGGCCGTTGCCGGTATAGGACCCAAGCCTGGGGCCGCTGCCTGTGCCAAACCAGGTGCTCAGAAAGGACGCGCCGACCGTGGACGGTGAATTCGTTTCAAGAAAAATCACTGATTCGCCGGCCGCGATGCTGGTGATGCCGGTCAACGCCGCGGCTGCGGCAAAGGAGCTCGAACTGTCGTCAAACTTCCAGCCGCTGATGCTGACCGCAGCGCTGCCGGTGTTGGTCAATTCGAACCAGTCGGCAGAATAAGGACTGTTTCCGCTGCCCCACGGGGCCACTTCAGTGATCCGGACAGTTTGCGCGAACGCGGGCAGGGCGGTTGCCGACAGAGCGGCCGTGACGACTGCAGCTTGGACGAGTCGATTGAAGGACATCATGATCTCCGGATCAGGGGATAGTGCGATAGACACATGGCCGAGATGACTCGACCATTGAGCCCTCCAACTTATCGTTGATGTGTTGCAGCAGGCGACACAAAAAGGGCCTCGCCGTCAGTCAGAAAGGACTATCGCGACTCATTACCCTTACGGCGGCAGACACTCAGCCCTGATGGTGCCGCTTCCTGAAAATCTGCGGCAGCGCCCGCCATCGCGGTGCATCCGCGAGTGACTCCAGCATGATCGGCAGACTCTGGCGCCAGTTCGGCGCCTTGTCAGGGGTGCCGGGCAGATTGGGCTGACGCGCGAGACCGGCGACATCTTCCATCTGAACGATTGCCAGCCGACATGACGAGACTGCGAGCCAGCGGTGCAGTCGGTCGACCAGATCATCGCCTCGGATGCCCTGTCGGGTCAGACCCGATTGGAGCTGCGCGACATCCCAGGCCCGGTGCGATCGCTCGCGCTCACCGGCATGCTGATCGATCGAGCCGTTGCCCACACGCTCATCGATATCGAGGCCGGCGACCCAGCCGTCGATGGTCGGCAGATCATGCGTGCTGGCGCAGACCGCAGCCAGCGGCGGCAGGCGTCTGGAGTCGGTCAGACGACCTTCGGCATCGCGCTCGAACCAGGCCACCTTGTAGGACAGCACCGCCGCACAAGCCAGTCGTTCGCGCAGCCCGTGGCGCACCGTGCCGAGGTCTTCGCCGATGACCAGGCAGTGGTTCTCGACGCTGTGGGTGGCCACGACCTGAAGGAGTTCTTCGAGGGGATAAGCCACATAGGCGCCATCGGCCGATCGCCCGCTGCGCGGCACCCAGAACTGGCGCTCGAGTGCCATGACATGGTCGATGCGCAGGCCGCCCGCGCCACGCATGGTTGCCTGAAGCAGCGCCGCGATCGGCGCATGCGCCTTGTCTGCCAGCGCGTCGGGGCGCCAGGGCGGCAGGCCCCAGGCCTGACCCTCCGGGCAGATCGGGTCGGGTGGCGCGCCGATCTCGAAGCCGCCATCGATCAGGTCCTGCTGCGCCCACGCGTCGGCGCCGACCGCGTCGGTTCCGACCGCGAGGTCGGCGATCGGGCCGATCGAGGCGCCGAGCTTGCGGGCGCGATTGCCGGCTTCTCGCCACTGGCTGTCGGCAAGCCACTGGACGAAGGCATGAAAGGCCAGTCGCGGCGCACTGGCAATCTCAAACGCCCGGACCTCGGCCGAGTCGATCTTCGCCAGGGTGGCTGGCCACTCGCGCCAGTTGGCCACACCGGTGTGTTCGGCGATGGCTTCGAAAAGCAGATGGCTGCGCAGCTGCTCATTGCTGGTCTGCCGCCAGCGCTTGAACTCGCTTTGATCAGCCTTGGAATCATTGAAGTCGAGCCACAGTTGCTCAAAGGCCTGGCGCTTGAGTGCGAGCACTGCCGGATAGTCGATCAGGCGCGCTGACCTGACCGTGGCCAGCACCGTGCGCGTGTTGCGATCGAGCAGCCAGGCATCAAAGCGCGGGGTGTCGAATCGCTCGGCCGCTTTGGGCAGCGAGACGAACAGCGGATTGAGGGCGAGCCGGCTGGAAGGCGAATAGGGCGAGCCGCGATCGGGCCAGCCCATCGAGGGTGCATGCAGTGGCGACACCAGGATGCCGGAGGCGCCAATGCCTGCAGCCATTTCGCCCAGGCGCGCCAGATCGTCGAAGTCGCCAATGCCCCAGCTCTGCTTCGATTGCAGGCCATAAAGCTGCACCGACAGCGCCCAGGCGCCCTCTGGGCGCGTCATCACCGGCGGCAGCCAGCAGCGCGGCGCGGTGCGATAGAGCGCCGCCTGCGAGATTGTCGAGGCCGTGCCCCCTGCTCGATCGAGCCGGATGCTGCCATGGCCAAGCGTCAGCGCCCCGGGCAGCACGACGCGATGGCGCACATGCTTGCGACCATCGACGAAGCGGGCTTCGAT
>CAMCXH010000248.1 GCA_945883285.1 Bordetella parapertussis | reverse complement strand
CAGCCCGGCGGTCAGTGGGCGGTCGCGCGTGCGCTCGACATGGCGATCGAAATCGCGGTCGGCCCAGTCATTGATCGCGCAGCCGGCCGATCGCATCAGCAGCGTGCCGACGCTGAAAGCAACAAGTTCGTAGAGCGGCGGCAAGCCGTCTGCGGCAACAAACAGGGCCCAAAGCGTGGGCCACAGCAGCAGCAGTGTTCCAATCGGACGATGCAGGCGCAACAGCCGGGCATAGAGCATCCAGCGCGGCGTCGACGACACGACGGCAGGGATGGGCATCAGGGCGCCGTGCGACCAACGGTCAGACCGGCTGCCGCCATTTTTCGCACCCGCGATTCGCCGATGCCTTTGACTCTGGCCTGCAGATCGTCAAGGCTCTTGAAGGGGCCCTTGCGCCGTTCTTCGACGATTCGTTGCGCAGTAGCCGGACCAATACCCGAGATCGTCTGCAATTCGTCGAAAGAAGCAGTATTGACGTTGACTGCCGCCAGCGCGCTGGCAACCAGCATCAGCCAACAAAAAATGAAAAAAACTATTTTTCTGATGGAGATCATGATGGATCGGCAGCCGGCTCAGGGCGCCCCCTCTGACTCGAGTTCCTCGGTGCGCCGAGGCGGATAGCTGTCCCAGTGATTGCAGCCCGGGCATTGCCAGTAGAAACGCCGAGCCTTGAATCCGCAGTGACTGCAAACAAAGCGGGCAAGCCGTGCAGTCTGCCGCTCGATCAGGGTGGCAGTCAGGCCGGTATCGTCAGGATCGGCTGACAGGCCCGCTTCGGCCTGCGCACGCTTTCGCAGATCGAGAAGTTGCTCCAGGCCCAGCAGCGACGGACTTCGCACCAGCGAATCGCGCAACCAGGCAATCGCTGCAGGCAGGCCGTCGCGGCTGGCGCGGCTGAGGGCAATCGCGCGCAGCGCATCAACCGGCGGATGATCGCCGAGCGCGCTCTCGAGTCGCACCAGCCCGACATCGAGTCGCCCGACCCGATCGTGTGCCTGCAACCAGCGCTCGCCAATCAGCGCGAGATGCGAAGGGCTGATTCGGGCAAGCTCGGTCCAGGCCGTGATCGCGGCCTGAGAGTCGTCGGCATCGAAGGCCACTTCACCGCGCATCAGCCAGGGCCTCGGATGCAGGCGGTCGGATTCGAGTGCCAGATCGATCTGCTCGCGCGCCGTTGTTCGACGCAATGCCGGCTCGAGCCGCTCGTCAGTGAGTGCCTGTTCGGCAAGTTCGCAATGCAGATGGGCGATCAGTCGACGCTGATCGGCGCCCGCGTCGCGCTGCAGGCTTTCGGCGAGTTCGATGGCACGCGGCCAATCGCGAACCATCTGCGCGATATCGAGTCGATGCGCAAGCGCCGCGCTCTCATAGCCGGATCGCTCGAGTCGGTTGAACGCCTCTTCGGCGCGATCAAGCAGACCGGCACGCAGGAAGTCGGCGCCGAGTTCGAAGAGCGCATGCTCGCGCTGCGCAGGCTGCAGATCGGCACGCGACAGCAGGCTTTGATGGACGCGAATCGCCCTGTCGGTTTCGCCCCGGCGACGAAACAGATTGCCCAGTGCAAAGTGCAGCTCGACGGTTTCCGGGTCGAGCTTGACCACGTCGACGAAGGCATCGACCGCCTTGTCGGGCTGCTCGTTGAGCAGGAAGTTCAGACCCTTGAAATAGGCATCGGGGAGATGCGCCGATTCGCGCACCTGCGACCGGGTGTCGATGCGCGAAGCGAACCAGCCAAGCGCAAAAAACAGCGGGATGATGCCCAACCACCAAAGCTCGAATTGCATCGCCTGTGCCTGTCGTGGGGGCTGCTCTCAGGGTTTGCGGGCATCGGCGGCGCGCACCAGACCAACAGGCCTGGCGGCCGGATCGGGCACCGACGCGCCCTGCGTTCGTCGTAGCCGGTTGAGGTCGCGGCGCTGCCGAAAGACGATCGGCACGGTTGCCAATGCGCCAAGCAGGGTGCCCACTGCAAAGAAAATCAGCAAAAAAAGCACCAGTGGTGCACGCCATTCGAACTGCGGAATGCCGAAGAACCGCAAGGTCGCAGTGTCGGTATTCGACAGAGCAAAGCCCATCATCACCAGAAAAACCGCCAGACGCAGCAACCAGCTTAGCAGACCCATGTCCTGTCCTTCCAGTGCCCGAACGACTCGGTGGGCCAATGACCGCGGCCGTGCCGCAAGGTGGGTCGCGGCAAGCGCATCAGGACTCGCCGTCGGTACGGGCGCGGATGTCGACCCGCTCGCGAAGTTCCTTACCGGGTTTGAAATGCGGCACGCGCTTTTCGGGCACGTCAACCCGCGCCCCCGACTTGGGGTTGCGGCCCACGCGCGGTGGCCGATGCGACAGCGCAAAACTGCCAAACCCGCGGATCTCAATGCGATGCCCGTCAGCCAGCGTGCGGGCCATGGCATCGAGAATGGTCTTGACCGCGAACTCGGCGTCTTTGGCCACGAGTTGCGGATAACGCTCAGCCAGTCTGGCGATGAGTTCCGACTTGGTCATTGTCCCGGGGGACAGTTGATCGTCGAGATCCAGTATCGGTGGCATCTTCATCGCGAGTCGGTCGGATCGGTTGGTGCACCCGGGCCACCCTCACTCTGGAGGGCGGCCCGGACTGATCAGGACTTGTCGTCGCCGCTGGTCAGCTTGGCGCGCAGCAGCGCACCAAGGTTGGTGGTGCCGGTGGCAGCACCCGATTCAGCCTGCATCCGCTGAATGGTTTCGGCGGTCTCGACATTGTCTTTGGCCTTGATCGACAAACTGATCGAACGCGCCTTGCGATCGACGTTGATGATCATGGCCTCGACGGTATCGCCTTCCTTCAGGTGATTGCGGGCATCTTCGACGCGATCGCGCGAAATCTCGGAGGCACGCAGGTAGGCTTCGATATCGCCGCCGATGTCGACCACCGCACCCTTGGCATCGACATTTCTGACGGTGCCGGTGACCACTGCGCCCTTTTCATGCTCGGCCGCGTAGTTGGTAAACGGATCGCCGTCGAGCTGCTTGATACCCAGTGAAATGCGCTCGCGCTCGACATCGATCGCCA
>CAMCXH010000247.1 GCA_945883285.1 Bordetella parapertussis | reverse complement strand
CGATCGGCGCGGCGGCGATGGCGGCGATCATTGCGGCGGCGGCGATGTGGGCCCGAACCCCTGATTACCGTGTGCTCTTTTCGAATCTGTCTGACCGCGACGGTGGCGCTGTGGTCGCGGCGCTCTCGCAGATGAACGTCCCCTACAAGTTCTCCGAGGGCGGTGGCGTCATCATGATTCCGGCCGACAAGGTCCATGACACCCGCCTGCGTCTGGCCTCTCAGGGATTGCCCAAAGGCGGGACGGTCGGATTCGAGCTGGTCGAGACTCAGAAGTTCGGCACCACCCAGTTTCAGGAACGACTCAACTATCAGCGTGGCCTGGAAGGCGAACTGGTTCGCTCGATCACGGCCTTGTCGGCGGTATCCAGCGCACGGGTCCATCTGGCGCTGCCCAGCGCCAACGGGTTTTTCCGCGAGCAGCAAAAGCCCTCGGCGTCAGTACTGCTGACGGTGCATCCCGGTCGGGCGCTGGAGCGCTCGCAGGTCGCTGGCATCGTGCATCTGGTCGCCTCATCGGTGCCCGAAATGTCGATCAAGGATGTCAGTGTGCTCGACCAGTCGGGCGCACTGCTGTCGAGTGCCTCCGAACCCGGCCAGACCGGCGGGCTCGACTCGAACCAGCTTCAGTATCTGCGCTCGATGGAGCAGTCGTACATCGCCCGCATCCTCGAGATTGTCGAGCCGATCGTCGGCCGCGGTAACGTCAAGGCCCAGGTCAATGCCGATGTCGACTTCACGATGTCGGAGTCGACCGCCGAACAATACAGACCGAATCAGGGCACCGAGCCGGCTGCGATCCGCAGCCAGCAGGTCAATGAATCGGGCACCGGGACAGGCGCTGCCGCCTCGGGCGTGCCTGGCGCAATGTCGAACCAGCCGCCCACACCGGCCGCGTCGCCGGTCAATGGCGCGGCCCAACCCTTGTCGCAAAATCAGGGCGCCGCAGGGCAAGGCGGCAAAGATTCACGACGCGAGTCGACCACCAACTTCGAAGTCGACAAGACGGTCAAGGTGGTTCGCAATGCCAGCGGCGCCGTCAAACGTCTGACGGCTGCCGTGGTCGTCAACCACAAGCGCACGGTCGATGAAGAGGGCAAGGTCACCTACACCGCGCTCGAAGCCAAGGATGTCGACCAGATTCAATCGCTGGTTCGAGAGGCCATCGGCTTCAACAAGGAACGCGGTGATGCGCTGAACGTGGTCAATGCGCCCTTCTCGGTCGAAGATGTCCCCAAGACCGAGGCGATTCCGCTGTGGAAGGATCCGGACGTCGTGGCACTCGCTCGCAGCATCGGACTGCAGCTCGGACTGGTGCTGCTCGGTCTGCTGGCACTCTTTGGCGTGATCAAGCCCGCACTCAGGCGCCCGGCGCCGCTGCCGGGTAGTCCTGCTGCAGGCGGCACCTCGGCCGTGGTGGGCGATGACATTGCCCTGCCCGCCCCGACTGCGGCCGGCATGAGCCCGATTTTGTTGCCGGGCGGCCCGCCAGAGAACCTCGTACAGATGGCACGCGACAACCCGGCGACCGTCGCCAACGTCGTGCGCTCCTGGGTCAACGCCTGAAGCGTTCATTTACAGCAAATGTTGAACACCCGAATCTTCAATCTCTCTTCGTCAGCCGGCACACCAGACTCTCATGGATGATCAGGGACTCGAACGCAGCGCGATCCTTCTGCTGACCCTTGGCGAAGAGGTCGCCTCGGAGGTCTTCAAGCACCTGTCTCCCAAGGAGGTGCACAAGATCGGCGAGGCAATGACCCGCATTCGCACCGTGCCACCGGAAAAGGTGACATCGGTGCTCGACCGCTTCAGCGCCGAAGCCGGCCAGAACCGTTCGCTGGTGGCGGACAACGACGAGTATGTGAAGTCGGTGCTGCGCAAGGCACTCGGCGATGAACGTGCCGGACTGCTGATCAACCGCATCCTGCAGGGCAGCGACACCAGCGGCATCGAGAGCCTGAAATGGATGGACTCCGAGTCGGTCTCGGAGCTGGTGCGCAACGAACATCCGCAGATCATCGCGTCGATTCTGGTGCACCTCGAGCGCGACCATGCCGGCGAGATCCTCTCGAAGCTGCCGCCTCGCATCCGCAGTGAAGTGGTACTGCGCATCGCCACGCTCGACAGCATCCAGCCCAATGCCCTGCGCGAGCTCAACGATGTGCTCTCACATGTGCTGGCCGGCGCCGACAAGCTCAAGAAAGCCGCGCTTGGCGGATCGAAAGTCGCCGCCGAAATTCTCAACGGCCTGGGCACCAAGCTTGAAGGCGAAGTGCTCGATGCGGTGCGCGACTCGGACGAGACCCTGGCTCAGGCCATCCAGGACCAGATGTTCACCTTCGATGATGTGATCAAGCTCGAAGACCGGGCGATTCAGACGGTGTTGCGCGAAGTGCCGGCCGACGGCCTGGTGATTGCACTGAAGGGCGCGCAGGGCGAGATCCGTGAAAAGTTCCTCAAGAACATGTCGCAACGGGGTGCCGAAGCGATGCGCGAGGACCTCGAATCACGCGGACCGGTGCGGGTCTCGGAAGTCGAGACGCAACAGAAGGAAATCCTGAAAGTGATCAGACGACTGGCCGATTCCGGCGAGATTTCGATCGGAGGCGGAGGTGGCGAAGATGCCTTCATCTAGTCGAATCGTCTTCTCCGAGGATGTCGTCGGAGCGTCGCCATGGCGACCCGAGACCATTGAAGGTGATCGGCGCAACGGCAACGACCGGCGCAGTGCGGCTGAGCGTCGGGCAGCAGAAGAAAAGCAGCCTGAGCCCACTTATGAAGATGGCCTGCGCGACGGCCGGGCACTGGGCCTTGAGCAGGCGCGTCGCGAATCGGCCGCTGCACTGCGCGCTCAGCTGCAAAACATCGCCGAGCAAGGCGACCAGCTGCTGGGTGCTCTCACCGCACAACTGGCCGGCATTCAGGAGTCGGCAGCCCAGGAGATCACGTTGCTGGCCATCGAGATCGCCCGCAGTGCGGTGGGCGCTGCGCTGCGCATCAACCCCGAGCTGATCGTCCCCGCCGTGACCGAGGCGCTTGCCCTGATTACCGATGAGAACGCGCGCCCGACGATCCGTGTCAACCCGGCTGATGCCAGTCTGCTCAATGAGCACCTGGGCCCGCTGCTGACCGCGCGAGGCGCGCAACTCATGCCTGACCCGAGAGTCGCTCGCGGCGGCTGCCTGATCGACAGCTCGAAGGCGAGCGTCGATGGGACGCTGCAGACTCGCTGGCAACGCTCGATTGCCGCGCTCGGGATCGACGACACCTGGGTGCAGACATGA
>CAMCXH010000246.1 GCA_945883285.1 Bordetella parapertussis | reverse complement strand
ATGTCGGAGGCCGGCTGTCCGGGCGTGGCAGATCCGGGCGCCCGTCTGGTCCATGCCGCGCACCAGGCGGGTATCACAGTCGAGCCGATCATCGGCCCGAGCGCACTGCTGCTGGCACTGATGGGGTCGGGTCTTGAAGGCCAGCGCTTTGCCTTCGCAGGCTATCTGCCCACCGACCCGGCTTCACGAAAAGCGCGTCTGCGTGAGCTTGAACAGCGTTCGCGTCGCGAGCGCGAGACGCAACTCTTCATCGAGACACCCTACCGGAATCAGGCAATGTTCGAGGCGCTCGTGGGCAGCCTGAGCGAGTCGACCTGGCTGTGTGTGGCTGCCGATCTGACCGGATCCCGCCAGCGCCTGGTCACCGACCGGGTCAAAGGCTGGCGCCAGCGCGGTGCAAAGCTCGAGAAACTTCCGACGGTCTTTCTGCTGCTGGCCGACTGACCAAGCACCGGACACCTTCACTGGCGACGCCGGCGCGTGCGTCAGCGCAGACGCAAGGGCTGCCCCGAAGCGCCCAATTCGCGCGAGATCACCTGCCCGGCCGACATGCCTGCGCGCTTTGCCAGCCGCTCGGCAAAGCTTTCGGTTCGCGTGAAATCGACCAGTTCCTCGGCCTTGATGACATCGCGCGCCACCGAGCGCAAGGAACCCAGCTCATCGGCCAGACCCATCTCGATACTGGTCGCACCAGTCCAGACCAGCCCGGAAAAAAGCTCGGGATTTGATGTGAGGCGATTTCCGCGCCCGGCCTTGACGGTATCGATGAACTGCTGGTGAATGGTCGCCACCATGGCCTTCGCAAGGTCACGCTGCGATTCATTCAGCGGTGAAAACGGGTCGAGAAAACCCTTGTTTTCGCCTGCCGTGATCAGACGCCGCTCTACGCCGGCCTTTTCCATCGTGCCGGTGAAACCAAAGCCGTCCATCAGCACGCCGATCGAACCCACCAGACTGGCCTTGTCGACGTAAATCCTGTCGGCCGCAACCGCCACGTAATAGCCACCCGACGCACAGATCTCCTCGATCACTGCATATAAAGGAATGCTGGGATTGGCGGCACGCAACCGGCGGATCTCATCGTTGATCAGCCCGGCTTGCACCGGACTGCCACCCGGACTGTTGATGCGCAGCACGATGCCGACGGTTCCCGGATCCTTGAAGGCGGCGCGAAGACCATCGATGACCGCATCGGCATCGACTTGCCCTTTTGACTCCAGCACACCGTTCAGTTCGATAACGGCAGTGTGGCGGGTGGTTGCGGCGGTGTAATCGGAGAGATGAAACCAGCCTGCGAGCACGCCAAGCGTGATCAGGAAGGCGCCGAGCGCGGCGAACCGGAAGAAAATCCGCCAGCGCCGAGCGGCGCGCTGCTCCTCGAGTGTCGATGTCAGCAGCTTTTCGAGCAGACCGCGCTCCCAGTCTGCACCGGGGACCGATGCAAAGGCGCCAGCCTTGCGCGACGACCCAGCCGGCGTGGCACCAGCCGAAGCTGTCCCGGGTATAGCGCCCGAGCCTTCGGTCAACCGTGGCTCACGCCGGGTCAGATCATCGTCCTTCTCGTTCATATCCTGGAAACACCTTATGCATGTCGACTGGCGGTCGCCTCGACCTCGATCCAGCCATCAGTTTCACGGCAGGCCACCGGCTGCAACCCGCGGCCCCTGCAAGGGCCACCTTGACAGCGGCCCGACCCGGCATCGTACACAGCACCATGGGTGGCGCAGACGATTGAACGACGGCTTGCGTCCAGAAACTTCCCTTCGTCCCAGTCGAGTTCGACCGGGACATGCGAACACCGATTGAGGTAAGCGCGGGCCTGACCGTCGATGCGCAGCAGGAAGGCCGGGGTCGGGCCGTCGGCGAGCGAAATGAAGAATCGGACGCCGTCGCCCTGCTCGATCAGGGCGTCAGCAGGACAGATCCTCGACCAGACTGGATGGGGACGGCTTGCCATATTGCGCTGACGCTACCTGGCCGCAGACTGCGGCCCCAGCATCGCCCGAGACAGATTGCAGGCACTGGCCAACCAGTCGGCGAGTTCGGGAACCGAAGCAACGATCGCATCCGGGCCGATCGCCCGCAGCGCTTCGGGGTCATGGGCACCGTAGAGCACTGCCAGACTGGCGGCACCCGCCGCCTGCGCCATACCGATATCGTGGGTGGTGTCGCCGATCATGAGCATCCGGGACGGATCGACCTGAAGAACCTGGCCCAGATCACGCAGCATCCAGGGATCAGGCTTCGGGATGCCTTCGTCTGCACAACGGGTCATGATGAAGCGCGGGCCCAGACCGGTCTGCGCCAGCGCCCGGTTCAGCCCAACCCGCGACTTGCCGGTGGCGACCGCCAGCGGCACGCCACCGGCGTCGAGTCCGCGCAGTACCTCAGGGATGCCCTCGAAGACCTTCAGATCGGGATCCCGACGGGTGTAGTGCACGCGGTAACGGTCGAGAAACGCCGGCAACTGTTCGCCTCGCAAGGACGGAACCGCATACCGGATCGCATCGTGCAGCCCCATCCCGATCACCCAGCGTGCCTGGGCCGGCGTCGGCAGGGGCAATTCGAGGTCTGCCGCGGCACCGATCAAGGCATCCGCGACCGCACTGACCGAGTCGATGATCGTGCCGTCCCAATCCCAGACCACCAGGTCAAACCGGCTCATGACAGGCCTTCATCAGGGTCTCGAAAGCAAGCGGCAGGCGCGCCTGAAGACGCAGCTCAGTGCCATCGGTCGGATGACGAAAAACAGTTTCAAAAGCGTGTAAAAACATACGTTTATGACCTGTTTTTTGAAGTGATTTATTAAGTTCGAAGTTGCCGTATTTTTCATCACCCAGCAAAGGATGATCGACATGGGACAGGTGCACTCTGATCTGATGCGTGCGCCCGGTCTCGAGGTCGGCCTGCATCAGGCTCAGACGACCGAACTGCGGATGGATCAGCCGCGACCGGGCCCGCACCCGGGTGCCGGCCACCTGACCGCCATCCTGGACCGCCACCCGCCTCTCGCCCTCAGGCGTCAGATACCGATGGAGCGGGAAGCGCAATGCCTGCGGCGGACCGGACCAGTCACCAGCGACCAGTGCCAGGTAACGCTTCCCGACCTGCCCCTGCCGCATCGCCTCATGCATTGTGACAAGCGCGGCACGTTTCTTGGCCACGATCAGCACACCGGAGGTTTCCCGGTCGATCCGGTGAACGAGCTCGAGCAATCTTGCCTGCGGCCGAGCCGCCCTGAGCTGCTCGATCACGCCGAAGCTCACCCCGCTGCCGCCATGCACCGCAACA
>CAMCXH010000245.1 GCA_945883285.1 Bordetella parapertussis | reverse complement strand
GTCCTCGCCTATTCCGGCGGCCTCGACACCTCGGTCATCCTCAAATGGCTGCAAGACACCTACGGCTGCGAAGTCATCACCTTCACCGCCGATATCGGTCAGGGTGAAGAACTCGAGCCGGCGCGCGCCAAGGCCGAAAAATTCGGCGTGAAAAAGATCTACATCGAAGACCTGCGCGAAGAATTCGTGCGCGACTTCGTGTTTCCGATGTTTCGCGCCAATGCCCTCTACGAAGGCGAATATCTGCTGGGCACCTCGATCGCCCGTCCGCTGATTGCCAAGCGCCTGGTCGAGATCGCGCGGCGCGAAAAGGCCGATGCGATTTCGCACGGCGCCACCGGCAAGGGCAACGACCAGGTTCGCTTCGAACTCGGCGCCTATGCGCTGATGCCCGACGTCAAGGTGATCGCTCCCTGGCGCGAATGGGACCTGCTGTCGCGCGACAAGCTGCTGGCTTATGCCGACAAGCACGGCATCCCGGTCGACTACAAAAAGCGCAAGGGCGAGGCGCCCTACTCCATGGACGCCAATCTGCTGCACATCTCCTACGAAGGTGGCGTGCTCGAAGACCCGGCTAAATCGCCGTCTGATGACATGTGGCGCCTTACGGCTCCCTTGCACAAAACGCCGGCCAAACCCGAACTGGTCGAGATCGACTTCGAGCATGGCGATCCGGTCGCGGTCAACGGCAAGAAGCTCAGCCCGGCAGCGCTGCTGACCGAACTCAACCGGCTTGGCGGCAAGCACGGTGTGGGCCGGCTCGATCTGGTCGAAAACCGCTATGTCGGCATGAAATCGCGCGGCTGCTACGAAACCCCGGGCGGCACGATTTTGCTGCGTGCCCACCGTGCCATCGAATCGCTGACCCTCGACCGCGAAGTCGCGCATCTCAAGGACGACCTGATGCCGCGCTATGCCAGCCTGATCTACAACGGCTACTGGTGGAGCCCCGAGCGCGAGACCCTTCAGGTGCTCATCGACCACACCCAGCGCAATGTCACCGGCAAAGTCGTGATCAAGCTCTTCAAGGGCAATGTGATCGTGACCAGCCGCTCGTCCGAGTTTTCGCTCTTCGATACCAAGATTGCGACCTTCGACGACGACGGTGGCGCCTACAACCAGGCCGACGCGGCAGGTTTCATCAAGCTCAATGCGCTGCGCATGCGGATCGCCGGCAATCGGGCCTCGAAGCTGGCAGCGGGCGCGAAAGCATCGACCGGCTCGAAAGCCACCGGGCCGATCAAGGCAACCAAGGCAGCCAAGGCGGGCAAATCACGCACTGCGGCCAAGCCGGCAACCGTGACCCGGGCGGCGAAAGTGGCCAAGCCGAAGTGAGCAGACCGAGCAGGCGGCCATCTTGAGTCGCGTCGCGCCTCATCAGCCTGTTGTGCCTTCGACGCCAGTGCACATCGAGCGGCTCGATCCGCTCGATGCCCGACATGCCCGGGCACTGCTGCTCGTACTCGACGGCTATGCGCGCGACCCGAGCGGCGGCGGTACCGGGCTGACCGATGAGGTCAAAGTCCGATTGCCCGGGCTTCTTGCCCAACAGGCCCATTACATCGGGCTGCTCGCATTCGAAGGCGATCGGCCGGTCGGACTGGTCAATGCCTTTCTGGGGGTCTCAACTTTCAAGGCACGGCCCTTGCTCAACATTCATGACATTGCCGTCGAGCCTGATCGGCGCGGCGCCGGGATCGGTCGTCGCCTGCTGGCGGCAGCCGAGGACGCGGCGCGAGAGCGCGGATGCTGCAAACTGACCCTCGAAGTCCTCGAGGGCAACCACACCGCCGTCGGTCTGTATCGCGCAGTGGGCTTTGCCGCCTACGAACTCGATCCGGCGATGGGTGCTGCCCGATTCTTCGAAAAATGGTTGACCTGACAAAAGGAACCCGCTGTGCCCTCATTCGATGTGCTGTGTGAAGCCAATCAGGTCGAGATTCGCAATGCCCTCGATCAGGCCAACAAGGAAATCACCAACCGATTCGATTTCAAAGGATCGGATGCCCGACTCGAGCTCGCCGACAAGCAGCTCACCGCCTTTGCCGACGATGACTTCAAGCTCTCGCAGGTGAAAGACGTGCTGCTCGCCAAACTTGCCAAACGCGATGTCGATGTGCGCTTTCTCGACTACGGCAGCATCGACAAAGTCGGCGGCGACAAGGTCAAACAGGTCATCACCGTGCGCCATGGCGTGCCCACCGATGCTGCAAAGAAAATCGTCAAGCTGCTCAAGGATGCCAAGATGAAGGTGCAGTCGTCGATTCAGGGCGACTCGGTTCGAGTGACCGGCGCCAAGCGCGACGATCTGCAATCCGCGATCGCCCAGATCCGCGCCGAGATGACCGAGCTTCCACTGACCTTCGGCAACTTCCGGGACTGATCGCCCCGAGGACTGAAGCAAGTCGATCCGCAAGCCGATCCACGCGATGCAAACTGGTGACACCCAGGCGATGGTCCCGGTGAGCGCAGCGGGCGTGAGGGTGGGTTGGCTCTGGAACGACTGGCTGCAACGGACGCTTGTCGCACCGACACCGTTTGAGCTGCATCCCACCGGCCTGCATCTGGCGCCGACCATCGAAAGCTTCGCCGGTCGATCGGCCGCCCTGGCACGCTGGGCCGACAGCATCCGCGATCGCTGGTCGCTGCCCGGCTGGCGCGACGAGCGCTCGGTGGTCTGGTATGGCGAGCGGCCGCTCTTCGGCATCGAGCGCGCCCTGCTCAGGCCTTTGGGTCTGACGCTTCGATCCGTCCAGGCTTGTGCCTGGCGGCAGACCGCCAGCGGCCCGATGGTCTGGGTGGCGCATCGGTCGATGAGCAAGCCGATCGACCCGGGAAAGTTTGATGCGCTGGTGGCTGGCGGCATTGCCGGTCTGGACGCACCCTGGGAGACCCTGATTCGTGAATGCCAGGAAGAAGCCGGCATTCCGCCCGCCCTGCTGAGCAAGGCGCTGCCGGCCGGCAGTCTCGAACTGAGTTATGCCGCCGACTATGACGCGCTGCCGGCGCTGCATCGCGAGCATGTCACGCTCTATGAACTCGAGTTGCCGGCGGATTTCATCCCGACACCCAACGACGGAGAGCATCAGGCGATCCTGTCGATGTCACCTGAAGAAGCGCTTGCGTCGATTGCGCAGGGCGGTTGGACCCCTGACGGCGCCCAGGCCACTGCCGACCTGATCAGTCGGCAGGGATGGTCAAAGGCAAAGCAGGGGAAATAAAGCGAGGCAGGTGACGCAGACGACCGGGTCGCGGTCGTCGATGCCAGCCGTCGATATCAGCTGTCGATCCGGGCGTAGGCCGAGTGGTTGTGAATCG
>CAMCXH010000244.1 GCA_945883285.1 Bordetella parapertussis | reverse complement strand
ACACTGCGCTTGTTGATGGCCGCCAACTCGCTCGGCAACAGACTTACGCGCTGCGCGATCGCGAGCACCTCTGTCTCGAGCCGATCGGCTGCATAAGCGCGATTGGCCCAGCCCTTTTGCGCGGCCTCGGCGCCACTGAGCGAATCGCCTGTCAGCATCGACTCCATCGCCTGACGCAGCCCCATGGTCCAGGGATGGAACTGCATGTCGGGCGGGCTCATCAGGCGTACCGGCGGATAGCCGATCTGCGCATCCTCGGCGACATAGACCAGATCACAGGCGGTGGCGAGTTCGGTACCGCCGGCCAGGCAATAGCCATGTACCTGCGCGATCACCGGTTTGGCCAGGTCCCAGACGCGAAACCAGCCATCGACCACGTGACGCGACCATTGTCCGATACCGCCTGCGGTGTGATAGGGCTGGTCGACAGTGTTGTTGGCGCTCAGGTCGTAGCCCGAGCAAAAGGCTGGCCCGGCACCGCGAATGATCGTGACCTTGACCGCGGGATCACGGTCATGCGCCTCGAGTGCGGCGAAAATTTCGGTGCGCAGTCGATTATTGAGGGCATTGCGCTTTTCCGGGCGATTGAGCGTGATGCGGCGCACACCGCTCGACGGCTCGTCGACGAGGATGTAGATCGGATCGGTCATGGGTGTCTCCGTGATGGCGGACTCATCGAGGAGTCGGCTCGCAGCGAGTTTACGCGACCGGGAAGCGATGACCGCTTGACCGCCCATGCGAGAATCGCAGGATGGCTGAGCCCTCATCACATTCCGACAAACCGCACGACGGACGTGTTCGCATCTCAAAGCTGCTGGCCGAGCGTGGCATCTGCTCGCGCCGAGAAGCCGATCTCTATATCGAGCAGGGCCTGGTGCTGCTCGATGGCCAGCCGGTCACCGAGCTTGGCAGCCGCGCCCTGCCAAGCCAGACGGTGAGCCTGGCCGAAGGCGCCAAACTGCAGCAGGCCCGGCGCATCACCGTCATCCTCAACAAGCCGATCGGTCATGTCTCGCATGCCGACGATGACGGCAACTACCCACCGGCTGCGCGCCTGATTACGTCTGAGCGTCAATGGTCCGATCCGAAGGTGGCCGGCCCCTCGACACCGAAATCAGGGCGCCCTGCCCGCCTCGATACCCGCGGCCTGGCACCCGCCGGCAGGCTCGATATCGACTCGACCGGCCTGCTGGTCCTGACCCAGGATGGCCGCATCGCCCGACAGCTGATCGGCGAGGAATCACCGATCGAAAAAGAATATCTGGTGCGGGTCGAGGGCACCTTGGATGCCGCCCAGCTCGCTTTGCTCAACCATGGCTTGTCGCTCGACGGCCTTGCGCTCAAGCCAGCCAGGGTTTCGTGGGCCAATGAAGACCAGTTGCGCTTTGTCCTGCGCGAAGGACGCAAACGGCAGATCCGGCGGATGTGCGATCTGGTCGGTCTGAAAGTGACCGGCCTGCGCCGCGTGCGGATCGGCCGTATCCCGCTTGGCAGCCTGCCGGTCGGGCAGTGGCGACTGCTCGGGCCGTTCGAGCGCTTCTGACCTGACGCTCAGTGTTTGTTCGGCCCCATGTAGCCGAACAGGAAGCCCGCCACCTTGCGCATCTGGATCTCCTCCGAGCCCTCGGTGATCCGATAGCGGCGATGGTGACGATAAATGTGCTCGAAGGGCTTGTGGCGTGAATAGCCGATGCCACCGTGGACCTGCATCGCCCGATCAGCCGCCTCGCACACCAGGCGGTTGGCCCAGTAGTTGCACATCGAGACTTTGTCCGAGAGTTTTTTCTCGACCTCGGGATGCGGCATCTGATCCATATCCCAGGCGGTCTTGCGGATCAGCAGACGCAGCATCTCGCATTGGGTGGCAAGCTCCACCAACGGGAACTGGATGCCCTGGTTGCGGGCCAGCTCTTCGCCAAAAGGCTTTCGTTCGCGCGCATAGCGCACGCTCTCGGCGACGCAAAAAGACGCGGCACCCAGCGAACTCGCTGCCTGACGAATGCGGTTCTCGTGCACAAACGACTGGGCCAGCGGCAGGCCATGATCGATCGATCCGAACATCGCGTCATCCGGCACCCACACATTGGTGAAGCTCACACGCGGATGGTCGGTCGGCATGTTGAAGGTCCAGAGATATTCCTCGACCTTCACACCCGGTGTGTCAGTGGGCACCAGAAAACAGGTGATACCGCGGCCATCGCCAGCCTTGCCTGAGGTGCGGGCAAAGGTGGCGCAATGCGAGGCGATATGCATGCCTGTGGTCCACATCTTTTCACCGTCGATGCGCCAGCCCGAGACACCGTTGCGCACTTCTTGCACCGCGCGGGTTTCCATGTGGGTGGCGTCCGACCCGTGATTGGGTTCGGTCAGGCCGAATGAAATTTTCATCTCGAAGGCCAGCGAGCCCTTGATGAATTTTTCCTTCTGTGCGGGCGTACCGAAATCACGCAGCATCACGATGACAGGAAAATTGCCGACGACCGAGTGTTCGTTCTGAAGGTCGTTGAACAGACCCAGCCCTTTGCTGGCCATATGCTCGCGAATCACCGCCATCCAGAGGTTGCCAACGCCCTGACCACCGAATTCTTTTGGCAGCGAGAGTCGAAAAAAACCGGCCTTGTCGGCACGACGCTTGGCTTCAAGCAGCAGTTGCTCCCACTCGTGACGAGGCAAGCCGCCCGCCTCGTAATCGGTGCGGGCGAATTCGCGGCGATGATCGAAAAAGCGTTCGTTATCGTCCTGAGCTTGCAGCGGCCTGATTTCGGCATCGATGAAGGCATCGAGTCTGGCCAGAAAGGCGACCAGATCGGGCGGCAGATTGAAATCCATGAATTACTCCTTGGTGTGTGGGGTGGTCGCGCGAGCGTCGACCTCGCGCCGGTAGCTGGCATAGCTGGGTTGATCGATCGACATCTTGGCAAGCGTGCAGGCCATCAGGTGGTCGATCAGACCCGGTGAATCGGTGGTGAGCGAGCCACTGCGAATGCGCTCGCACAGCTCGCGCTCAAGCGCAGGTGCATCGCCCTGATGACCGAGCAGCTGCTGCAATCGCGAGAGCGAGGCCGCTTCGAGCGCATCGCCGGCCTGAAGCTGGCGGCGCACCAGATCGATGGCGTTGGCGGCCACGCGTGCATGAAAGACCGCATCGGGCGGCAGTTGCGGCACGAGCTGATCGCGGATCATCGCCGCGACCACTTCCAGGATTTCGATGGGAGTCGGTGCATCGAGCATGTCAGGCGCTCCCGCTCAGCAGACGCATCAGGTCCATTTCGTTTTCAGACGCTCGCCGCACGATCATCGCGCGCTCGACCGTGCGGTTGCGACCACT
>CAMCXH010000243.1 GCA_945883285.1 Bordetella parapertussis | reverse complement strand
CGGGCTTGCGCCTGGACCAGCGTGGGATCGAGGCGCAGCTGTTCGGTCATCCAGCGACGAAGACGTTGGGCATCCGCGAAACGCGATTGCGCACCGCTTGCATCGAGCAGGATGATGATCATCGTCCGCGATTCGATGCGAGCCTGCATCACCAGGCACTTGCCGGCTTCGGAGATATAGCCGGTCTTTTGCATGCCGATCTCCCAGGCCGGATCGTCAATCAGTCGGTTGGTGCTACGAAAGGTCACCTGGCGAGGACCGAGGTCGACCGTGGCTTCACTCGCGGTGGAGTACTGACGAATCAGCGGATAAGCCGAGGCCGCGCGCACCATCCGCGCCAGATCCCGGGCATTGGCAACATTGCCGCTGGAGAGCCCGGTCGGATCCGAAAAATGGCTGTCGGGCATGCCGATGGCGGCGGCCTTGACATTCATGGCCCTGACGAAGGCACCCTGACCACCCGGATAGTTGCGCGACAAGGCGCTGGCAGCGCGGTTTTCGGACGACATCAGCGCAAGATTCAGTAGCTCCGCGCGCGACAGGCGCGATCCGATCGGCAACCTGGAACTGCTGTGCCGCTCGGTATCCCGGTCGGCCTCGGTCACCTCGAGCAGCTCGGCGCCCGACAGGCCGGCATCGATCACCACCATGGCGGTCATGACCTTGGTAATTGATGCGATTGGCAGCACTGCCTCGGCATTTTTCTGGAAGATGGCCTCACCGGTCTGCTGGTCGATCACCATGGCAACAGATGAACGCAGATCGAGCGGATCGTCGACCATCCTCAATCCGATTGCCTGCCCAATCGACAGTCGCGCCGGCTCGAGTGCACGGGGCGAGTAGGACACCCGGGACGTCCGGGCAGCGCGGGACGACGAGGACGCCACCGCTTTGAGCGACGACCTTCCGGCTGCCGAGCGTGAGGCTTGGGTGGTCCGCTGCGGTTGCACCGCGAGCGGCTTGCCCTTGCCCCCGCGGGCTGGGCTGGTCGCGGCGTTTGACGACCGGGTCGTGACCGCCTTGGCGGACGTGCTCTTCTTGACGGCGGCCGATGAAGGCTCGCTCTTTTTCGACGCCGAACTCGACGTCTTTGAAGTCGCTGCAACAGCCTGAGCTGACAGTGTCACCGCAGCCACGCTAAAAGCCACTGCTGCCAGAGCGCGCAAAAAGAAGATCGAGGGGTTCATAGGGATCACTTTGACAGGTCGGATCAGCCGAAATCGAGACCGGATTGTATCAAGAGCCAATCGAAATTTGGGAAAAAATCCTGCTCGGATAAGCACTTGGAGCAGGTTTCAGATATAGAACATCAGGTTTACGACGAACGGCAGCCCGCCGGTCCGCCAAGTGCCAGTCAAGCTCGCAGCGTCCTGCGCGGGTCGACGGTTGTTGCGCCGGACAGAGAAAACCGCTGCTCGCTTGTTGACAGGCTTGAATCTGTCGGTATACTCGGCATTGCTGCACTGCACAAACGCAGGTGTACGGGCACTGCCTAGCCTCTATGTGCCTGTTTAATCTAATTTAAAAATTCACCACGAGGGTTTCATGATCACTTCCGTAGACCAGATGACCGCAATGCACAAAGCCAATGTCGAATCGATGCAGGCGCTTGCCGCCAAATCAATGGCCGGCCTGGAAAGACTCGCTGAGCTGCAAATGGCGGCTGCCAAGTCGACTTTCGAAGATGCCTCCGAGCAGATGAAGGCGCTTTTCGCGGTCAAGGACATCAAAGAATTCGCCGAGATGGCGAACACTGCAGCCCAGCCTGCCGCCGACAAGGCGAGCGCCTATGCTCAGCATGTCTACGCGATCGCGACCGAGACCGGCTCGGAAATTGCCAAGATCGTTGAAAAACATCTTGCAGAAGGCAATCAGCAGCTGCACTCGGCAATCGATGCCATGGCCAAAACCGCGCCTGCAGGCACGGAAGGCATGGTTGCGATCGTCAAGCAGGCGGTGACGGCCGCCAGCAGCGCCCTCGACCAGGTCAACCGTGCTGCCCGCCAGGCGGTCGACATGACAGAAGCGAATATCGCTTCGGTGGCCAAGACCGGTGCGCCGACCCCGTCGAAAACGCGCAAAGCAGTCTGAAGCCAATGATCGGCTGACGCCTCTCCAACCGGGTTCGCTGACAGCGGACCCGCACGAAGGCTCAGCCGATCTCGCCGCCGAGCGCCTGTACGCCAGCAAGCAGACGCTCGAAGGCGGCATCGACCTGATCGAGCCGCCCTTTGGCGCCAAGTTCGATATGTCGACGCCCGATCGCAGGACCGGTTGAACCACTGGCTGACTGATCCGCCGGCTGGCCTGCCGAGCCGCCCACCGAGGGCAGGCTGTAGACCTTGATGGCGTCGAACTCCCGCTCGACCGCCTCCATGAGTGGGGTGAGCGTCGACTCAGCCATCTCGAAGACCAGCATCGACCGATCGCCGCGCTGCTCCAGATGAAACTGGTCGGCATAGTGCGTCTCCAGCACCCATTCGATCATCGGCCAGGCCATCACAGGAAAACCCGGAACGAACCAGTGGCGACCGCTGGTGAAGCCGGCAATCCGATTGAAGGGATTGGGGATGATGCCGGCACCTGCCGGAAACTCGGCCATTTTCAGACGCTGACGATTTTCGGGCAGCGTCATATCGGCTGCAGCCTTGCCCTCGCGGGCCATCTCGGCGGTGCGTTCGGCGATGAAGCGCGCTGCCTCGGGATGCAGAACCAGCTCGACACCGAGCGCGGCGGCCGCCGCCTGACGGGTGTGGTCATCGGGCGTTGCACCGATCCCGCCACAGCAGAACACCACATCGTCCGAGGCCATCGACTGGCGCAGCGCGGCGACCAGCTGCGGGCGATCATCACCCAGATAGCGGGCCCAAGACAGCGCCAGGCCGCGGGCTGCGAGCAGTTCGATCACTTTGGCGAGATGCTTGTCCTGGCGCTTGCCCGACAGGATCTCGTCGCCGACGATGATGAGTCCGAAATGGTTCATGCCCGTCCTGCCCAACGTTCGATGGCGCGCCACTGCTGCGACCAGAAACCGTGACCATAATCGCGCCCGTCGAGCTGATCGCGAATGCCGGTCGGCACAAAGCCGCAACGCCAGTCGGCCGTGCGAAACACGATGTCCCAGATCGGGAACAGCACCGCGAAATTGACGCCACGCGCCGGTCCCTCATGACCGAATCCGATGGCATGGTGCAGGCGATGAAAGCTCGGACTGACCAGGACGCGTTCGAGGCCGCCGGGCCAGCGCCAGCGCAGGTTGGCATGCTGCAGGCTTTGCAGCACACGCGAGGCGATCACCAGCGCCACGAACTGCCCCGGCGCAACACCGACCGCAATCGCCACCATGGCGAGCAGCGCATCACGCAGGAGATCGT
>CAMCXH010000242.1 GCA_945883285.1 Bordetella parapertussis | reverse complement strand
ATCAGCCCGGTCGACGCTGGGCCGGTCGCGACGGGCCGCGAGGCCCGGCGCCGGTTCCCGCGGTGCGCGGCGCAGCACCGCTGCGTGCACCGCCGCCAGTCGAGGGCCGCTTGGCCGGACCGCCGCGATGGGCATCGCCGGATGACGGTGGCCTGCCGGTGCGACGGGGCGCGAAGGTGCGCGGCGGGCGATCTTCCTCGGCCGGATCGCGCTGCGAGACCGGCGGCGGCACGAAATCGTCGATCCTGACGCGCGGGATCTGGACCTTGAGCATGCGCTCGATGTCGGTCAGAAAACGCATTTCCTCGCGATCGACCAGCGACACCGCGGCGCCGGGGCTGCCGGCCCGGCCGGTGCGCCCGATCCGGTGAACATAGTCTTCCGGCACATTGGGAAGCTCGAAATTCACGACATGCGGCAACTGATCGATGTCGAGTCCACGTGCGGCGATATCGGTTGCCACCAGCACATGCAGCTTGCCGTCCTTGAAATTGGCCAGTGCGCGCATGCGGGCATTCTGGCTCTTGTTGCCGTGAATCGCGTCGGCACCAATACCATCCTTGGCGAGTTGCTCGGCCAGCCGGTTGGCGCCGTGCTTGGTACGGCAAAAGACCAGCACCTGAAACCAGCCCTTGCTGCGGATCAGGTGGGCGAGCAGGTGGCGCTTGACGGTCTTGTCGACCAGGTGCACCGACTGATCGACCAGTTCGGAGGTGGTATTGCGACGGGCGACTTCGACGCTGGCGGGGTCGCGCAGCATGCTGTCGGCCAGTTCGCGGATCTCGCCCGAAAAGGTCGCCGAAAACATCAGGTTCTGGCGCTGACGCGGCAAGAGCGCAATGACCTTGCGGATATCGCGGATGAAGCCCATGTCGAGCATGCGGTCGGCTTCATCCAGGACGAAGACCTGCACTTCGGACAGATCGACGGTGCGCTGGCTGACATGATCGAGCAGTCGGCCGGGGGTGGCGACCAGCACGTCGATGCGACCCTTGAGCATGCTGATCTGGGGATTGATGTTGACGCCACCGAAGACCGCGAGCGATTTCAGCGGCAGATGCTTGCCGTAGGTGCGAACCGACTCTTCGACCTGCGCCGCGAGTTCGCGGGTCGGCACCAGCACCAGAGCACGCGGGCGCCCCTGGCGGGACTGGCCGGGCCGGCCATCGGGGCCAGGCGCCGACAGGCGCTGCAGGATCGGCAGGGTAAAGCCGGCAGTCTTGCCGGTGCCGGTTTGAGCGGCGGCGCGCAGGTCACGACCCGAGAGCACGACCGGGATGGCCTGCAGCTGGATGGGGGTCGGGGTTTCGTAGCCGGCGTCGGTCAGGGCGCGCAACAACGGTTCGGCCAGCCCAAGGCTGGCAAAGTTTACTTCGGAGGTCATGAGGAGGGTTCCGGCGGCAGCCCATCGCTCATTCGAGTGACACCAATCGAGGCGTTCGTCCAAGAAGAAAAGGATGGTTCACCAGACATGACGCGTGATTGGCTGATCGCATCAAGCCCTGGACTATAGCAGGATATCCTGTCATCCGGTGTATTCCTGATGATGCCCCTGATGCTGTCACTGAGCCAGAGCCCATGAAACCGATCGCAGACCTTCGCAAAACCTACGAACTCGACGAACTCATCGAGGCGCGCGCCAGCGCATCGCCCTTCGTGCAATTCGGCCAATGGCTGCAGCAGGCCCTCGACGGTGGCATTGAGGAGCCCAATGCCATGACGCTGGCAACCGTCGATGCCGCAGGCCGACCCTCGACCCGCATCGTCCTGATCAAGGACTTCGATGAGCGCGGTGTCGTCTGGTACACCAATTACGACAGCCGAAAAGGTCAGGAACTCGCGGCCAATCCGCTGGCCGCGCTGCAGTTTCACTGGGTCGCCCAGGAACGGGTGGTGCGTATCGAAGGTCGGGTCAGCCGCGTGGCCGCGCATGAATCGGATACCTACTTCGCGTCGCGCCCGCTGGGTTCACGCATCGGCGCCTGGGCCTCGGCCCAGAGCAGGCCGATCGACTCGCGAGGCACGCTCGAGGCCCAGGCCGCGCAGTGCGAAGCGCGCTTCGGCGACTCGCCGCCGCGACCGCCGCACTGGGGCGGCTATCGGCTTTCGCCCGACTACTGGGAGTTCTGGCAGGGCCGTCCTTCGCGGTTGCACGACCGGCTCGCCTATCGTCTTCAGGCCGACGGCAGCTGGCATCGCGAACGTCTTTCGCCCTGACGCCTGGATTGACCTAGACCTTGACTTCGTCGCTGCGCTTGTCGCCGCGATTGTCGACCCAGGAAATCGTGATGGTGTCGCCAGCCTTGGCACCCCTGATGCGAAAACCCAGGAAGGGATTCTTGCTGATCCCGGGGCCCCAGAGGGCCTTGAGCGCCGGTTTGCCGTTGAGTGCCGCCACCACCTCGGTGATATGCCAGGCCGGCACGAGCTTGCCGGAAGCATCGCGCCGCTGGCCGCTCTCCATTTCGTGGGCCATCAGCACACGAACCTCCGCCACGCCGTCCTTGAGCGTGGCGCGAATCTTTGTCGGATCTGACATGTCGTGTCCTTGCCGGATGATCAGCCGCCGCAGCCGCCGATGGTGACCTTGACGTCCTTGCGAGCCATGAAGAAGCGCCCGTCTGCCTTGACCAGCGCAATCACATCGGAGCTCTGGCTCATCTTTACGCGCATGGTCAGATCGGGCTCGACGCCCTCAAGAAGCTGGTAGGTGGCCACCAGCGGGTCAGGATTCTTTTCGACCAGCAGCGAAATCTGCTCCGTACGGGGCAACTGGCTGCGAACCGCCACCGGCACGACTGCGCCGTTCTCGGCGATATCGGGGGTGGTGATCTGGATCTCCTTCGAATCCGCTGCGCTGGTTGCGCCCAGCATCTTGAGCAGCTCGCTCAGGTTTCTTGCCTGAAAGAGCGTGGCGTTGAAGGTCTGAGCACTGACCGGGCGGCCCTCGAAAAGCCCAATGGCAGCCAGCGCTGCGTAAAGGCCGAGGCTGCCTGCGGCGCGAAGGCCGGTACGGCGGGAAACATTCATGGCGACTCGCTTTGTCAGTGAAAGTGCGTGGCCTCTGGCTCGGCATCGGCCGGCATCTCGGCATGCACCACTTCGCCTTCGTGATTCGGAAAGAGCGGTGCGCCGCAATCCTCGCAGTATTCCGGCTCGGTCACCTCGGCCCAGGTGCGCATCTCGGTCACACCGGCTTCGCGAAGGGTGTCACGGATCCGCTCGAGTGGCGTCGGATCGTCGATCTCGGACTCGGCGCCCAGCAGGGGCCAGACCACGCCTTGCGCAACCTCCTCGCTGTCCCCGATTGACAGACCCACCCGGTATTCGTCGATGCGACCTTCACCGAAGGGCGCGACGGTGGCTTTGACACCCTCGGGCTCAAGA
>CAMCXH010000241.1 GCA_945883285.1 Bordetella parapertussis | reverse complement strand
CCGCAGGGCGAGGTTCCACTCGACCCGATCGACATAGACCCGCTTGCCGCCGGTGGTGCCCGACGGTGCTTCGCTGCGCGGCACGTATTTGGTGTTCTTGAGGTAAACCGCCTTGTCGCCCGGCTTGAACTCATCCGCCTTGAAGATATAAGGGCCTGATCCGACATATTCCTCGATCTGCTTGAAGGGGTCGGTATCGGCGATCCGCTTGGGCATGATGAAGGGGACATTCGACGATGGCTTGCCGAGGGCCTCGAGCATGAAGCCGCAGGCTTCGCCCAGAAAGATCCGGAAAGTGTCAGGCGCCGGCGAGTCCATGCGCTGCACGAACTGGAAGAGGGCCGAGCCCATCGCATCGCGCTTGCCCCAGCGCTGCAGCGAGGCGATCACGTCGTCCGGCGTCACCGGCTTGCCGTCATGGAACTCCAGGCCCTTGCGCAGTTTGAAGGTCCACAGGCGGTGATCTGGGCTTTCGGTCCAGGACTCGACCATCTGCGGCTTGATCACGCCTTTCTCGTCGGTACCGAAGAGCGTGTCGTAGATCATGTAGCCGTGGTTGCGGCTCATGTAGGCGGTGGTCCAGATCGGGTCGAGCACTGCCAGATTGGAGTGCGGAACCACCCGCAGGACGGTCTGCTGTGCTGAGGCCGGCGCTGCCGCCGTCAGAGCGGCACCGACCAGAAAGGCGGCTGCCGAGCGCTTGAAAAGGCTGCGTGGTGACACTGTGTGGGCTCCTCGTTGGTGTGGCCGATGCGTCTGGACGGCGTCGGAAACGCCGACCTTAGTTCAACCCTGACACCAACGCAAGACTTGTGCCGCCCCGCGACGGGGCATTTTCGGCGCCTCAACACCGGGTTTGCGGGGAGGCGAGACGGCATAGCACAATGGATCAACCCTGTTACGGAGCACACCGAGTGGCCACCATCGCGATCGGCGGAATGCAGCACGAGACCAATACCTTCGCGCCGTCGAAGGCCGACTATGCCGCCTTCGAGGCGGGCGGCGGCTGGCCGACGATCCAGCGCGGCGCCTCGCTCTTCGAGGCGGTCGCCGGTACCAACATCCCGGTGCAGGGCGCCATCGAGGCGCTGCGTGTGCGCGGCCACACCATGGTGCCGCTCGCCTGGGCGGCGGCATCGCCCTCGGCGCAGGTCACGCAGCATGCCTTCGAGACCATTGTTGGCGATCTGATCGCCCGTCTGAAGGCGATGGATCAGGTTGACGGTGTCTACCTCGACCTGCACGGCGCGATGGTCTGCGAGCATGTCGACGACGGCGAGGGCGAAATTCTGCGGCGTGTGCGCGAGGTGGTCGGTACGCGCGTGCCGGTGGTGGCCAGCCTCGATCTGCATGCCAATGTCACGCGGCAGATGGTGGCAATGTCTGACGGGCTGACCATCTATCGCACCTATCCCCATGTCGACATGGCCGAGACCGGCGGGCGGGCTGCGGCGCTGCTCGATGCGATGCTGTTGCAGGGCAGGCGTCCTGCCAAGGCCTTCCGCCAGTTCGACTATCTCACCGGGATTCCGTCGCAGTCGACCTTCATCGAGCCCTGTCAGAGCCTGTATGGCCGCATCGCCGACATCGAGCGGCGTCATGGCGTGTCGGTCGATTTCGCACCCGGCTTTCCGATGGCCGATTTCCCCGAGTGCGGCATGTCGGTGGTGGCCTATGGCCCGAGCCCGGCAGTGGCGCAAGCCGCACTCGACGAGATCGGCGATGCGGTGGCGGCAGCCGAGCCCGATTTCGCGCTCGAGCTGCTCACGCCCGACGACGCCGTGCAGCGCGCAATGCGCACCGGCGCGCCCGGCTCACCCACGGTGCTGGCCGATACCCAGGACAACCCGGGTGCCGGCGGCAATGGCGACACCACCGGTCTGCTGGCTGCGCTCATCCGGCATCGCCCGCTCGACGCGGTGCTCGGCCTGCTGATCGACCCGCCGAGTGCTGCGCGCGCGCATGAGGCCGGGCAGGGTGCGACGCTCGAGTTCGCGCTCGGTGCGATCTCGGGTGTGCCAGGCCATGTGCCGGTGGTCGGCCGCTTCACCGTCGAGCGACTGGGCGATGGCGTTTTCACCTGCACCGGCCCGATGTTTCGCGGCTTTCGCATGACGCTGGGCCCGATGGCGCTGCTGCGTGAAGAGAGTTCAGGCGTGCGGGTGATCCTGGCGAGTCGCAAAACCCAGGCGGCCGATCAGGAGATGTTTCGCCATGTCGGCATCGAGCCGGTGCGCCAGCGCCTGCTGGCACTCAAAAGCTCGGTGCATTTTCGGGCCGACTTCCAGCCGATCGCCCGTGAAGTGCTGGTAGTGCGCTCGCCCGGGCCAGCGCTGGCCGACCCGGTCGATTTTGCCTGGACGCGGCTGCGCCCAGGTATTCGCATGCGCCCGCTCGGGCCGGTGTTTACTCGGGCTTGACGCCTGAGGCCTTGAACACCTCGCCCCAGCGCGGGGTGTCCTTGCGCACGATCTCGGCAAACCCTGCCGGTGTCGTGCCGGTGGGCAGCAGACCGAGCTCGAGGATCTTCTTCTTGCCTTCGGGCGACTGCAGGATCTTGTTGATTTCCTGGCTCATCCGTTCGACCGCCGCCTTGGGCGTGCCTTTCGGGGTCACGATGCCGTTCCAGCCGACCAGATCGAGTGCCGGATAGCCCTGCTCGGCAAAGGTCGGGGTGTTCGGATAGAGCGGCCAGCGCTTGGTGCCGGTGACTGCCAGCAGGTTGGCCCGACCGCCCTGGATGAAGGGCCCGGTGGTGGCAAAATCGTGCACGCCCATGGTGGCGATGCCGGCCACGATGTCCTGGGTGGCCGGTCCTGCGCCCTTGTAGGCGACATGCACGGTATCGAGCTTGGCGGCCTGGGTGAACATTTCGCCGTAAAGGTGCGACGAGCTGCCCACTCCGAAGGAACCGAAGGTGCTCTTGCCCGGAATTTTCTTTACATAGGCCACGTATTCGTCGAGGGTCTTGATGCCGGTGGTCGACGAGACAATCATGCCGAGCGCGGCCTCGCCGAGTTGCGTGACCGTGTCGAAGTCATCCTGCGAATACGGCAGCTTCGTGTAGGCGAACATGTTGATGCAGTAGTTCGACGAGTTGATGTACACGAAGGTGTAGCCATCGGGCGGCGACTGCTTGGTGGCGGTGATGCCGATGATGCCGTTGGCCCCGACCTTGTTCTCGACGATGACCTGCTGGCCAAGCACCGGGCTGAGTTTCTCGGCCAGATAGCGCGAGACGATGTCGGTCTGACCGCCGGGCGGATAGGGCACGACCAGTTTGATCGGCCGATCGGGCCAGGTTTGCGCGAAAGCGGGGGTGAGTGACGTCAGCGAGGCGAGCGCAAACGTTGCGCCTGCCAACAATCGTGTGAAACGGTTCATTCATGTCTCCGGATGAAATTGTGGGTGCAGTCTACCGGCTGCTTTCCGATTTTCGAAAGCAAGGGTCTTGAGCGATCG
>CAMCXH010000240.1 GCA_945883285.1 Bordetella parapertussis | reverse complement strand
CAGCGCACGGGCATCGAGCAGCGCATGCAGATCGACGCCCTGAAACACCCCGCACTGCTCTGCAATCGCGGCCCAGTGGTCGGCTTCATCGGCCGCCCGCTGCAGGCCGTCAGCGCTCAGATCGGCGGTGGCGCAGTAGCCCACGCCCTGGCGGCGCCAGGCAGTCACCATTGCACCACGGTCAGCTGAGGTCTCGATCGGACAGGCGATCGAGCGGCGCACCAGCAGTCGTTCGGATCTCTCGTCGACAACTCTGACCGTGAGCCGCGAGGCCGGCGAGGCCGATGCGGGCAGGCGTGCCGGAAGAATAGCCCCGGCGCCCGCCGCCATGATGCTCAATGCCGACCGATCCAGGTCACCAGAGGTTCCCAGGTGGCAAGGTCCTGCTCGACGCGTCGATGCGGCACATCGAAGACCGACAGTCCATGCGCCGCCAGATGGACATAGTTCTGGGTATCGCGCAGATTGGCCACCATCGGCACCTGCAGCTGACTGACGAATCGGCCCAGCTGCTCAAATGAACGGGTACGCGGGTCGACCCGCATGCCGACCACCGCCACCGTGTCCTCGAAGCGACGTGTGCTGCGAAACTCGGCCTTGAGCTGCTCGAGAAACTGGCCGGTGGCGAGAATGTCGAACATCGACGGCTGAAGCGGCACGAGAATGCTGTCGGAAACTCTCACCATCTCGGCCAGCCGCGAGGCACTGATCTGTGCCGGGGTATCGAGCACCACATGCGTGACCCCCTTGGGCCGCTTGGCAGCCGACCCATCGATCTGCCAGCTGCGGATCGGTGCAGCCGTCTCGGGACGCAGATCGAGCCAGGCCTTGGCCGAGGCCTGACGGTCGATGTCGCCCAGCATGACCTCGGCGCCGCAGGCCGCAAAATGGCCAGCGATATTAGTGGCCAGAGTGGTCTTGCCAACCCCGCCTTTCGGATTCAAGACCGCGATCACAGGCATCTCGTACACCACCCTATCGAAAACAAAACCGCGATTTTAACCGCGAAGCAGGCGCTTGCCGAAGCCGGGCCCTTGAAAAGCCGGTCCTGCTGCTCGCATCAGCGCAGGGCGTCGAGCACGATGGCGACGGTCAACAGCTCGGGCAGCACCAAAGGCTGGGCGCGGCCCGGGTGATAGACGAGATAGAGCGGCACGCCGTTGCGGCCATGACGGGCCAGCGCCGCGGCGATCGCCGGATCGCGCTGGGTCCAGTCGGCCCGCAGTGTGACCACCTTGCGGCGAGCAAAAGCGTCGATCACCGGCTGACGCTCGAGCGCCAGTTGCTTGTTGGCCTGGCAAGTGACGCACCAGGCGGCTGTGAAATCGACGAAGACCGGATGACCTTGCGCCAGCGCATCGAGAACGCGTTGGTCGCTCCAGGCCTGCCAGGGCCTGTCGGGCGACACAGAGGCCAGAGCCGATGGCGAGGGGCCTGATCGCCCATCATGCTCAGCGGCCGAAGTTGCTTGTCCTGCGCCCTCCCCACCCAGCGGCCACAGCAGCACCAGGGCCACCGCAAGGCTCGCCGCGGCGATGCCAATGGCAGTCGGCAAACGGCCTGCTGCCGGCGTGGCGTATCGACCCCAGGCCCAGGCCGCCAGCCCGACGAACACCGCCGCAAACAGCAGACGCGCCAGCGCGTCGGGTCCGGCCTGCTGCGTGAGCACCCAGGCCAGCCAGGCCGCACTCGCATACATCGGAAAGGCCAGCAGCTCACGCAGGGTCTGCATCCAGCGCCCGGGTCGGGGCAGCCTCCCGACCCATGCCGGGAACCAGGCGAGCAACAGATACGGAATACCCATACCAATGCCGATCGCTGTGAAAACCGCCATCGCCTGCACCGGCGGCTGCGACAGCGTGAAGCCGAGTGCCGAGCCCATGAACGGCGCGGTACACGGCGTGGCCACCAGCACCGCCAGGCAGCCCGATCCGAAGGCACCCGGCAGCGAGCCGCCACTCCTGCGCCCGGACTCGCCGGCTCCGCCAAGACGGGTTAACCCGAGCCCCATCTCGAAAACACCGGAAAAGTTCAGTCCCACAGCGACGAAGAGCAAAGCCATCGCAGCCACGAAAGTCGGCGATTGCAACTGAAAACCCCATCCGATCGCGCCGCCCGCTGCGCGCAGCGCGAGCATCAGCCCACCGAGCAGCCAGAACGACAGGACGATGCCGGCAACGAACGCGGCGGCCGACCGCTTCATCTGCCTGCGCGCCGCTGGTGAGCCCACGCCGCTGCCGGCAAAGCCCATCACTTTCAGGCCGATGACCGGAAAGACACAGGGCATCAGATTCAGGATGAGCCCGCCGAGCAGACCGAAGCCGAGCGCCAGGGCGAACGAGGTGTCAGGCGGAGTATCGGGCGTCGCCCCACTTGTGCCAGGCGGCGTTGCGAGAGGGCTCGATGCCGACGAGGCTGACGGCTGCCCAGCCCCGGCTGCAGACCCGCCTTGCAGACCCGCGGCCGCCAGCAGGCCGCCGGGTTTGGCACCGGACGCAGGCTGATCGGTTCGATCGGCGACCGATACAAGGGTCGCCGCGGGCGGCTCGCCATTGGCCGACAGCGCGCGCAACTCGATCGGGCGGCCATCGGCCCAGAGCAGACCGTCGAGCGCCCTGTCGGCCGGCACGGCATCGCTCATGGCGACAAGGTCGATCCGCCAGCCGCCGTCGGTGCGCATCAATGCCTGGGGCGCAGGCGCCGAGATCTGGCCTGGCGTATAGGGGAAATAGCTGGCACTCGCGATGGTCTGCATGCCCGCGGGGGCCTCAAAGACCAGCGACACCTTGCCGGGCGCGCGATAGGCCCGCACTGGGAGCGGGCTGGCCGGATCGGGAATTCGCAGTGCCATGGTCTCGAAGAGCCTGGCGTCGCGCGAGGGGGCCGCCTGCGGAGCGGTTTTTGCGGTCACCGGCAGTTCGAGCGCCAGTCGGGCCTCGCCTGGCACGCAGACCTCCTTGCAAACCAGCCAGGCGACCCTGGCCTCGAAGCGCGCGCTCGAGCCGGCAAACCCGTCGGCGAGCCTCGCCGAGAAAGGCAGTAACACCTCGCCCTCATAGCCAAAATTGGCAAGGGGGCCGATCCAGATCCGCTTCGGTGCCGGCCAGCGAAGCGCGCCGAAAGTCGACCCGCCAGGCCCTTCGGGCTCGACCGTGGTCGGCAGGCCCGAGTCGCCCGAATTGCGCCAGTAGGTATGCCAGGCCGGGTCGTGGCGCAGCCGCACACCCAGCTCGATGCGTCCGCCCGGCTGCAGACTGACCCGATCAGCGACCAGTTCGGCCTCAAGGGTTCCGATGCGCTGCGTGCCCACGATGGCCACAGGCTCGATCCGAGGCGACGAAGGCGTTTGCGCGAAGGCTGCGTGCGCGCCGCACAACACGACCACTGCCGCAATCAGCCTTGCCGGCAGCCTTGCGAGACGTCTTGCAGCCAGCGCGGCGTTCATCGAAGCTCGGCCGGTGCGGCATTCATTGGTAGTTGGCAGCATCTTGATGATGCTACCCGAAGCGCTTCATCCGCCTCCGCGTAGCTTGAC
>CAMCXH010000239.1 GCA_945883285.1 Bordetella parapertussis | reverse complement strand
CTGGTCAGTGAGACTCGTGCTCAGATCGAACCCAAGCTGTCGGCGCTCGAGGCGGCGATGGCCAAGCAGCTTGGTGTGACGCCGGCGAGTGCCGCCGGCGCGCCAGGCGCCGCTCCGGCCGCGGGGATGCCCGGCAATCGCGGCGCAAGCGACAGCCCGCGCAAATAATTCCTCGGGCAAGCCACGCGGGGCGTGTCGCGGTTCGTCAGCGCAGGCTTGCCTGCGCGACGGCCAGCGCGGTCATGTTGAGGATGCGCCGCACGGTGGCCGATGGCGTCATGATGTGCACCGGGAGCGCCGCGCCCAGCAGGATCGGCCCCACGGTAATGCCTTTGCCGCTTGTCGTCTTGATGACGTTGAACAGCACATTCGCGGCATCGAGATTCGGCATGACCAGCAGATTGGCGGAGCCGCTCAGCCGTGAGTCCGGGAGATAGGCCAGCCGGACCTCTTCGGACAGCGCCGCATCACCGCGCATTTCGCCATCGGACTCGATCTGCGGATGCAGCGCCGCAAAACGCTCGGCCGCAGTCCGCATCTTGATCGCACCGGGTCGCTGGCTCGATCCGAACATCGAGTGCGAAACAAAGGCGACCTTTGGGGTCACCGCAAACAGCGACATCGCTTGCACTGCCATGCCCGCAATTTCGGCGAGCTGGTCGGCGTTGGGCTCCTCATTGACCATGGTGTCGGTCATGAACAGTGTGTGCTCGGGCAGCATGACCGCATTCATGGCTGCCATGCATGAGGCGCCCTTGGCCAGACCGATGATTTCCTGCACCCGCTCCAGATGCTCGTCGAAGCGACCAACCAATCCGCACACCATCGCATCGGCATCGCCTCGTCTGACCATCATCGCGGCGATGGTGGTGGTCGACTGGCGCATCAGCGATTTCGCGAGTTCGGGGGTCACGCCTCGACGACTCATCACCTGTCGATAGTCGGTCCAGTAATCGCGAAAGCGTGAGTCATCTTCCGGATCGACCAGATCAAAGTCGGCGCCTGGCCGAATTCTCAGACTGGCTCGCGCAATTCGGCTTTCGATGACACTCGGTCTCCCGATCAGAACAGGACGCGTCATCCCTTCGTCGATGGCCGCCTGCACTGCACGCAGAACCCGCTCATCCTCGCCTTCTGCATAGACGACGCGTCGCGGTTGCGCGCGCGCTGCGGCAAACACCGGGGTCATGAACAGGCCGGTATGGGTAATGAAGCGCGTGAGCGAAGCGCGATAGGCTTCGAGATCGGCGATCGGCCGAGTGGCAACGCCTGACTCTGCAGCCGCTTTGGCAACCGCCGGTGCGATCCGAAGGATGAGGCGGCTGTCGAAGGGCTTGGGAATCAGGTAGTCCGGGCCGAAGCGAAGGTCCTGACCCGGATAGGCCGCGGCAACCTCATCCGACAGCTCCGCCTTGGCGAGGTCGGCGATCTCGCGAACGCAGGCCAGTTGCATGGCTTCGGTGATCCGTGTTGCGCCGGCATCGAGTGCACCACGAAAAATATAGGGAAAGCACAGGACATTGTTGACCTGGTTGGGATAGTCGGAGCGACCGGTGGCGATGATGCAATCCGGTCGAACCGCCTTGGCCAGCTCGGGTCTGATCTCGGGTTCGGGATTGGCCAGCGCCAGGATGATCGGGCGCTGCGCCATGCTGGCCACCATCTCCTGAGTCAGCACGCCTGCTGCCGAGCACCCCAGAAAGACGTCCGCGCCATTGACCACATCGGCCAGTAAGCGTGCCTCGGTGCGCCTGGCATAACGCTGCTTCGAGACGTCGAGACCCTGACGCTCGTCGTGAATCACGCCTTTCGAATCGCACACGAAGATGTTCTCGCGTTGCATACCGAGCCCGACAAGGACATCGAGCACCGCAATGGCGGCCGCACCGGCACCCGACACCGCCAACTTGACCGATTCGATCGGCTTGCCGACCAGCTCCAGGCCGTTGAGCAGTGCGGCGGCTGAAATGATGGCCGTGCCGTGCTGATCGTCGTGAAAGACGGGGATCGACAGACGCTCACGCAGTTTGCGCTCGATCTCGAAGCACTCGGGTGCCTTGATGTCTTCGAGGTTGATGCCGCCCAATGTCGGCTCGAGCGCCGCAATGATCTCGATCAGCTTGTCGGGGTCCTTCTCGGCGAGTTCGATGTCAAAGACATCGATCCCGGCAAACTTCTTGAAAAGGCAGCCCTTGCCCTCCATCACCGGCTTGCCTGCCAGTGGCCCGATGTCGCCCAGGCCGAGCACGGCCGTGCCATTGGTGATCACGCCGACGAGATTGGCTCGCGAGGTGTAATCGGCTGCCAGAGACGGATCCCGTTCGATCTCAAGGCAGGCATAAGCAACGCCTGGCGAGTAGGCAAGCGAGAGATCGCGCTGGTTGGACAGCGGCTTGGTCGGTGAGACAGAAATCTTGCCGCGGGTCGGTGAGCGGTGATAGTCGAGCGCGGCCTCGCGCAGCGCTTGCTCGGCCGGCGACATCGGGGCTTGATCTTTGGTCATGGCAATCCAGTTGAAAAACCAGCGGCAGTGAGCACCGCCCGGTGGGTTCGACCCGGTTGAGTCAGAGGCTAAGAGACGTCATTCAAGGCTGAATCGGGCAACCGGCCAATCATATCTCTCGCCGGCTAACCAGGGGTTTCGTCAGGCTTTCAGGCGATGAAGCGGCTGTGTCCTTACTGGCTCGCGAACGCAGTGCGCCGACCGAAAAGCGAAGCTCCACATAACGATGAAAGGCTGCGCCTGCCAGGGTGCTGGCAATCAGGGCCAGGATCAGACCGAGTCCGCTGGCAAGGTCGCTGCCCTCAAAAAAGCGCGTCACGCCGGCATTGACGAGCAGACAGATCGGGTAATGCACCAGAAAGACCGAATAGGAAATCTTTCCAAGCCAGGCGATGAATCGTTCGATACCGGTTTGTGACGCTTCGCTGCGTTGCAAAGGCCTGATCTGGCTCGACGCAAAGAGCAGCGCTGCCACGGCCAGAGCCACCGCGATTCGGGTGCGGAAATCAAGGATCAGGGCGAGGGCGACGATCATCGTGATCAGCGTTGCCATCCTGGCCGGTCGCTTTGACGTCGTTGCCCACCAGGTGAGGGCGCCCAGACCATAGCTGCCGAAGAAATAAATGCCCCAGATATCGAAGGCAGCATCGCGGTTGAAGTAAAAAAGGGAAGCAGTCATACCCACCGCAACCAGCATCGGAGCCATCCAGTGCCCCGGTTGGCGCGAGGCCAGCCACAACAGTGCGGTCAGGCCGCAGTAAAGCTGAAGGTCGATCGCGACGTACCAGAGTCCGGCAGACAGTGAGTCCTGGCCGACGATGTTCTGCAGCATCAGCAGGTTGGCGAATATCTGGTAGAGCGATGGCTGGGCAGGGGTTGAATCGAAGTCAGCCCAATGCCGGGCGATGGCTGCCGCGACGATGGCCACGCCGATGGCGATCGCATAAGGGATCGACAGCCGCAGGTAGCGGCGGATCATGACCGGCAGCGGCGACCCGAAGGTCGCCCTGCCTTGCGGAGCGAGTGCCCGGGCTGCCATGTAGCCTCCGAGAACCAGGAATACCTGCACCGCGATGCGTCCGTTTGCAGTCAGCCAGCCGACCAGGCCGCCCAGAAACGGGCTCACCACGTCC
>CAMCXH010000238.1 GCA_945883285.1 Bordetella parapertussis | reverse complement strand
CCCTTCAGAGCATCGATGACGGGCAGGCGGGCGGGCATGAACACAAGATCCGGATCGATGGGGGAACTTTCGGACGAACGGCATTCTAGACGACGGTCGGTGATTTGACATGCATTTGTCACGATGGACCGACAGACTCGCCCGCTTTGCCATCCTGGCGCAGACCATTTCCTCAAGGGAAAACCATGAAATTCAGAGCACTCATCGCGGCGGCGATCGTGGCAGTTGCGACGCCGGCTTATGCGCAAGTCGAAATCCAGTGGTGGCATGCGATGGGCGGCGCGCTCGGCGAATGGGTCAACGGCCTGGCCAAGGACTTCAATGACCAGCAGAAGGACTACAAGGTCGTCCCGGTTTTCAAGGGCAGTTACGATGAAGCGATGACCGCGGCCGTCGCGGCCTTTCGCGCCGGCAATGCGCCGCACATCCTGCAGGTTTTCGAGGTCGGCACAGCCACGATGATGGCGAGCAAGGGCGCAATCGTGCCGGTGACCAAAGTGATGAGCGATGCCGGCCTTAAGTTCGACCCCAAGGCTTATGTGCCGGCGGTCTCCGGCTACTACACCGCGCCCAATGGTCAGATGCTGAGCTTGCCCTTCAACAGTTCGACGACCGTCTTCCATTACAACAAGGATGCTTTCAAGGCGGCCGGTATGGACCCCGAGAAGCCGCCGACCACCTGGCCGGAGGTCGCGCTGGCCGCAGCAAAGCTGAAAGCCAGTGGCCACAAGTGCCCGCTGACGACGAGCTGGGTGAGCTGGACCCAGCTCGAGAGCTTCTCCGCATGGCATAACGTCGAGTTCGCGACCAAGCGCAATGGCTTCAATGGGCTCGACGCGCGCCTGGTCTTCAACACGCCGCTGCATGTGCGTCACATCGAGAATCTGGCCAATCTGTCGCGTCAGGGGCTCTTCGTTTACAAGGGTCGCGCTGGTGCAGCCGATGCCACCTTCGTGTCGGGCGAGTGCGCGATGTACACCGGATCTTCGGCCGCTTACGGCAACATCAAGCGCAATGCGAAATTTGCCTCGGGCATCTCGTCGCTGCCCTATTACCCGGATGTGCCGGGCTCGCCCCAGAACACCGTGATCGGCGGCGCGAGCCTGTGGGTCATGTCGGGTAAGAAGCCGGCCGAGTACAAGGGCGTTGGCGCCTTCTTCGATTACCTGAGTCGCCCTGATGTGCAGGCCAGGAGCCATCAGACGACCGGCTATCTGCCGATCACCCTGGCTGCCTTCGAGATGACCGACAAGTCGGGCTTCTATGCCAAAAATCCGGGTTCCGATGTCGCGGTCAACCAGATGATCCGCAAAACCACCGACAAGTCGCGTGGTATTCGACTCGGCAATTTCGTGCAGATCCGCGCGATCATCGACGAGGAGCTTGAAGGTGTGTGGGCAGGCAAGCAGGGCGTCAAGGAAGCGCTGGATACCGCTGTGCGTCGCGGTAACGAGCAGCTCGAGCGCTTCGAGAAAGCCAACCGCTCCTGATCCTGCAATCGATTGGCCATCGAAAAGCGCGTCCGGTTCGGCAACCGCTGGTTGCCGTGGCTGCTGGTCGCGCCCCAGATGGTCATTGTCACGATTTTCTTTTTCTGGCCGGCCGCCAGCGCGCTCTATCAAAGCGTGCTGCTTGAAGATGCCTTCGGCGGATCGACCCAGTTCGTCGGTCTCGAAAATTTCGAGCGGCTGTTCTCGGACGGCAGCTATATGGCGTCCTTTCGCACGACGGCGGTCTTCTCGCTGCTGGTCGCCTCCTGTGGCATCTGCATTGCGCTGGTGCTGGCAGTCATGGCCAACCGGGTGATCCGTGGCGCCACGCTCTACACCACGCTGCTTGTCTGGCCTTATGCGGTGGCGCCGGCGATCGCAGGGGTGCTCTGGCTTTTCATGTTCGCGCCGTCGGTAGGCATCGTCAGCCATGCGCTTCGCAGCCTCGGCATCGAATGGAATCACCTGCTCAATGGCAACCAGGCGATGACGCTGATCGTCATGGCGGCGGTCTGGAAACAGATCTCCTACAACTTCCTGTTTTTTCTGGCGGGTCTGCAGTCGATACCCAAGAGTCTCATCGAAGCCGCAGCGATCGACGGCGCCCGTCCGTGGCATCGTTTCTGGACCATCGTTTTTCCCTTGTTGTCGCCGACCACCTTCTTCTTGCTGGTGATCAACATCGTCTATGCCTTCTTCGATACCTTTGCAATCGTCGATGCGGCCACGCAGGGTGGCCCGGGCAAGGACACCGCGATCCTGGTCTACAAGGCCTACTACGACGGCTTCAAGGCCATGGACCTCGGCGGTTCCGCCGCGCAATCGGTCATTCTGATGGCGATCGTGATCGCGCTCACCGTTGTGCAGTTTCGCTACGTCGAAAGACGGGTGCAGTACTGAGATGGTTGAACGCCGCCCGGTCATCACCCTTGTCGCGCATCTGGTGCTGGTGCTCGGTGTTCTGCTGGTCTCGTTCCCGCTCTATGTCACCCTGGTCGCATCGACGCAGACCTCTGAGCAAATCGTGCAGCAGGCGCCGATGTCACTGTGGCCCGGCTCGAATATGCTCGACACCTATCGGGCCGCGCTCTTTGGCGGACAGACCGCCTCCGGCAGTCGGATCTCACCGGTCGCGCCGATGCTCAAGGTCAGTTTCATCTGTGCGCTGGTGATTGCCCTCGGCAAGATTTCGATCTCGATGCTGTCGGCCTTTGCCTTCGTCTATTTCCGGTTCCCGGGCCGCACGCTGTGTTTCTGGATGGTGTTCATCACACTGATGCTGCCGGTCGAAGTGCGGATCGGCCCGACCTATCAGGTGGTCGCCGGCCTGGGGCTGCTCAATACCTATACCGGTCTGACCGTGCCACTGATCGCCTCGGCTACCGCGACTTTTCTGTTTCGGCAGTTCTTTCTGACCGTCCCCGACGAACTGGTCGAGGCATCGCGCATCGATGGCGCCGGTCCGATCCGATTTTTTATCGATGTGCTGCTGCCTCTGTCGGCGACCAGCATCGCCGCGCTCTTCGTGATCCAGTTCATCTACGGCTGGAACCAGTATCTGTGGCCGCTGCTCTTTACGACCGATGAGTCGAAATACCCGATTGTCATGGGCATCCGTCGCATGCTTGCCGGCGGTGATGCCGGCAACGAATGGAATGTGGTGATGGCGACGGCGATCCTCGCGATGCTGCCGCCGGCGCTGGTCGTCCTGCTGATGCAGAAGTGGTTCGTCAAGGGCCTGGTCGACGCCGAGAAGTGATGATTCAGGGGGAATGAATGGCGGCGCTGTCGATTCGTGATGTGGTGAAGGACTACCGGGCAGGCATGCGCGTGAATCGGGTGATTCATGGTGTCAGCGCAGAAGTCGCCGACGGTGAGTTCATCGTGATCGTCGGGCCCTCCGGCTGCGGCAAGAGCACCCTGCTGCGGATGGTTGCAGGGCTTGAGGAAATCACCGGCGGCCAGATTGCCATCGGGCAGCGGGTCGTCAACGATATCGAACCGGCCGAGCGCGATATCGCGATGGTGTTTCAGAACTACGCGCTCTATCCGCACATGAGCGTTTTCGACAATATGGCTTATGGTCTGAAGATCGCCCGCGTGCCCCGCGATGAAATCTCGCTACGCGTGCGCAGGGCGGCGGCGATTCTCGAGATCGAAGCCTTCCTCGATCGAAAGCCGAGGCAACTGTCC
>CAMCXH010000237.1 GCA_945883285.1 Bordetella parapertussis | reverse complement strand
TGCCCGCTGTTCGTTGCCTTCGACGGTCTGCATCATCTTCATCTGCATCTCGAACTGACGGGCCGCACCGATCATGCCGACCATCGATGCCACCGGATTGACGTTGCTGCCTTCAACCGCGCCCGAGACGATCTTCACCAGCGGATCGGCCGGGGCTGGGTCACCACCCCGCATGCGCATCAGGCCATCGACACCCTTGCGCAGTTCACCGGGTCCGGGATTGATCAGCTTGATCATTCCCATCGTGGTCGGCGGCGTTGTGCCCACCTTGGCACTGACCGTACCGTCAGAGCCGATCGCCACTTCGGCTCCCTGCGGAATGACGATCGGGCCGCCATCGCCCATCACCGCCAATCCGGAATTGGTCTGCAAAGTACCGTCGGCCGACACCGCCAGGCTGCCGGCACGGGTGTAGGCCTCATTGCCGTCGAGCCCCTGGACCGCGATCCAGCCGGCACCCTTGACCGCGATATCGAGGGCGCGCCCGGTCTGGGTCACCGGCCCTTGCGCCGCATCGAATCCGGCGGTGGCTTCGAGCGAATGCACCCGCGTGGTCAGACCGTCACCCCGTACCGGCACCGCGCGAAAAGCGCTGAGATCGGCACGAAACCCGGGCGTGGTGGCATTGGCCAGGTTGTTGGCGAGCGCGTCCTGGCGCGTCATCGTGGCCTTGGCGCCCGACATGGCGGTGTAGATCAGACGGTCCATGACGGCTCCCCTTGCTCAGTCGTAAGGAACGGCATCAACGCAGATTGACGATGGTCTGCAGCAACTGGTCGTGCGTCTTGATCGTCTGCGCATTGGCCTGATAGACCCGCTGCGCAGTAATCATGTTGACCAGCTCACCAGTCAGGTCGACGTTGGAGTTCTCCAGCGCCTGCGACTGCAACGGGCCAAGCGTGCCGGTTCCCGGCCCACCCAGCGTCGGCTGGCCCGAACCGGCGCCCTCCGACCAGGCGTTGTTGCCCAGCGGGGTGAGGCCCTGCGGATTGACGAAATTGGCCAGCACCACCTGCCCGAGGGCCTTGGTCTGACCGTTGGTATAGCGACCGACGATCACCCCACCAGTGTCGGCACTGAAGCCCGACAGCCGGCCCGATCCGTAGCCGTCCTGTGTGATGTTGGTCGTGCTGAACGGCGCGCCGAACTGGGTCGCGGTGCTGACATCGGCGGTGAAGGTCAGGTTGGCACCGGCATCGGCGCCCACCGGGATGGTGATGCTGAACGGCGTGGTCGGCGCGGTCAGGCTGCCGGTGGCATCGAAAGCCAGGTTCGTCAGGGGTTGGGTGGGCAACTCGGTGCCATCGGCCGAGCCGAACACCGCCCAGTTGTTGGCCGCGGTCTTGGTGTAGTAAAGGGTCACCTGATGCTGGCGACCGAGCGAGTCGTAGACCGACATCGAATTCGAGTTGTTGTACGACGACGGATCAGTCGCCGAGAAAGGGGTGTTGGCGGGTATGGCGGCGCCGGCATCCAGATTGAACTGGGCCATCGTCGTGGCGGTCGACTTGGGAGAAATGTCAGCCTGACTGATCTGCAGCGGATTGGGCGCGCCGCCCTGAATCTTGCCGGCCGAATCGGCCGAATAACCGGTCAGATTGGCTCCCTGGGCATTGACGATAAAGCCGTCCTTGTCCATCCGGAACTGGCCGTTGCGGGTGTACTGAACCGCGCCATTAAGCGAGGTTCGGAAGAAACCCCGCCCATTGATCGCCATGTCCAAGGGATTCTGGGTTGTCGAGATGTCACCTTGCGTGAACTGCTGGGCGATGCTGCTGACCGCGACGCCGATACCGACCGCACCGTTGCCAGACCCGCTGAGCGCATTGGCATACACATCGGAAAACTCCGCCCGTGAGGTCTTGGCACCCACGGTGCTGGAATTGGCGACGTTGTTGCCGATCACATCGAGGTTGCGTGCCGCGGCATTCAGGCCGGAAAGGCCATTCTGGAAACCCATTGTCGACTCCTGCTCAAGAAAAATTAAAAAACGTCGTAAATCGATAGGAAGGCGTCAGAGCACGCCACGCACATCGGACAAAGGCCGCGAACCGAGGCCACTGAGCTGCAGCGATGTGCCGCTCGAGGTCTTCAGCGCGGCCTGCACGGTTGCTGCGGTCAGGGGGGTCGCATCGACCGGTTTGCCGCCACTGACGGCGGTCACTCGAAGCCCGTAGGTGCCCGCCGGCATGGTCTTGCCGCCAGCGGCCCCGTCCCACGCGAAGGTCTGGATGCCCGCCTGCACGTTCTTGCGAACCTGGCTCTCGATGACCTTGCCGCTGCTGTCAAGCACGTCGATCGTGACCGCACTGGCGCTGCTGGCCAGATCGAAACCGGCCTTGGCGACACCATCAGCCGGCAGATCAAGGGTGTTGCCCGCGACCAGGACCTGCCGACCCACCATCGGTACGGCATCGGCCGGCCCGCCGGTCTGAAATCGGTCGAGCAGCTTTGCCATCGTCCCGTTGAGCTGATCGATTCCCTTGACGGTATTGATCTGGGCAAGCTGCGAAGTGACCTGCGCGTTATCCATCGGATTGAGCGGGTCCTGATTGTTCATCTGAGCAACCAGCAGTTTCAGAAAGCGGTCGGCACCGCCGTCATCGGTGGTGGCAGCCGTGCTGCTGCCCGATGAACTCGATGACGCAGCCGCGGCACTCGACATATTCTGGCCGATCATCGAGTTCACCATCGAATTGAAAGCATTGCCGCCCGATGCTTGCGCAGCGCCGGCAGTCGTGGACGCTGCCGACGCAGCAGCCGATGCAGCACTCGAGACCGCGCCGATCTGATTGGCATTGACGGATGAAATGGCCATCTGAATTCTCCTGCGCCTTAGCGACTTATGACTGTCCGAGCTGCAGCGTTTTTTGCAGCAGCTGTCGGGCGGTATTCATGACTTCGATGTTGTTCTGATAGGAACGCGAGGCCGACATCATGTTGACCATCTCCTCGACGACATTCACGTTCGACTGGGTGATGAAGCCTGCGCCGTCAGCCATCGGATGGCCGGGCTCATAGACCCGCTTTGCCGGGGCGCTGTCTTCGATGATCGACGAGACCTTCACGCCGGAGCCACCGTCCTTGGTCGGCTCGGCCTGAAAAACCACCTGGCGCGATTTGTAGGTCTGGCCGTCGGGGCCGGCGAGCGATTCGGCATTGGCCATGTTGCTGGCCACGACATTCAGGCGCTGGCTCTGTGCCGAAATCGCGCTGCCCGAAATATTGAAGATCTTCATCATCGACATGGTGTTTCTCCTTGCGTGCTGACGCTTCAATCGCCTCGGATTGCGGACAGCATGTTCCGCACCGAGCCGTTGATGAATCGCAGGGCCGCTTCATAACGAAGGGCGTTGTCCGCAAAGTTGGCTCGCTCGCGGTCGAGATCGACAGTGTTGCCATCAAGGCTGGGTTGCTCGGCACTGCGGTACTTCATGGCAGTCGAATCGATCCGGCTGGCACCGGTGTTACCCGCGCCTGTGCCGCCCACGTGACCAATATTTGTCGTCGACACGACAAAGGCCGACGCCGACGGTCTGACCACCGTCGAACCTGACTGCGAGCCGGTGGCATCTGCCAGAGCCGCCTTGAAATCGAAATCACGCGCCGCAAAACCCGGGGTGTCGGCGTTCGCGATATTGCCGGCCAGGACCTTCTGGCGCTCGGCGCGCAACATCAGCGCACTGCCGTGAAAATCGATGGACTCGGTCAGACGAGCGGGCATGACATTG
>CAMCXH010000236.1 GCA_945883285.1 Bordetella parapertussis | reverse complement strand
CGTGCTGCATGCGCTTTCAAGCCTTTTCTCGGCGGTGGAGCTGACCTTCGAGTCCGAACCTGCCCTGGAAGTGGCGCTGCAGCTATACCGTGAAGGATCGGCAGACTTCGCTGACTGCCTGCATATCGCATTGGCGACGCAGGCAGGCGAGCAGCCGCTGTGGACGTTCGACAAGGGTGCAGCGAAGGTCAACGGCGCGCAGCTGATTCGCACCCGTTAGTCGGCAATCAGCTGCTCACAGCAGTCCTTCAGAAAATATTGAATTCGCCTGCGCCGGCAAACACCAAGGGTGTCAGGCTGAAGGGACCCAGTTGTCGAGTTGCAAACCGGGCACCTTTGAAAACTCACGGGTGTTGTTGGTAATCAGCGCGGCTTGCTGGCTCAGCGCATGAGCGGCAATCATGGTGTCCATCGAACCAATGGGTGTGCCACGGCGTTCGAGGTCGGAGCGCAATTCACCATAGATCCATGCCGCTGAGGCATCAAACGGCAAGATGGTGAGTGGGGCCAGAAACATCTCCAGCGCTTGCCGGTTACGCAGTGACTCGCTTTTGGCCACGCCAAACGCAAGTTCAGCAGCCACCACGCTGCACATCCCAACGTCGCCCATCCGGTACTGCTGGAATCGCGCCAGCACCGCAGGGGGTTTAGCGTTAATGATGTAGATGCAGATGTTGGTGTCCAGCAGAATCATGATCCGCTATCGGTCCGAATGTCGGGTTGCCCATCGGGTCGCACATCGGCCCTGAGCTGTTCGTCCGGTTGCTGACGGGTCAATTCGAAGCCAGGCTCGAACGCGGCAAGCCCGGCTTGAAGCGTCTGCCACGGGTCATCTACCGGAAGCAAAAGCACGCCGTTCCCAAAGTGCTTTACCACCACCTCTGTGCCTGCAAATCGATACTCTTTAGGCAGCCGAACAGCTTGACTGCGCCCTGATTGAAAAAGGCGTGCGGTGTCCATGGTCGCTCCAAAGTTGATAGCTATCAATGATAATCACCAGTGCTGGGCTTGTCCACGATCGGCTTTGGCCGTGCGTTGTGCTGGGACACGGTCGCCACCGGTTCTCCTACTCTAGTTCCTTCATCTTGGACATCATCGAGGTGTCGATGCCGCCGAACTTGGCGCGCCACTTGTAGAACGTCGCCGTGCCGATGCCCTACTCCCTGCACAAGTCGGGCAACGAAATCCCCGATTCCACGCGCTTGAGCGCATCCGTGACCTAGCTGTCTGTAAACCGTAATTTCTTCATTTCCGTAGATCCCTTGCGTTGGAAGAAATTCTACTTCTCGGCCCTTCGGGGGGATTAGCCGCCGAGCGGGCAAGATCGAATTGCAGTTTGCTTGACAGGGCCGAAGCACCTGTCGGGGGTTGCAGCGGTTGCAGGGTTTGCGCCGGAGGATGTGATGGCCACTTTGGCCAGTGACCAGACACCTGACGATCTGGGTCGCCACTTCTACCGTCACGAAAAATATCAGGTTACACAAACGGCAAGTTCATGTTTTGCCGGCAACTTCTGTCGATTTTTCTACCGTCAGGTCCGAAGTTCGTGTGACGGTAGATTTTCAGTCATCACCTCGCCGCAAATTTCTACCGTCAAATATACCGTCAATCTGGTGTCAACTCTTCTTGTTAGAGCCAGCTTTGAAACTGAAAAATACCTATTCAAGTCAATCACTTATAGCACAAACGTTATCCTGTTTGCGATGTAACTCAGATGGTTGATTTATATCCGTAAATTATTGATTTGTAAAAATAAATTATTTAAACTCCAAATATCCTCATTCCCCACTCGATTATCAACAAGCCTTCTAAGCCGTTGATTCGTAATGGGTTAAACGCTCCACGGCAGCGTTTTACCGTCAACCTGGACATGGTCACCCCGCGACCGGTTGAAAGACGCGGATCCTCGGCGAAAGCTTGGCTCGCAGTTCCCGATCCGCGACCCGGATGTCGTACTCGGACTGCAGGTTCAGCCAGAACCGGGGCTCCATGCCGAAGAACAACCCAAGCCGAAGTGCGGTGTCCGCGGTGATGGGGCGCTGGCCGTTGACCAGCTCGCTGATCCGGCTGGGCGAGACGTCGATGTCCGCCGCGAGTTGGCGGGCACTGATGCCCATGGGCCTCATGAAATCTTCAAGCAGGATCTCGCCCGGATAAATCTCGTCAAGCAACTTGGCCATGTTTCAAGGTCCTAGTGGTAGTCCACGATCTCGACCCGATGCGCTCCGTCGGTCTTCCAGACAAAGCAGATCCGCCACTGGTCGTTGATGCGAATGCTGTGCTGGCCCTTGCGGTCGGCCTTCAGTGCTTCCAGCTGGTTGCCTGGCGGGATGCGCAAGCTGGCCAGCTCGGTGGCGGCGTGGATCTGAAGCAACTTGCGCCTCGCGACACGCTCGATGTTGCGCAAGCGGGATACCGCACGGCTGTGAAACAGGGCCTCCGTATCGGTGCACGCGAAAGAGCGAATCATGCGCGATGTTGATCCGCGATAGAGATTCCGTCAAGCGGAACACCTGTCGCTGTCGCGGGCCCTGGCTGCGGTGCGTCAGTTCGGAGCGTGGAGAAGGCTGGGTACCGATGACCTGCCCGGCATTTTTAGTACCAGGAGTTATTTGAGAGCGGCCCCTGGGTTGGTGGATGTTGCATGCTGCCGGTGGAATTCTACGGGCGTCATGTACTGCAGACTCGAATGCGGTCGCACCTCGTTGTAGTGGCGGCGCCAGTTCTCGATCAGGACACGGGCTTCTTGTCGCGATCGGAACCACTCTTGGTTCAGACACTCATCGCGAAGCCGCCCATTGAAGCTCTCATCGGTGCCGTTCTGCCAGGGCTTGCCGGGGTCGTTCAACGCGGTCTCGATATTCGATTCTCGGATCCACGTCAGAATCGCGTGGCTGACGAACTCAGGGCCGTTATCCGAGCGCATGTAGCGCGGCGCACCACGTGCACTGATCAGACGCGACAGCACCTCGATGACCCGATTCGATCTGATACTGCCGGCCACATCGATGGCCAGGCACTCGCGGGTAAATTCATCGATGACGGTCAGGCACTTGATCTGTTGGCCCGTGGCGCAGGCATCGAACACGAAGTCGTAGGCCCACACCGTGTTCGGTCCGGTTGGCGGCACAGGGCGCGGCCTCGTGCTCGCAATGCGTCGTCTGGGCCGCTTTTGAGGCAATTGCAGCCCTGCCGCCTTCCACAGGCGATGTGCACGCTCCCAACTCATCTCGTGACCTTCGCGCTTGAGGAAGATTCGGATTCGGCGATAACCGAACCGCGGGTACTGCCTTGCCAGTCGCCTCATCGCATCGATCACCGGTGCGTCACGCTGAGGTCCTGTCGGCTGATAGCGCATCACCGTTCTAGAGATCTGTATCAGCTCGCACGCACGTCGCTTCGAATGACCCCGCTCAATTGCCAGGGCCACCTGCGCTCGACGCACCTGCGAGCTCACCACTTTCGGCGGTTGATCTCCTTGAGCGTATCGATCGCCATCTCGCGCTCGGCCAGCATGCGCTTCAAACGTGCGTTCTCGGACTCAAGCTCGCGAAGTCGTTTGACATCGTTGGCATCGAGCACGCCAAACTTCTTTCGCCAGACGTAAATCGTCTGCTCGCTGACCTTGTGCTTGCGCGCGGCCTCAGCCACCGATCCTCGGTCAGCCTCCCTCAGGATCGCGACCATCTGTTCTTCACTGAATCTGCTCTGTCTCATGGGCTCCTCGCCTGTGCGGCAAGGGCCATTCTCTCAACTTATCAGTGGCACTAAATTTCCGGGCAGGTCA
>CAMCXH010000235.1 GCA_945883285.1 Bordetella parapertussis | reverse complement strand
CGGACCGGCGTGTTCGTCGGCAAGCAGCCGCTCACCGATCGCATCACCAATCTGGCCAGCGAAACGATCAGTCCCGAGACCCTGATGGATCAGTTCGATGCCGTCCTGCTCACCGGCGGCGCCGAGCAGCCTCGCGACCTGCCGGTGCCCGGGCGCCAGCTCAATGGCGTGCACTTCGCGATGGAGTTTTTGCCCGAGCAGAACCGCACCGTGGCCGGCGATGTCGTCGCCGATCAGTTGATGGCCACCGGCAAGCATGTGGTGGTCATCGGCGGCGGCGATACCGGCAGCGATTGCGTTGGCACCAGCAACCGCCAGGGCGCGGCCAGTGTCACCCAGTTCGAGCTCATGCCCCAGCCGCCCGAGCACGAGAACAAGTCGCTCACCTGGCCCTACTGGCCGACCAAGATGCGCACCTCCTCCTCGCACGAAGAAGGCTGCGAGCGTGACTGGGCAATCACCACCAAGTCCTTCAGCGATGACGGCAAGGGCAATGTCCGCGCGCTGGTGACCGCCCGGGTCGAGTGGCGCCGCGACGAATCGAGCGGTCAGATGAAGATGATCGAAGTGCCCGGCAGCGAGCAGGAAGTGCCCGCCGACCTGGTGCTGTTTGCGATGGGCTTCGTGGCGCCGGCGGCATCGGTGCTTGAGGCCTTCGGTGTCGAGCGCGATGCCCGCGGCAATGCCCGCGCGCACACCGAGGGCGAGCGCAGCTACCGGACCAACCATGCCAAGGTCTTTGCTGCCGGCGACATGCGTCGCGGTCAGTCACTGGTGGTCTGGGCGATTCGCGAAGGCCGTCAGGCGGCCCATTCGGTCGATGCGTTCCTGATGGGTTCGAGCGACCTGCCCCGATAGCCTGCGCCCCGATCAGGCGCGGCCGCACTGCCCGCCGCGCCTGATCACGCCCAAGCGCGCTGCGGCCCGGCCGCGCGCCTGCGCCGGACGCGCCTCCCGGTCCGATCACGCTTCGCAGGCTCCTGCTTGTGCGGCAAGCCTCGGCTTGACCGACCCGCGCGGGCACTCCACAATCGCCAGATACCAAGCGGTATGGCTTTGCGCCAATCGCCCCGATCGATCGATCGCAAGCCGGCGCACTGCCGGGCTCGCCGCCATCGACGATCACTGACGGAGACGCGACATGGACTGGCACACGCTGACGATCGGCGAGGCACTGCGTCGCACGGCGAGTCAGTTTCCGCAGCGTATCGCGCTGGTCGGCGCCGACCAGCGCATGAGCTTTGCCGAGCTCGACCGTGCCGCCGACGAACTCGCCCACGGCCTGTGCGCGCTCGGCGTTGGTCGCGGCGATCAGGTGGCCCTGTGGATCACCAACAGCCCTGAATGGGTGGTCTGCTGGATGGCCTGCGCCCGCCTCGGCGCGGTGCTGGTCACGGTCAACACCCGCTACAAGCCCGATGAGGTCGAGTACATCCTGCGCCAGTCGGATGCCCGCGTGCTGATCGCGATGGACCGCTTCTGGGCGGTCGATTTCGCCGGCATGATCCGCGACCTGGTGCCCGAGCTGGCCGCCTGCACGCCGGGCGACCTGCGCAGCGCGCGGCTGCCGGCGCTGCGCGCCGTCGTGATGTGGGGCGCGGTGGATGAGCCCGGCACCACCCACCTGCAGGCGCTGCGCGCCGAGGGCGCACGCCGGATCGCCGCCGGCGCCACGCTGGCGCCGGTCGTTGCAGCCGATCCGGTGATCATCGTCTACACCTCAGGCACCACCGGCCATCCCAAGGGCGCGATGCACGGCCATATCGTGCTGCGCAATGCGGCCAATGTCGCCCGGGTCATGAACATCGTGCCCGGTGACGTGATCCTCGGCCATATGCCGCTTTATCACGTGGCAGGCGCCTTCACCGCCTGCATCCCGACCATCCTGCTCGGCTGCACCCTGGTCACGCTGCCGCACTGGATTCCCGACGAAGCGCTCGAGACCATCGAGCGCGAGCGGGTGACGATCTTTGGCGGCATCCCGACCCACTTCATCGATTGCCTCGATTCGATCCGCCGCAGACCGCGCGACGTGTCGTGCCTGAAGTCGGCCTGGATCGGCGGCGCGCCGGTCACCCCCGATGTCGCAATGGCGTCTCTGAACGAACTCGGTCTGCAGTCGCTGCAGGCGGTCTACGGCATGACCGAGACCACCGCGGCCACGGTGTTCAGCGAGGCCGATGCGCCGCTCGAGATCCTGTGCGACAACAAGGGCCGGCCGATCGGCGAATTCGAGGTGGCGGTCTGCGATCCGGCGAGCGGCGCGCCGCTGCCGGTGGGCGAGGTCGGCGAGGTGAGGGTGCGCGGCCATCTGGTCATGCAGGGCTACTACAAAAACCCGCAGGCAACCGCCGAAGTGATCACGCCCGACGGCTGGTTTCGCACTGGCGATCTGGGTGTCTTCGATGCCGCCGGCTATCTCAAGATCACCGGGCGCCTCAAGGAGATGTTCATCGTCGGCGGCTCGAACGCCTATCCGGCCGAAATCGAGCGTGTGCTGCAGGCCATGGCGCAGATCAGGCAGGCGGTGGTGGTCGGTGTGCCCGATCGCCGGCTCGGCGAAGTGGGTTGCGCCTTCGTGCAGCTGCACGAAGGCGAGGCCCTCACCCGCGATGAACTTGTGCGCCACTGCAAGGCCGCGATGGCCGATTACAAGGTGCCGCGTCATGTCCATTTCGTTGACGATTTCCCTCGCACCACCACCGGCAAGATCCAGCGCTTCGTGCTTCAGAAGCAGGCCTGCGATCAGCTTGCCGCCTGAGCCCTGACCGGCAGGTTCACCGACACGTCCCTTCATCCCTCCAGCCACCCTTCCATCTGACGCCAAAATGCCTGCCAGCATGACCATCAGCGACGAGATCAAGACGGTTCGAAAGGAACTCATCCTCGAACACGCCGAGCGCCTGTTCTATGAGCGAGGCTATCGCGGCACCAGCATGGAGGCAGTCGCCGAGGCGCTCTTGGTGACCAAGCCGGTGCTCTATGCGGTTTACGATCGCAAGCTCGACATCCTGATCGATATCTCGCTGCGGGCGCTCAACCGATCGCTCGATGCCCTGCGCCAGGCACACCAGGCCGGCGGCACGCGAACCGATCAGCTGCGCCTGTTTGCCCATCGTTTCACCGATGCGGTGATCCGTCATCAGGCCGGCTCGGCGGTCTTCTTTCGCGAAGAAGCCTTCATTCCGCTCGAGGCCACCCGCGAGATCAACCAGCTCAAGGGCCGCTTCGATGCCGAGCTCGCGGCGCTGATCGACGCCGGCGTGGCCAGCGGCGAGTTCAAGGTTGACGAAGTTCGCAGCGCCTCGCTGGCCATCGGCGGCATGATCAGCTGGATCTACATCTGGTATCGCCCGGACGGACGTCTGTCGCCCCAGGCGATCGGCGATCTGATGGCGACCTACACATTGCGGCTGGTGGGTGCACCGGCAGGGAGTGTCTGACATGAGTGCCAACGCCCCATCACCCTTCGAGGTGTTGCCTGGTCCGCAGCGCGCGCCGACCACCGACCCGCGCGTGCCGGCCCGTGATCGGGTGGTCACCCGTGAGCTTATGGACCGTTTCGAGCGTGAGTGCCCCGACAAGGTCTATATCGAGTTCGGCGACAACGGCGAGCATTGGACCTATCGCGACTTTCGAACGATGGTGATCCAGACCGCGATCGGACTGCAGCAGCTCGGCGTGGCGCAGGGCGATCATGTCCTGGTCTGGATGCCCAACAGCCGAGAGCATCTGCGGGTGTTTTTCGCGATCAATTACCTCGGCGCGGTCTTCGTGCCGATCAATACCGCCTAC
>CAMCXH010000234.1 GCA_945883285.1 Bordetella parapertussis | reverse complement strand
ACGACAATGTCTTCGCGGTGCTGATGGACGCGGTGCGGGTCTGTTCGCTTGGGCAGATCACCCACGCCCTCTTTGAGGTGGGCGGGCAGTACCGGCGGAATATGTAGCGGGGGGTGGGCTCAGCCCACCCCGTCATGACGCTCACTGCTTCGCAGCCGATTCCTTCAGCCGCTGCAGCTCCTCCCAGCCCTTGTAGGCGGTGATCCCGTTCTCGTCGAAAAAGACCACCGGCCCTTCGCAAACGAAGAGGTATTCGGTGTCTTCGAGCGCGGTGGTCGTGCCATGCAGCACGCCGTTGGGTTCGTAGTCATAGTCGCCGGCTTCAAGAATGCCGTCGCGCACCTGCAGCTTGCCCTTGAGCACATAGGTGTGGGCATCCGACAGATGCTTGTGCGGCGGGGCCACGAAGCCCTTTTTCCAGCGATAAAGCGCCACCCAGCGGCCGGTCTCGGGGCCGGTCCAGAGCACCTTGGTCCAGGCCATGCCGGGGCTGGTTTCAATCCAGGGTTCGCTTGCGCGAACGATGATGTCGGCAAGCTGGTCATTGATCGGCAAGAGGTTCTGCAGGGCCATGTTGTCTCCTTTAATGATCGCTGTGTGTGCTTGTTTGTGTGTGCTGGCTGTCGAAGCTGAAAGTTCAGGTCCGCGCGTCGTAGACCGCGGTCTCGAAGGCCTCGAACAGCGGCATTACCTTGAGGTCGGCAAAGGGCAGGATCTGGGTCATCAGGACGCCGGCCAGATCGCTGGTCGGGTCGATCCAGTAGTAGCAGTTGGTCAGACCCGCCCAGGACATCGATCCGGCGGCCCGCCCGGTGGGCGCACGGCGGGTGTTGATCTGGAAGGCGAGGCTCCAGGTCTTGGGTGTGCCTGGGAAAAATTCGGCATCGTTGGAGCGCGTCGGGCTGACGGTTTTCAGCATCGTCACCCGACTGTCGCCCAAGTGGTTCATGCCCATGAGTGCGACGGTCTCCGGGCGCAGCACGCGCTCGCCATTGCCGGCACCGTGATTGAGGATCATGCGTGTGAACTTGAGATAGTCGCGCGCGGTGCTGAGCAGACCGCCGCCGCCCTGGTCGACATCGGGCGGTTGTGGCGGGCCCATGCCGGTGATCGGCGCGAGCGACCCGTCGTCTGCGCGCTGATGCATGCCGGCCATCTGCGCGCGCATCGCCTCACTCGGTCGGTAGGCGGTGCTGCTCATGCCCAGCGGGCCGAGCAGGTGGTCCTGAAAATACCGGCCCAGCGGCTTGCCGCTGGCGGCCTCGACCATCTTGCCGGCCCAGTCGGTATTCACACCATATTCCCAGCGCTCGCCCGGATCGGCGATCAAGGGAATCGTGATCGACTCGTTGGTGCGGGTTTCGATGCCCGGGATCTTCATCAGGTCCTTGTAGCGCTTGATGTCGGCGTTCCAGAGCTCGTAGCTGAAGCCCCCCGAGTGGGTCAGCAGATGGCGCAGGGTAATGGCCCGACGGGGCGCGCGGGTTTGCGGCTGCCCATCGGCACTAAAGCCGGTCAGCACGCGTACATCGCCGAGCGCCGGCACCACCGCGCTGGCCGGTGCATCGAGCTCGAGCAGGCCTCGTTCCACCAGTTGCAGCGCGGCGCTCGAGGTGATCGCCTTGGTCATCGAGGCGATGCCCACCACGGTGTCGATCGTCATCGGCTCGCTGCGAGCCAGGCTGCGCACGCCGAAGGCGCCTTCGTAGAGCGTGCGCTCGGACGTGGTGACCATTGCGGCCACGCCAGGGATATCGCCGCGTTTGGCTGCCTCACTGAGCAGATAATCGATGCCGGCCTGAAGACTCATGCATGTTTCCTGATGGGGTTGTACCGATGGGCTTGGGATGATTTGTCCAACTGTCGATGAGCTCTTTCAACCATGAGCCCGTTCAAATCAAAGCCCCGATGATAGGAGCAATCGGGAATGTAAGACCGGTTGCCGACAAAGCCCGCGTCAGGCCCGAGGCTCGATCGGCGCGCCAGGCAGCGTGATGCGCAGGCAGGTTCCCTGCGACGTGGAGTCGATCGACATGCGGGCATCAATGAGCGCGGCGCGTTCCTGCATGATTCGCCGCCCGTTGCCCTTGGCCTCGCCGATGCCTACGCCATCGTCCTGCAATTCGATCCGGATGTTCTGGCCTTCGGCGACCGCGGTCAGGGCAATATGACTGGCCTGGGCGTGCTGGATGACATTGGAGATGGCCTCCATCAGCATGAACTGCAGATGCCGCATCTGTGTGGCGTGAAAGTTGGCGAGCACAGGAAGCTCATCAGCGCGCCATTTCAGGCCCAGGCCGGCCGCCTTGATCCGGCGTTCCAACCTGAATCGCAGGCTCGCGAGCAGCGCGTTGATATCGCCCTGGGGCAGGTGGATCGCATCGACCGACAGTCGCAACTGGTCGAGTGACTCCTGCAGGGTCTGTAAAAGCTCGGTGGGCGACGCGTCGCCACGCTCGACTTGCCGGATCGCCGTGATCAGGTGGGCGCCGGCGCCGTCGTGCATGTCGCGCAAAACGCGGGTGCGCTCTTCGGCGGTCGCCTTGTCGCGCTCCATCGCGGTTACCTGAGCATGTTTCAGGTTCAGCTCGCGCTCGCGCGCTTCAATGCGTGCCTGAATGGAGCGGTTGGCTTGAACCAGGTCGTCGCGAGCGCGCTTGAAGCGTGTGCTGACGATGGTCAGGACGCACAGTGCGAGTAACACCGCCGCATATTTTCCGTACGCTGACTCTTCAAAATACAGCGCGCCCGCGCGACCCACATAGACATCACGCGCCAACGCAAACACGCAGGCCGCGGTGGCCAGAACCAACAGCGCGCGCAAACCATCGGGTTGCTTCCAGACCTCCCATGCAAGGCGCAGCGTCAGCAGCACCCATCCCGCGAGCGAGGCCAGCATCCAGAGCGCCACCCAGATTGGTGTGAGATGCCACCACGACAGTGCCAGACTGATCGGTCCGGTCACCAGCAGCATAAGGATGCACCGCTCTTCCATTCGCGGTCGGGCCTCATTCCAGAGTGTCTTGATGATCAGATAGAGCGCCCCTGACCAGATCACGAAAAGGCACAGCACCACCATGCCCCAGGTTGGCCAGGCCAGCGGCGAGGCCTCCCACCAGGTGTCCACCAGGCGCAAGCCCCATGCGATTTCGCCCACCGCGGCTGCCGCATAAAGGCTGTCCCGCTGCTGCAGCCACAAGAGCGCACAGAACGCGCCGACCAGCAGACTCAGCACGGCGGCAGCCTGAGGCGCGGTAACTCGCAACCATTCCTGGTAGGCCCACTGAGGGCGCATCAGTTCCGAGGGGCCGACCATGACCCGCGAGAGCCCGGCCCTTCGTCCGGCATCGGCTCGCAGCACAATTCGAAGTTCGTTCTGCGGCTTGAGAAGGACCTCGGGCAAGGTCACCCAGACCGGTCGCTTGGCCGCCCAGTTGTCGTTGGGGAGGTCGATCTGACCGGCTTCGGCCAGCCGTTCGCCGTTGAGTTCGATGCGCCAGGCATTCCCGAGGCGAGGGATGACCGCCGCCCAGGACCCGGCAGCCGCATCCGACGGGCGCGTGAACGACAGGCGCAACTCAAGCACCCCCGAAAGCCCGCGGTTGGCAAGGTCCCAGTGCAGCGGCAGGGACTCGGTGCGCAGCGCTTCGTCGCCGTCAGGCGTGAGCATTCGGACTTGCGCGCTTTCGATCATGACTGGCGCGGGTTGTGCCCAGGCACCGGGCAACAGCAGCCAAAGGCCCAAGCACAGCCAAAGACGATAACGCAGGCGGCTATCGCGAGACGCGGGCCGGGTCTGGCCCATC
>CAMCXH010000233.1 GCA_945883285.1 Bordetella parapertussis | reverse complement strand
GAGTTGGTACCGATCGTCTCCTCCGATTGCCCGTGCAGATCGGCCCAGTAATGCAGCAGCGGCGCCTCGGCTGCGATGCGCATCGGATTGCTTTCACAAAGGCGCGTTCCTGCAGCATCAAACACCTCGATTCGCACCTCCCCGGGCTCGGTCACCGACAGACTGTCGAAAACCCGCGCATGCTCGCCAGGCTTCATCGAAAAGCCGGCAGGCAGGCCATTGATCGGATGGCTTGAGCGAAGGGTGAAGGTGCCTTGTACCTGATCGCTGGGATTGCCCCACCTGTCTTCGCCCTTGAAGCCCAGCCGAAACCGCTGACCGCACTGGCGCAAAGTCGGGACCACCGCCTTCCAGAGCACCGGCGGCCCGGCCACCACTGAAATCACCGGCTGCACCGGCAGCGCGGTGTAGTGATAGGTCGCAAATGGATCGACCAGTACCCGAAACTCGAAGGTCGGCTCGCTGAAGGTCTGCACGCGCATGCCCGGCGAACCCTTCGAACGATCGCCAAAGCGAACGGTGATGGTGTCACCCTCGCGCAGAAAACCGCGGATGACCCGGATGAAAAGCGTCTTGTCCCAGGGACGGATATTGCGCTTGCCGTCGTACTGCACTTCGAGCACCGCGCCATTGGAGGCTTCGACTGTCGTGTAGTTGGCTGCCGCCGGATCGCTCCACTGCGGACGACCCATATCGCTCGCAAAGCGATGCACGATCTTCAGAGAGCCGGTGTCGTCGATGCCGAAATAACCCGCGGTGTAGACCAGCTCGAACGACTGAAAGGAGCCGGCTTCAAACCGTCCTTCGGGCGATATCCGGGCATGCCCCATCCGTTCGGGAAAATAATTCGAGTGTTGCATGAGGGTTCTCCTTATTGGGGCCGGGTGCTCGTGTCAGGGGCTGATTGCCTCGGAGCGCCTCGCCAGCGCATCGGCCACATTGACCTTGCTGCCGACCTTGAATGCGTATTCGTAAAGATCCGCGTGGGCGCAATAAAGGTCGTACTCGACCGGTGTGCCGTCGGCGAGATAAGTCACCCGCTCGAGCGCAAGGATCGGTGTCGATGGCGGCATGCGCAGCAGCTTGCGAGTTTCGGCGGTCGAGGGCTGGGCGCGTATCGAGATATCGGCGCGTTCGATGCTGAGCATCTTTAGGTTCTCGATGATGTGGTACGAGGTGTGCATCGAGGCCATCTCGCTGGTCACCTCGCCAACAATCGGCGCCAGATAGACCCATGCCACCGCGAAGGGCTCGCCGCCGCGACGATAGAGCCGCTTCCAGCTCACGAGCGACTGCGCACCCGATCGCAGACGCTCGGCGACCCGCGGTTGCGGTATGCGCCGGTCGAATTCCAGAAGCTCGATTTCCGGATTCACACCACCGGCAACCAGTTCATCGTAAAAACCGCGCAGGTCAACCAGTGGGTGCTGAACCGGCTGCGCGCTGACAAAGCTGCCCTTGCCCTGGCGGCGAACCAGGAGCCCCTCAGTGACGAGTTGCATGACCGCCTGACGCGCGGTAATGCGCGAGACCTGGTATTGCGCCATCAGCGCCTGCTCGGTCGGGATGCTGTCGCCCTGCTTGTAGGTGCCGCCGTAAATCGCATCGCGCAGCCGCTGTGCGAGCTGACGATGCAAAGCGATCGGGCTGTCACGGTTGAGCATCGGCTGCGCGTCGCGTCTGATGCCCGCTTTGACCGCTGGACTCATCGGTATGTCCATGACACAAAAAGACCGGACAACGCCGTCATTCGTCGAGCAGCTCCGGATTGTTTACCAGTGCCAGTGCACCGAAGTCGCGTTCGCCGTGACCTGCAGCCGCTGCCGCCGTGTAGTAAGCCAGCACCGCGCGGGCCGCACTGCTCGGCGTGCCCAGGGCATCGGCCATCGCAACAACCAGCTTGTAATCCTTGTGCGCTGCCGACAGGCGAAAGTAAGGCGTGAAATCGCCCTTGAAGGCCTTCGCCACAAAAACGTTCTGCAGCGGCCAGCTGTTGGCCGCTGTCTGCGGCAAGGCCTCGCAAAAAATGTCGAGATCAGCGCCGGCCTTCCTGGCCATCGCGTAGGCCTCCGAAATCAGAGCGCCATAGCCGCATGACAGAAGATTATTGGCCAGCTTGATGGCTTGACCGGCACCGATCGGCCCGCAGTAATCGATCTTGCTGCCGATCATCGACAGCAGCCAGCGCAGCGACTCGCAGGTATCGCGATCGCCCGACACGAAAAGCGCAAGCTCTCCCGCCGCCGCCGCGGTCGGCCCCTTGCCGACCGGACAATCGACAAAGCGGATCTGACGGGCGGCGAGTGCCGCCTGAAACTCCCTGACCGCTTCGATACCGTCTGTCGACATTCCGACGACGGTCGAACCGGGTGCCAGTCCATGGATCAGCCCCTCGGGGCCCAGAATCACCTTCCTGGAGATCGATGGATCCGGCAGCGACAAAAGCACCACATCGCAGACTTCGCCCAATGCGCGCGGCGAGGCCATTTCTGCAGCGCCTGCAGATACGAGGGGTTCAAGCGCCCGGGCATCGACATCGCTGACATTGAGCTGACCGTGCTTTTTCAGAATATTCATGGCCATGCCACTGCCCATCAGACCCAGTCCGATGAACCCGATGCGGCTGTCCGATGCACTGCCTGCGGTGTTCCCTGACGGCGAATCCGCCGATGCCGGGTTTGTCGTATTCATCGAGGCCCTGCCTTCCAAAGGGTTGAAGCAAACAAATAGCGCAAATATATAACGATATATAACGTTATTACTTAACCCTTGGGCAAGTCAAGGTAAGCGAGTCGACCATGCTCAAATGCGTCTGTTCGGTTTTGATCAGACACGTGCCAGGCAGCAAGCGCCTGGCGAGGAATCAATCCAATGAGTCATTACAAAGACTGGTCCTTTCCCGATGTCCTGGTGCCAAAGGCCAAAGACCTGAGCTTCGATCTCGACGAACGGCTCGATGCCATCGTCGAGCTTCGAGCCGACGTGCCCGAGCAGGCGTTCACCGCCAATACTCTCGGCACCTCGCGCAGCGGCAGCGGCGTCGTGCTGGACGATCGTGGCACGGTCCTGACCATCGGCTATCTGATCACTGAAGCGCATTCTGTCTTTCTCACCACGCGCTCGGGTCAGGTCGTTCAGGCCGTGCCGCTTGCCTACGATCAGGCCACTGGGTTCGGTCTGCTCAAGGCATTGGGTCCGCTCAAGGCACGGTCGGTACAACGGGCTGAAAGTCGCCTGTCGCAAGTCGGCGATACCGTGTATCTGCTCAGCCATGGCGGGCAAGCGCATGCGCTCAAAGCTCGCCTGGCCGATAAGCGCCCCTTTGCCGGCTATTGGGAATACCTGCTCGAGGCCGCCCTCTTTACAACCCCCCCGCATCCCGAATGGAGCGGTGCCGGACTGTTCAATTCGAGCGGCGAACTGATCGGCATCGGTTCGCTGCTGTTACAGCAGGCGATCGACGGCGACCCGGACGACCAGTCCGGGCAAGGCAATATGTTCGTGCCGATCGACATCCTCGAGCCGATTCTCGACAGTCTGATGTCCACCGGCCAGAGCGGTCAGCCGACACGACCGTGGCTCGGTCTTTACGCCGCCGAGGATGACGATCGCGTGATCGTCGGTGGCATTGCCGACAAGGGCCCGGCCATGCAGGCGGGCCTGCAGCAGGGCGATCTGATTCTGGATGTTGCCGGCACGCGGGTGCATTCGCTGGCGACCTTCCTGCGCACGGTCTGGGCGCTGGGGCCGGCCGGCGTCGAGGTGCCGCTGACGCTCGGTCGCGAAGGCGAGTTGCTCAAGCTGCGCATCCGCTCGGCCGATCGCAATTCGATGATGTACCGGCCCACCGCGCACTGAGCGGCCGGTTTAACGATACTGGGATCAGAAATGCTGCCGCTTGCTGGTTACGCCGAACGCCTGTCCGCCCGACCCGGAGAAACCCTGCGATTTCATGTCGCCAATGC
>CAMCXH010000232.1 GCA_945883285.1 Bordetella parapertussis | reverse complement strand
GCGCAGGGCCGATCCGGAACGCTTCGTCGCAGGTGCGCACGTGGCGGGCGCCGGCGTCGGCATCGGAGTAGACCGCCACCGTGCGAACGCCGAGCCGGCGGGCGGTAGCGGCAACGCGGCAGGCGATTTCGCCGCGATTGGCGATCAGGATCTTGTCGAACATGGCCCGGAACTCGGTAGCGGTCGTCGCGTCAGGATAAACCAGTCGACTTGAGAGTCGCCCTTATTGTCGCCCTCACTGTCGCCCTCATTGGCGTCATGATTGCCGCCCTTGTCGATGGGCTCGCGCTTACTCTCGGTGCCCGGCCCGGTAAGCTCTGCGCATCCTTGCCATTGCGGTGGCGGCTTTGCCCGCCCTTTCGCCCATGACTGCCGCTGATACCTCCGCTGCCAATCCGCGCATCACTCAGGTGGTGCTGTTCACCGACCATGATGGCCTTGCCCGCTTTCGCGATGAGTCGATCGAGCTCGACCAGGGCACACCGGCCTCACGGCTGTCGGCGCTCATGGCCTCGGGTGGCTTTCAGCTGCGCCACAGCCCGGTCGGGTTTCGCAGCGATTTTCACTGCACCACCGCGCCGCAGTGGGTGTTCATCCTGCGGGGCGTGATGGAGATCGGCCTGCGCGACGGCAGTTTTCGCCGATTCGGCCCGGGCGAGCATTTTTATTCGAACGATCTGGTGCCGACGGGCGCGAGCTTCGACGCGGCGCTGCATGGCCATTGCAGCCGGCAGGCCGGCCCCGAGCCGCTCGAGACGCTTTTCGTACGAGGCTGAGGCCTCGGCCCTCAAACCGCAAGCCGCAAGCCCGGGATCAGTGCTGTTTAATCCAGCCGGCCGGACGCTTTTCAAGAAACGAGGCAATGCCCTCGCGGCCTTCATCGCTGGCGCGAGCATCGGCAATGCGCTGCGAGGTATCGAGGCGCTGCGCGGCATCGATCGGCCGCCCGCTCACATCGCGGATCAGCCGCTTGGTTTCGGCCATCGCGCGCGGCCCGGCCATCAGCAGCTTGCCGAGCAGGGCATTGACCGCGGTATCGAGTTCATCGGGCGGCACCAGTTCCTGGACCATCCCCAGCCGATAGGCCTCGGCGGCATCGAAGACCTCGGCGGTCAGGAAATAGCGGCTTGCCGCGCGCTCGCCCATCGCCCGGATCACGTACGGGCTGATCATCGCGGGCAGCAGCCCGATGCGCACTTCGGTCAGGCAAAACCGAGCCTCGAAGGAGGCCACCGCGATGTCGCAGGCGGTCATCAGCCCCATGCCGCCGGCATACGCCGGGCCATGCACCCGTGCCACCGTGGGCTTGGGCGCCTCGGCAATCGTGCGCAGCAGTTCGGCGAGCTTGAGGGCGTCGGCCTGGTTTTCGGCCGGCCCGTAGGTCGACGCGGCCTTCATCCAGTTCAGGTCGGCGCCGGCGCAAAACGCGCTGCCGCGTCCGGCCAGCACAATCGCCCTGACATCGGGGTCGTCGGCGGCGCTGCTCACCGCATCGGTGAGTTCACTGATCAGGGCGACGCTCATTGCGTTGCGGATCTCGGGTCGATTGAGCCAGATCACGGCAACGCCTTGCGACAGCGTGGTCTCGAGGGTGGAATAAGTCATGGCGAGGTCAGGGCAAAGTTGAGGCGACAAGCGCGCAAGGGGGTCGGGAAACATCGAGCATACCGGGCCGATCGCGGCCGGGTATCGAATTCTCCTGCCTGCGGATGCCAAGGCATGCCGGCCGGTGTACTCTGGCACAGCGACTTTCGCGCCAGCGCACGAGCTGGCTCAGCGACCACAACAATGATTGCAGAGGAGACTTCCGATGGCACATGACATCGTGATTCGTGGCGGCCAGATTGTTGACGGCAGCGGCCGCGAGGCCTTTTCCGGCGACGTGGCCATCGACGGTGGCCTGATCACCGAAGTGGGCAAGGTCAGCGGCAGCGCCCGGCGCGAAATCGACGCCGACGGCCTGCATGTGACGCCCGGCTTCGTCGACATCCATACCCATCTCGATGCCCAGATCGGCTGGGATCCGAGCTGCACGCCGGTCAGCTGGCATGGCGTGACCACTGCGCTGCTGGGCAATTGCGGCGTGACCTTCGCGCCCTGTCGGCCCGGCGACAAGGAGCTGCTCGCCGGCATGATGGAAGCGGTCGAGGACATCCCCCGTCAGGCGATCCTCGGCGGTCTGCCCTGGGACTGGGAAGGCTACGGCGGCTATCTCGACTCGATCGAGCGCATCCGCCCCGGCATCAATGTCGCCGGCCTGGTCGGCCACAGCGCGGTGCGCTTTTATGTCATGGGTGAGCGGGCGGTCGAGGAGCAGGCCACCGAGGCCGAGCGTCGTCAGATGGCGGCGATTGTGGCCGAATCGATCGACCGGGGCGCGGTCGGTTTTTCGACCAACCGTTTTCCGCCGCACACACTGCCCGATGGCCGACCGATTCCGGGCACCTTCGCCGAGCATGGCGAGCTGATCGAGATTGCCCGGGCAGTCGCGCCGCGCGGCGCCATCATGCAGGCGGTGGGTGCTGATTTCGAAGTGCTCAAGGCGATCGCCGATCAGGGCGGCAGCCGCGTGCTTTTCAGCTATGGCGTGGGCCCCGACGGTTCGCTCGCCGGTCAGCGCCGCGATGCGCTCGAGGCGCTGTGCGCCGGGCCCGGGCGCAACATGACTGCGATCTCGCAGGTGCGCAGCTCCGGTCTGGTTTTCGGTCTGCCGACCAGCCTGCCGGTGGCCACCCGCAGCGATGCCTGGCGGGCCTTGCGTGCCATGCCCTTCGAGCAGCGGCTTGCCGCCATCGATGATCCGGTGCAGTCGGCCCACCTGATCGAGGAGGCCATCAAGTTCGGTTTCCCGACGATCCTGGGCGCGAGCGTCGAGAAGGTGTTCACGATGGGCGAGGGTCTGACGCCCGACTATGCCGCCGGCGAATCCTGCCAACTGATCGCGATGGCCGCGGCCCGCGGCGAGCACTGGGCCTACACCCTGGTGCGGATGATGCGCGAGTCGCGCGGCAAGGTGCTCTTTACCTTGCGCATGTTCAATGCCGACATGAAAGGCCTGTCGCATCTCATCAGCAGCCCCAACTGCCTGCCCGGGCTGGGCGATGCCGGTGCCCATGTCTCGCAGGTGATGGATTCGGGCTGGGCGAGCTTCATCCTGTCGCACTGGGTGCGCAAGACCGGTCTGTACACCATGGGCGAGGCGATCCGGCGCATGAGCTCGGCACCGGCCCATGTCATCGGCCTGAGCGATCGCGGCCTGCTGGCACCGGGCATGCGTGCCGACGTCAATGTCTTCGACGCCGCCGCGGTGGCCGAGTGTCATCCCGAAGTCGCCTATGATTTTCCGGGTGGCGCGATGCGCTACATCCAGCGTGCTCGCGGCTACAAGGCCACGCTGGTCAATGGCCAGGTCAATCTGCTTGATGGCGAACTGACCGGCGCGCGCGCCGGCGAAGTGCTGCGCCACAAGCAGCGTGACAATCAACACGACAAGGCGGCGCAGCATGTCGGCTGATCGCATCGCGCCTGCCGCCCGCTTCACCCGAGAACAAGCCCTGGGCTTTGCCCCCAACGAGTGAGTCCACCATGAGCCAACTGCCCGAATCCGTGACCATCACCGACGACACCATGCGCGAGGGTCTGCAGATCGAAAGCGCTGCGATCCCGGTCGAAGCCAAGCTGCGTCTGCTTGATGCGCTCGGCGAGACCGGCGCAAAGGTGATCTCGATCGGTTCCTTTGCGCATCCCAAATGGACACCGCAGATGGCCTGCATCGACGAGATTGCCGAGCGCTTCGTGCCCAAGGCCGGCATCCGCTATACCGCGGCGGTCTTCAACAAGGCCGGCTACGACCGTGCCGACAAATACTTCCCCAAGCTCGATGTGCGCAAGCGCACCAACTTGCCCGGCACCGCGGTCGAGATGTGCGATGCCTTCGCCCGACGCAACTACAACCGCACGCAGGCGCAGCAGATTGAAGCC
>CAMCXH010000231.1 GCA_945883285.1 Bordetella parapertussis | reverse complement strand
CAGGGTCTGCTGGAAGGCATGGCCCATGTGAAGCGTGCCGGTGACATTGGGCGGTGGCAGCTGGATGCAGTAGCCCGGGCTTGTGACAGCCGGCGCGTTCTCACTGCCCAGCGCCTTTGCTGCAGGCGGGTTGCGGAACAGGCCTCGTTCGTCCCAGATCGGATACCACCTCGCTTCGATGGCGGCGGGCTCGAAACTTTTGGCTAGCGCAGCGTCTGCCGCGTCGCGCGAGGGCGGGACGTTCATTGGATGGGAACCTGCAAATTAGGCGGCGAAAGGAGCGGCATTATAGGAGACACGGCCGTTCGGGACGCGCCGCGAGCCGGCTGATGAGGCTCAGGAACGAGCATCCGGTTTCTTCATACGGACTCTGGCGATCTCGAGCGATACCGCTTCGTCGATTGCGGCCTGCATGCGTTCGCGCAGCGACTCGTGCAGCGTGCGCGAGATCGTCTCGACCGCAGGCTCGAGCGCTGTCTGCAGGGCTTTGTTCAATTCGAGGTCCAGGATCGCGCCGATACGCTCGGCCAGATGTTCGCTGACCTGTCTGCGGACCCGTCCGGCGACATCGTCCCAATTGACGTCTCGCAAGGTTGCGGGAAGATTTTCGGCAGAGTAGGCCGGCACCTCGACGATCTCGGTCAGCATCGGGATCGCTTCGCTGCCAGGTTTCGGGGCGGCACTGCCAGGCTTGCTCATGACGGTGGTCTCTGGGGGAAGGGGTGAGTCGGGGTCGGATGGGGCAAGGCGGGCAATCAGCGTTTCGCCTCAAGTGCAGCGATATCGTGGGTGGTGACCTGATAACCCCTGTCACGGTAGAAGCGCCAGCGTTCGCGCCCGGGCTCACGATCGGCCTGATCGAGGCCAACGACTTCGATCAGCCTCTCGAAGCGGGCGAATCCGGTGGGAGTGGTCTGCCCCAGATTGACCAGCACTTCGTGGCACGACACCCGATCGGCGCTCGTGCCGAGCAGCACTGGCGTTTCGGCCTCGAGCGGGTCACCGGTCATCACGTGCGGGATGAAATCGGTGGCGCTGAAGGACCACAAGGCCTGATCGAAGGCGCTCAGTATCGCCGGGTCATCTGAGCAGACCAATACCCGCTGGCCGGTCCGATAGATCTTGCGCACCAGCCTGCAGCCATAGAGCAGCTTGTCCGAGGCATTGAAATGGAAATCGACTCGGGTCAATGCCGCCACCCTGAAAAGCCCTGGCTGGTGTCTGTGCTCGCCTTCGCGCCCAGTGATGGCTTCAGTGTCGCGCTCAGGACGCAGCGCGTGCGAGCACGAATTGCGTCAGCAAACCCACCGGGCGTCCGCTGGATCCTTTTTGTGCGCCACTTTTCCAGGCCGTTCCGGCGATGTCGAGGTGAGCCCATTCATAGGATTTGGTAAATCGCGACAGGAAACAGGCTGCGGTAATTGCGCCGCCAGCGCGCCCCCCCACGTTGCCCATGTCGGCGAAGTTGGACTTCAGTCCTTCCTGATACTCGTCATCGAGCGGCATGCGCCAGCAGGTGTCGCCAGCCTCGCGTCCGCAGCCGGCGAGCTCGTTGGCCAGCGTGTCGCTGCGGGTGAACAAACCGCTGTGATGATTGCCCAGGGCGATCACGCAGGCGCCGGTGAGGGTGGCGATATCGATGACCGCTGCCGGCTTGAAACGCTCGACATAGGTGAGTGCATCGCACAGGATCAGCCGACCTTCAGCGTCGGTATTCAGGACTTCGATGGTCTGCCCGGACATGCTGGTCACGATGTCGCCGGGGCGGGTTGCTCGGCCCGAGGGCATGTTTTCGCAGGCCGGGATTACACCGATCAGATTCACCCGCGGACCGATCGCGGCAATGGCGCTCATCGTGCCGAGCACCGAGGCAGCGCCGCACATGTCGAACTTCATTTCGTCCATCTCGGGGGCCGGCTTGAGCGAGATGCCGCCAGTGTCGAAGGTGATGCCCTTGCCAACCAGCACGATCGGGGCCGACCTTGAAGGGGCGCCCTCATAGCGGATCACGATGAACTTCGGCGGCAGATCGGAGCCCTGGGCGACTGCCAGCAGCGAGCCCATCTTGAGGCTTTCCATCTGCTTTCGCTCGAGTACCTCAACCTTCATGCCGAACTGCTTGCCGAGTTTTCGGGCAGTGTCGGCGAGGTAAGCCGGTGTGCAGATGTTGCCGGGAAGATTGCCCAGGTCGCGAGCCAGGTCGGTGCCATCGGACAAGGCGGTGGCGAGTTTCAATGCGGCATTGATGGCGCTGGCATCAGCGCGTTCACAGCCGATCGCGAGCGAGCCCGGACCGCGGGGCGCAGGCTCGGGTTTGCTCTTCATGGTGTCGAAGCGATAGGCCAGATCACGAGCAACCAGCGCCTGTGTGCGTGCCTTCCAGCCTGCACCTCGGCCGGTGACCTCTGCGTCACCCAGCCACGAGACCGCATCGCGCGCGCCGGTACTCTGAAGGCTTCGCAGCGCCGAACGCGCCGCGTCGGTGAAGGTCTTTTCAGACACCGGCCCGGCATCGCCGAGTGAGACCAGCAAAACGCGTTCGATGGCCCCAGACAGTCCAACCAGCAGGGTCGAGCCAGCCTTGGCCGCAAGGTCGCCCCGGGTAATGGCTGCGGCGATGGCACCGCCGCTTGCTGCATCGATGGCTTTGCCCGATGCAGTCGGCTTGCCGCCGAGGACCGGGAGGATGGCGCATCCGGTGCGGGTCTTCTCGGGCGCGGTGGTCTTTGTGCTAAATTGCATCGAGGCGGTTCCTGGGCGATTTGTCGGGGCCGAACCGGTCGATTATATGCGAGCCTTCCCAGCCGACGATGCTCTTCAAACAGGCACTTCGTCGTGACCTGATCAACCTGGCGGGCGCTGTCTTCGCAACGCTCTTCACGATCATGGTGACCACCACGCTGATCCGTCTGCTCGGGCGGGCGGCATCCAATCTGGTGGCAACCGCCGACGTGTTGCCTCTGATCGCGTTCGCGGCGGTCAACTACATTCCGGTCTTGCTGATCCTTACGGTCTACATGACGGTGCTGGTTGCGCTGTCGAGGTCCTATCGCGACTCCGAGATGGTCATCTGGTTCGCCAGCGGCCAGTCGCTGACCGCCTGGATCAATCCTGTGTTTCGCTTCGCTGCGCCGTTTCTCGCCCTGATCGCGCTGGTGGGGCTTTTTGTCGGGCCCTGGGCCAGCCAGCAGGCCGACATTTATCAGCGACGCTTCGAGCAACGCGAGGACGTCTCGCGGGTGGCACCCGGACAGTTTCGCGAGTCGGCCGGCAGCAACCGGGTGTTCTTCGTCGAGTCGATCAGCGCCGACCAGACGCAGGTGCGCAATGTGTTCGTCACCCAGTTCATCGACGGTCGGCTGACCGTGGTCGCCTCAACCGGCGGGCGGGTGGAGGTGCAAGCTGATTCGCAGCGATTTCTGATTCTCGAGGATGGTCATCGGTGGGATGGTCTGTGGGGCGGCAATGAGTATCGGTTGATGGAGTTCGAGCGCTATGGCTTGCGGCTCGATGGTGGCGGCACTGCCAAGGCCGATGCGTCCAACCGACTGATGTCGACCATGGCGCTGATTGCCGATCCGACGCCCTCGCATCTCGGTGAACTGATCTGGCGGGTTGGCCTGCCGCTGTCGGGGGTCACACTGACGCTGCTGGCGATACCACTGGCCTTCGTCAATCCTCGGGTCGGGCAGTCGGTGAACATCATCCTTGCAGTGCTGATCTATGTCATCTACAGCAACGTGACCGGTCTGATGCAGGTCTGGGTGGCACAAGGGCGTATCTCATTTGCCCTGGCACTGTTCGTCACGCATGCGGCGGTGCTGGCAATCGCGGGATTTCTCTTCTGGCGTCGAATGACGCTTGTCCGTTTATGGCCTGCCTGGCTGCCGAGCCTGTCCTCGTTGCGATCAGCGCGAGCCTCATCCGGCAAGCCGCCCGCCCCCGCTGCGGGGTCTGCACCGTGACACTGGTCGGCCGCTATCTGGCACGCGAGATCA
>CAMCXH010000230.1 GCA_945883285.1 Bordetella parapertussis | reverse complement strand
AGCGTCTCGCTGCTCGATCTGTCCAGCACCGGTGTGACCCTTGGCACCTCGGGCCAGGCATCGACCTCTGCCGGCGTCTTCACCATCGGCAACACCGGTACCGGTGTTGTTGTCGGCGAAACCGCGCCGGTGATGCTTGGTGACAATGGCTCCTGGCAGCCTGCCGCATTCACCAGCTGGGCACCCACCAGGGAGCTGGGCGCGTACGTTAACGGCAATTTCAATGCCGATAACAGCGTGCTCTTCGCGCTGGCGCCTGGCCAGACCACCTCGTTCGTTGGCCTGAACTACGCGACCGATGCCACCAGCGGCTTCGCGCCGGGCACGCTGTCGCTCGAGGTCCTCGATGCTCAGGGGCAGGTCATCGCCACCAGCGCCGTACTGTCGAACTCCGCAAACGCCGACGCCATCAACACCGGCAGCTTCATTGGCTACATCTCTGACGGCGCTGCCATCGGTGGATTCCGCGTTCTCGGCGGCTACCATGCCTACGGTGACGTGACCTTTGCCGCACCGGTTCCTGAGCCCCAGGAAATCATGTTCATGATCGCCGGCCTGTCGGCAATCGGTGTTGCAATGCGTCGGCGCAAGGCCAACGCAGCCGCAGCCGCCTGATCGTCAGCTCGATTCGGCGCAGCCCTGCATCAGCACGGCTGCGCCAGTCGACCGCAGCAGACCGCCTGGCGGCACAAAGCCGGTCGGCTCGCTGCAAGCCGCTAAGTTGGGGGGAGATGGTTCGTCTTCCCCCATGTCACATACCCTTCAGTCACTGCTGCTGCTCTTTAGCCTGTGTGGTATCGCGCTGGGCCTTTGGCAGCGCGACCGCTTGCCTGCGCCTGTCCGGCTGGTATCGGCGATTGCGCAGGAGCCGCTGCAAAAGCCAACGCGCAATGCCGGATTTCAGGCAAACGCCGCCAGCATCAACTACACCGTCAAGCCGCTGTTCGACTACCGGATCCAGGGCGTCGTGGTCAGTCGTCACGACACAGCAGTCTGGTGGGATCTGGTTCATCGCAAAGATTGGAACGACCATCTGAATGTGGTCGACCTGTGCATCGTCTGGGGCACCAATGCCACCACCGGCATCTATCGCCAGCTGCGCTACTGGAGCAGCACCTGGACCTGCACTGCGGCGACGAACTCTGACGCGATCTGGCAGCGCTTCGATCCAGACAGCCTGTCGAACAATCATCTGCTGACCAACGACCCATCGATTGCTCGACTGCTGCGAACAGTTCGCCCGGGCGATCAGGTCGAGATCACCGGCAAGCTTGCCGAGTACTCTCACAATGACGGGCTGGCCTTCAAACGCGGCACCAGCATTCGACGCGATGATCGCGGTGATGGCGCCTGCGAGACGATCTGGGTTGAGTCCGCGCGGATCTTGCGTCAGGCCAACCGCGAATGGCGAACCGCGTTGACGCTGGCCTGGGTGGGGCTGGCGATCTCGATTCTGTGGTGGTTCGTGCTGCCACCGAGGCTCGGCAGAGACTAGCCTCGCACGACTGCAAAGAATCCTCACTGGAGGGCTTGCGTCGCACCACGCAAATCGCTTACTATCGAAGGCTCGGCTGAATTTCGGCTTGCCTCGACTCGCTCTTTGCGAGATTCCAGAGCAGGCTTTTGCTTCGGTCGTTTGAACTTTGCAGCACGCTTTGCCTGGTTTTAGTCAGGCAGCGAGCGATCACACCCGGCCAATCGTTGTCGGGAACGGAGAAAAACATGAGCCTTGGCCTTGTGGGACGCAAGGTCGGCATGATGCGCATCTACACCGATGACGGCGACGCCGTTCCGGTGACCGTGCTCGACGTGTCGAACAATCGTGTCGCCCAGATCAAGTCCGTCGAGTCCGACGGCTATTCCGCGGTGCAGGTCGCCTATGGCGAGCGCCGTCCTTCCCGGGTCACCAAGGCGCGCGCCGGTCACTTCGCCAAGGCGGGTGTGCAGGCCGGGACCGATCTTCGCGAATTCCGCGTGCCCGCTGCCAAACTGGCCGACCTTGCCCCAGGCGCTGTCGTCGCTGCCACCATCTTTGCCGCCGGCCAGAAAGTCGATGTCGCGGGCACCTCGATCGGCAAGGGCTTTACCGGCACCATCAAGCGCTACAACTTCGCTTCGGGTCGCGCCTCGCACGGTAACTCGCGCTCGCACAATGTGCCCGGCTCGATCGGTATGGCGCAGGATCCCGGCCGGGTCTTCCCCGGCAAGCGGATGTCCGGCCACATGGGCGACGAGTCAAAGACCATCCAGAACCTCGTGATTGCCCGTGTCGATGCCGAACGCGGTCTGCTGATGGTGCGCGGCGCAGTGCCGGGCGCCAAGGGCGGCGCGGTGGTGGTGACCCCGGCAGCCAAGACGCCGTTGGCCAAAGGCGGCTTGCCGCGCGTGGCCCGAGTGGTCGCGCCGTCCGGTCCTGTCAACCCTGCCAAAGCCGGCAAGAAGTAAGGGGACGCCATGGAACTGAAACTGCTGAACGAGCAGGGCCAGCCGGCCTCCACGGTTGCTGCTGCTGACACCGTCTTCGGGCGCGACTTCAACGAGCCTCTGATTCATCAGGTGGTGGTTGCCTACCAGGCAAACGCCCGCAGCGCCAACAGCAAACAGAAAGATCGCTCCGAAGTGCGTCACAGCACCAAGAAGCCTTTCCGTCAGAAAGGCACTGGCCGCGCCCGTGCCGGTATGACCTCGTCGCCCTTGTGGCGCGGAGGCGGCAAGATTTTCCCGAATTCGCCCGATCAGAACTACTCGCACAAAGTCAACCGCAAGATGTATCGCGCCGGCATGTGCTCGATCCTCTCGCAACTGGCCCGCGAAGACCGCGTCATGGTGGTCGAGTCGATGTCGGTCGATGCGCCCAAGACCAAGCTGCTGGTCGACAAGCTGAAGGTGATGGGTCTGGCGTCTGTCCTGGTCCTGACCGACGGAGCCGACGAGAACCTGATTCTTGCGTCGCGCAATTTGCCGAATGTGCTGGTACTCGAGGCCCGTCATGCCGACCCGGTGTCGCTGGTGCATTTTGACAAGGTGCTGATTACCAAGCCGGCGCTGGCTGCTGTCCAGGAGATGCTTGCATGAATCCGGAACGTCTGATGCAGGTGCTGCTCGCACCGATCGTTTCTGAAAAGAGCACGATGCTCGCCGACAAGAACAACCAGGTCGGATTCCGCGTGATTCAGGATGCCACCAAGCCTGAAATCAAAGCGGCCGTCGAACTGATGTTCAAGGTCGAGGTTGAGTCGGTTCAAGTCCTGAACCAGAAAGGCAAGGCCAAGCGGTCGGGCCGTTTCCTGGGGCGGCGCAGCAATGTGCGCAAGGCGTATGTCTGCCTGAAGCCCGGCCAGGAAATCAATTTCGCGGAGACCCGATAAATGACCGTCGTCAAAGTCAAACCGACATCCCCGGGTCGCCGGGGCATGGTCAAGGTGGTTACGCCGGGTCTGCATAAGGGCAAACCGCATGCAGCGCTGGTCGAGCCTCAGACTCGCGGCTCGGGTCGCAATAACCTTGGCCACATCACCACGCGTCATCGTGGCGGCGGGCACAAGTCGCACTACCGTGTCGTCGATTTCAAGCGAAACAAGGACGGGATTCCGGCCAAGGTCGAGCGCATCGAATACGATCCGAACCGCAGCGCGCATCTGGCGCTGTTGTGCTACGCCGATGGCGAGCGTCGCTATATTCTCGCGCCGCGCGGCGTGTCGGCCGGCGTAGCCCTGATGTCCGGGCCCGAAGCGCCGATCCGCTCAGGCAACACTCTGCCCATCCGAAATATTCCGGTGGGTTCGACCATTCATTGCATCGAGATGCTCCCCGGCAAGGGTGCGCAGATTGCCCGCTCGGCGGGTGCGTCTGCGCAGCTGCTGGCTCGCGAAGGCACTTACGCGCAGGTTCGCCTGCGCTCGGGTGAGATTCGCCGGGTGCATATCGAGTGCCGCGCGACGCTTGGCGAAGTCGGCAACGAAGAGCACAACCTGCGCCAGATCGGCAAGGCAGGCGCGACACGCTGGCGCGGTATCCGCCCGACGGTTC
>CAMCXH010000229.1 GCA_945883285.1 Bordetella parapertussis | reverse complement strand
GGCGATTCGCTCAGTGGCGCCGAGGCCGCGCAAAAGGGCTGGGCCAATCGCGCTTATGCAGCCGATCGGCTCGAGACAGAGGTGCTCGCGATCGCGCAGCGCGTAAGTCTGTTGCCGAGCGAGTTGGCGGCCATCAACAAGCGCAGTGTGCATCGCGCGATGGAGATCATGGGGCTGCGCGCCGCCATCAGGGCCGGCACCGAGCTGCAGGCCCTGGCGTTTCAGACCGACGCCAGCAAGGCCTACATGACGCGCTTTCGGCGTGATGGCGCCAGTGTGAGCAGCCTGCTGAGCGAGCGTGACGCGAGCTTCAAGGATTATCGGGAACGCGACAAGCCAAGCGATGCCTGAGCCGAGGGGGGGCTGACCGCTGAGCGATCTCCTCTTGGCGGGCCCTTTCGCAGCGCTCGATCGCCTGCCATCGCACCGAGCAATGTCGGTGGTGTAATGATCGGCCTCCAGGCGTCTGGAGGCTATTTTTTCAAGGAGCAACGCATGACCGAATCCAGCACCATTCACCCCTCAGGGTCCCGGCTCGCCAATCATGTGGCCCTGATCACCGGCGCGAGCCGCGGCATCGGTCGTGCCATCGCGCAAGCCTACGCCGCCGAGGGCGCCACGGTTTGCCTGGCGGCAACCAATCGCGAGATGCTGGCCGAGGTGCAGGCCTCGCTCGCGTTGCCACCCGAGCGATCAATTGTCATGCCGCTCGACGTCACCGATCGCGCGGCCTGTTTCGCAGCGGTTGAGGCGATCGAAGCCCGCTTCGGGCGCCTGGACGTGCTGGTCAATAATGCTGGCATCTATCAGTCGAAGACCTTTCTCGAGTACGCGCCCGAGGATTTTCAGCGGTTGCTCGATGTGAATCTCTTCGGTGTGATCAACCTGATGCAGGCAGCGCTGCCGCGGATGCAGTCACGCGGGCGCGGGCGCATCGTCAACATTGCCTCCACCGCCGGCAAATGGGGGTCGCGCAATCAGAGCGCCTACAACGTCAGCAAGCATGCGGTCGTGGGACTCACCCGATGTGTGGCGCTCGAAGCGGCGACCACCGGTGTGACGGTCAACGCGATCTGCCCGGGGTTCATCCAGACCGATATGGTCGAGAACCTCAAGCGAGGCTATGCCGCGATCGGTGGCGCCGATGGCGATGCGGTGGTGAAGGCGGCACTTGCTCGCGTACCGATGGGCCGGGTGCTTGAGCCCGGCGAGGTGGCTGCGCTTGCGGTCTATCTCGGGTCGCCGGAGTCGGCAGGCATGACCGGGCAGTCGCTGCTGATCGATGGCGGCATGCTGTTGTGCTGAGGCTGGCGGTGCCTCAGAGCTTGATCATCGCAGCGCGTGAAGTCCGCATGCGCTGCCACTGCATGTAGACGACGCCTGCCAAAACCACCAGACCGCCGATCACCTGCTCGGGCAGCGGAATGACCGAAAAGATCAGCAAGGAAATCAGCACCGCAAAGACCGGTACGGTGTTTTGCCACATCACGCCGGCATTGATGCCAAGGCGAGCCACCCCCGTGTTCCAGGCGACCGCGCCCAGTGCCGACGACAGCGCTGCGGTGATCAGCAGGTTCATGATCGCTTCGCGGCTCGGATCGAGATTGGGCGCACCGGTCAAACCGACGGCCCGGGCGAGCAGCCACCAGACGATCAGCCAGGGCACGGCATAGGCCGAGGTCAGGAAGGTACGGCGCAGCTGCGAGGTGTCCGGCGTAAACCAGCGCTGGGCAAGGATCGAGTAAGCCGTCCAGGCAAAGAAGGACAGCACGATCAGTGGCTCACCGCCCTGCAGACTCAGTGACTGGCTTGTGTCGTCGGCCTTGCCGTAAATCGCGATACCGGCGCCGATGATGGTGAGTGCGGCGGCTCCCCAGAAGCCTTTTTCCAGCGGCGATCGGTTCATCCAGCGAAAGACGATTGCGCCATAGACCGGCGAACCGGCCATGATGGCGGCGGCGGTAATCGGATTGGTGTACCGCAGCCCGAGATTGAAAAAGACAAAAAAGCAGCTGACGCACAGGCTCATCGTCAGCACCCGCCAGTGCGGAATCGGTGAGCGCAATTGCGAGAGACTGCTGCTGGCCGCAACCAGCGAACCCAGGATGGTTGAGGCAATCGACAGGCGCAGCACCGCAAGCCAATAAGGATCGAAGCTGCTGAACAGGCGTGAGGTCAGCGGAATATTCAGGCCCCATACAAGGGACGACACCAGATAACACAGGCCGCCGACCAGCGCGGCAGAGGGTGCCTTCGAAGCAGGGGGAGAATTCATCGAGCGCAAGCGCTTGGTGGCGTTGGCCGGGGCATGGCCGGGACTATACGCGAGCTGACTTTCGGAAGGCCGGCTTGCCATCAGCCCTCGCCGGTCCGCATGATCTGCACAGCAGCGTGGGTCGTGTCGCGCTGCACTTCAAGACAGGACAGTGCCATGGCTTACCGAGATGTTTTTGATGCCCCACTCAGCGCAAGCGATGCTGCCGCGGTCAGGCACTATGGCGTGGCGCTTGGCAGCCTCATGACCCTGACCGATGACCCGCTTGCGCAAGTCAAAGCAGCGCTTGCAATCGACCGGGGCCTTGTCATGGCCCACGTCCTCAAGAGCATGCTCTTTGCATTGAGCTCGGAGCAGTCGCTGCTCGCGCCCGCGAAAGCAGCGCTTGACGCAGCGCGGGCGGTCTCAGGCGGGGCGAACGATCGCGAGCTTGCGCACATCGCGGCACTCGATGCATGGACATCCGGGCGTCTTCACGAGGCAGCGGCGCGGTGGGAGAAAATCCTGGTGACCTGGCCTAATGATGGTCTTGCGATGTTTGCTGCGCATCAGTCCGATTTCTTCATGGGTCAGTCGAGTGAACTGCGCGACCGGGTCGCCAGGCGCCTGCCCGATATCGATCCGGGCAGTACCCTGGAGGGCTATTACCTCGGCATGCATGCCTTCGGTCTCGAAGAGATGGGTGATTACGAGCAGGCCGAGGTCGATGGTCGCCGCGCCGTGGCGAGCACGCCCCGCAATGCCTGGGCGATTCATGCGGTCGCCCATGTCATGGAGATGACCCATCGGCTCGATGACGGCATCGACTGGTATACCAGCCGGGAAGCCGACTGGTCGAGCGACAGTTTTTTTTCTGTCCATAACTGGTGGCATCTGGCGCTCTATCACCTTGAGCGACAGCAATGGGATGTGGTGCTCAAGCTTTACGACGAACGCATTCGCGGCACCGAGTCGACGGTCGTGCTCGACATGATCGATGCCAGCGCGCTCCTGTGGCGACTCAGCCTGCAGGGTGTCGACGTCGGGGATCGATGGCAGCCGATGGTCAAGGTCTGGGAGCCGCTGATCGATGATGCCTGGTATGCCTTCAACGATATCCACGCCATGATGAGCTTCGTCGGTGCGGGTCGCGACGATCTGACCGCCAGGCTGGCAGCCGTGATGGCGCGCACCGCTCAGCGCGATACCGACAACGCGGTGATGACCCGGCAGGTCGGGTTGCCGGTGGCGCAAGCCTTGCAGGCGATGGGGCAGCAAAAGCCGCAGCGTGCGGTCGAGCTTCTGTCGGCAGTCAGGCCGGTGGCAGCGCGCGCTGGCGGCTCGCACGCCCAGCGTGATCTCCTGTCGCAGACCCTGATTGCCGCGGCCGAACGATCGGGCAATCGACCGATGGCCCGCGCGTTACTGAACGAGCGCCTCGCGCTCAAGCCTCATTCGATGCTCAGTCGAACCTGGATGAACCGGGTGCTTGCCATGTCTGCGGCGCCTGCCGATCACTGTCAATAACAAAGGAGACCATCATGACTGCCACAACCAGCCAGGACACTGTTGTCATCGAGACCGGGACAGATCAGTTGCTGTGCGAGATCCGCGACCGGGTTGCGGTGATCACGCTGAATCGCCCGGATGCACGCAATGCCCTGTCGGACTATCTCACGCCAGCCTTGCGCCGGATGGTCAAGGAGCGCGGCGATGATGAGCGGGTCGGCGCCTTGCTCATCACCGGAGCAGGGACTGCTTTTTGCGCGGGCGGTGACGTCAAGGGC
>CAMCXH010000228.1 GCA_945883285.1 Bordetella parapertussis | reverse complement strand
CTGGGCTATGACCTCAATAAGGATCTGGTGCCGGTGACTGTCCTGTCGTATGTGCCGAATGTGCTGGTGATCAAGCCGCAGCATCTGGGGTTCAAGTCGTATAACGATTTCTACCGGTATGCCAAGGCCAATCCGGGCAAGCTGAACTTCGGGTCGGCCGGCAGCGGCACCGCGCATCAGCTCACGGTCGAGCTCTACAAGTCGATGACGAAAACCTACATGACCCATATCCCCTACCGGGGTGCGGGGCCGGCATTGCAGGACCTGTTGGCCGGTCAGATCGATTTCATGTTCGATGGTCTGGGCAGCGCGATGCCGCTGATCAAGGGCGGCAAGCTCACGCCGCTCGCGGTGACCAGCCTGACCCGATCGTTCGCGCTGCCTGATGTGCCCACGCTCAACGAGCTGGGAGTGAAAGGCTACGACGCGCGCCTCTGGTATGCAGTCTGGGCACCGGCGGGCACGCCGCGCGAGATCGTGCTGAAGATGCAGCAGGAAATTTCAAAGGCGCTGGCCGGCACTGAATTGAAGGAGGCCTGGGCTGCTGTAGGCGCCGAAGCCGGCGGCGGGTCGCCTGAAGAAATGCAGCGCTTGGTCGACCTCGAAATCGTCAAGTGGGCGAAGGTGGTCAAGGACTCCGGCGCCAAGATCGATTGAGGACCCTGCGGCATGACAGCTAATCTTTACGACCTGATCGCCGCGCGCATGCCGGCTGACCGCTCGGCCTGCGCGCTCGAGACCCATGACGGGCAGTATTGGCGCTGGCGCGACCTCGAGCAGGCCAGTGCCCGCATTGCCAATCTGCTGGTCTCGCTGCAACTGCCTGCGCAGTCGCGCATCGCGGTGCAGGTCGACAAATCGCCCGAGGCGCTTTGCCTCTATCTGGCGACACTGCGCGCCGGGCATGTGTTCCTGCCGCTGAATACCGCCTATCAGAAGGGCGAGATCGCCTATTTCATCGAGGATGCCGAGCCAGCGGTCGTGGTGTGCATGCCCTCGCGCCTGGCCGATGTGAGTGCGATTGCAGCCGGTCTTGGCAGCGCCCATGTCTTTACGCTGTCTGACGATGGCAGCGGATCGCTCATCGACGCCGCGGCGCCGCATGCCGATGACTTTTCGACCGTCGCCTGCGAGCCCTCGAGTCTGGCCGCCGTGCTCTACACCTCGGGCACCACCGGTCGCAGCAAGGGCGCGATGCTCTCGCATGCCAACCTGGCCAGCAACGCACTGACCCTGCATACCGTCTGGCGCTGGCGTCAGGACGATGTGCTGCTGCATGCCTTGCCGATCTTTCATGTGCATGGGCTTTTCGTTGCCATTCATGGTGCCCTGCTGTCGGGCAGCAAGATGATCTGGCTGCCGCGCTTCGACGCGAAGGAGGTCGTGCGCCATCTGCCCGGCGCAACCGTCTTCATGGGTGTGCCCACGATGTATGTACGCCTGCTCGATGAGCCTGCCTTCGACAACACCGCCGCCGCTGGCATGCGGCTTTTCATTTCGGGGTCGGCGCCGCTGCTGGCCGAGACCTTCCGGCAATTCGAAACCCGCACCGGTCAGCGCATCCTCGAGCGTTACGGCATGAGCGAGACCGTCATGCTCACCTCCAATCCTTATGAGGGCCATCGGGCGGCGGGCACGGTCGGGCTGCCTTTGCCCGACGTCGCGGTCAGGGTGGTCGACGACGCCGGCAAGCCGTGCGCCTGCGATGAGGTGGGCGGCGTCGAGGTGCGCGGCCCCAATGTTTTCGGCGGCTATTGGCGCATGCCCGAAAAGACCCGGGAAGAATTCACCCAAGACGGCTGGTTCAAGACCGGGGATGTCGGTCGCTTCGATGTGCAGGGCTATCTGACGATTGTCGGTCGCAGCAAGGACCTCATCATCAGCGGCGGCTATAACGTCTATCCCAAGGAAGTCGAGTCCTATCTCGACGATATGCCGGGGGTGGTCGAGTCGGCCGTCATCGGCGTGCCCGATCGGGACTTCGGCGAAGCGGTTACCGCGGTCGTGGTCGCCCAGGCCGGCGCGCAACTCGATGGCGCGTCGATGATTGCGACGCTCAAATCGCTGATCGCCAGCTACAAGGTGCCCAAGCGGATTCACATCGTCGATGAGTTGCCGCGCAACGCGATGGGCAAGGTTCAGAAGAACGAGCTCAGAAAGCAGTATTCGAACTGAGCAAACACGCTGGGCAAACCGGAGCCGCGCGAGGCAAGCGGGGGCCGAGTCAGGCGGCCTCGGTCAGCTTTGAATCGAGCGCAGGAACATGTAGATGGCCAGCGCCAGAAGCAGGCCGGCGAAGACCCGCTTGAGCGTTGCTGTGGGTATCGAGTGGGCGACCTTCGCACCGAGCGGCGCGGTCATGACGCTGGCAAGCGAAATGATGGCGAGTGCCGGCAGATAGAGATAGCCGATCGTGCCCGATGGCAGTTCGAGGTGCCGGCCGGCCCAGATGTAGCCGACTGTTCCGGCCAGCGCAATCGGAAAGCCGCAGGCCGCGCTGCTTGCCACCGCTTGTTGCATCGTGACGTTGCGACGCGCGAGAAAAGGGACGGTGATGAATCCACCACCGGCACCGAGCACCGCCGACAGCAGGCCGATGCCTGAGCCGGCCGCGAACATGCCGCCGGCTCCCGGCAGCGTGCCGGTGGCAGCCGGCGGCGCACCGCGAATCATCTTGATCGCCGAAAAGCCGAGAAACAGGCCGAAGCAAAGACCGAGTGCCTTACCGGGAATCGCGCCGGCAATCTGAGCGCCGATCAGGGATCCGACCAGGATGCCCGGTGCAAGCGAGCGAACCGCGTCCCACCGCACTGCGCCTCGCCGGTGATGGGCCCGCACGCTCGCCATCGAGGTAAAGACGATGGTGGTGAGCGATGTGGCGATGGCAACCTTGACTACCTGATCGGCCGGAAAGCCAATGCGCTCAAGCATCATGGTCATGAAAGGCACCATCAGCATGCCGCCGCCGATGCCAAGCAGGCCGGCTGCAAAGCCGGTAAAGGCGCCAAGGACGAGCAGTCCGGCAACGATCAGGGGATCCATCAAGGTGCCCGGGCGGGCCTGAGAAGCAAGGGCGGCAGTGTAGCCTGCCGCGCCTGAACTGCCTGAAGAGGGTCCCCGCCTGTGCCGTTCGGCCAGCATCCTGAACCGGAGTTCAGGGCGGCCGCGGGTGGCATCACATCAGGTCCGTCCGCGCAATGGGACGATCTCAACAGTAACGCGCTACGTTAACCCACGACCTGGTTGCTTTCGCATTGGTTCAAGGAATGATTGACCGTATCGAACACCGCAGGGTTGGCCCCATTCTACCGGTGTCGCATCAGGCCACCAAGCTTTGCCGACAGGCGGGCCCCGCGCTCAAGAACAAGCGTCGGGAAAGCTCAGAAAAGTGATTCCTGGCGTTTCATCTCGGCGTCGATCGCTTCGGTCATCTTGCGGATACGGCGGCCGGTTTCAGCCTCGGGCTCGGGTTGTGGCAGCGCGGCCGATTGTGCGGTGATCAGTTCGTGGGCCAGCTGCAGCGCAGCCATCACCGCGATGCGGTCGATGCCGGCAATTCGACCTGCGTCACGGATGGCCTTCATCTTGTCGTCGACCACCCGCACCGCATCGATCAATTTGGACTTTTCATCCGACGGAACCGCCAGGCGATAGTCGCGATCAAGGATACGGACATCGATCTGTTCCATGTCAATCCGCCTTGCTCAGTGGGGTACTCAGTGGGGTACTCAGTGCGGTACTCAGTGCGGTACTCAGTGCGGTACTTAGTGGGCTACTTAGTGTGCCGCTCGGTGGCGTCGTCTGCAGGGGGCTCGCCAGGGCCGGCAGCCGACCGAGCGCTGATTCGACCCGGCTGCGCGCTTCGTCAAGGCGTGCCTCGAGTTGACGCCGAGCCAGGCTTGCTGCCTGCAACTCGGCACGCAGCGCGATATTGTCATCCGACAAGCGCCTCATGCCCTCAAGCATCAAGGAGACTTGTGCTTCCAGAATCTGCAATCCATCAGCCATCTGTCGATGGTAGGGATTCGGCCTCTGAGGGTCAA
>CAMCXH010000227.1 GCA_945883285.1 Bordetella parapertussis | reverse complement strand
TGGCGCGAGATCGCCGGCCGGCATGCGTTTCCGAGGTCGGTGCGCGATCGGCTCGGCGAGTTGTGCGCAGCCGGACTGCTGCTGTCGGCCACGCTCAAATTTGATGGCGCCCTGATCCTGCAGATTCACGGCGACGGGCCGGTCGCCCTGCTGGTGGTCGAATGCGAGGCCGACGGGAGTTTTCGGGCGACTGCCAAGCTGCGCGAAGGCCAGCACTGCCCGGAAGACGCCGACCTCACGACGCTGGTCAATGCCAGCGGACGGGGGCGATTCGTGGTCACGCTCGATCCGCGATCGAGTTCGCCGAACCGCCAGCCCTACCAGGGCATCGTGCCCTTTGAAGGCGACAGCGTGGCAGAAGTGCTCGAACGCTATATGGCGCGCTCCGAGCAGGTCCCCACACGACTCTGGCTGGCAGCCGATGACTCCCGGGCAACCGGGCTGCTGCTTCAACGGCTGCCCGAGGAGGGCGGCAAGGCCTTCTTACCGTCGCAGGAGGCCTCGTCCGCAGCCCTGTCGGCGTCGCCGATGGCCGTCGCGACCGAAAGTGAAAGTGATGCCGACGGCTGGAACCGCATGCAGAAACTCGCGCAGACCCTCAGTCGGGATGAAATGCTGACGCTGTCGGGACCCTCGATCCTGCACCGCTTGTTCTGGCAGGAGCGGCTGCATGCCTTCGATTCGCGATCGCCGCGCTTTGGCTGCACCTGCTCGCGCGAGAAGGTCGCCAATATGCTCCGAATGCTCGGGCAAGATGAGATTGCATCCATCGTCGCCGAAAAAGGCGTGGTCGGCGTCCGCTGCGACTTCTGCAATACGCCTTACGACTTCGACGCAGTCGACAGCGCCGAACTGTTTGTCAGCGAGCCGATTGCACCGGGCTCGCAGGTGCGGCACTGACCGTCGTGACCCCCGCCTGCGGCAGATGCGCCGGGGCGGGTGTCGGCCTCGAGGACGGCACCGGCCGGCGGGTCTGTATCGGCTCGGAGACCTGCACGAAGATTTCGTCGGACCGCATCATTCCGAGCTCGTAACGCGCGCGCTCCTCGATCGCAATCGTCGCCTGTTTGAGGTCGTGGACCTCACCCTCGAGGGCACTGTTGCGAGACACCAGCTTCTCGTTCGTCCTGTTCTGGACAGACAGTTGCCGATCGAGGTCCCAGACCCGCAGCCATCCGCCCTTGCCCAACCACAACGGGTATTGAATCACCCCGAGCAGGGCCACCAGCACAAACGTGAAGAGGCGCATCGACTGACCCTCAGAGCAGGTTGTAGAACGCCGAGCGGCCGGGATACTGGGCCACCTCGCCGAGGTCTTCCTCGATCCGAAGCAGCTGGTTGTACTTGGCTACCCGATCGGATCTCGACATCGAACCGGTTTTGATCTGAAGGGCGTTGGTGCCAACCGCGATATCGGCAATGGTGGTGTCCTCGGTTTCGCCCGAGCGATGCGAGACCACCGCGGTGTAGTTGTTGCGCTTGGCCAGCTCGATCGCGGCAAAGGTCTCGGTGAGCGTGCCGATCTGGTTGATCTTGATCAGGATCGAATTGGCGACACCTGCCTCGATACCTTCGCGCAGGATGCGGGTGTTGGTGACGAAGAGATCGTCGCCGACCAGCTGGATACGATCACCGAGCTGATCGGTCAGCACGCGCCATCCGTCCCAGTCGTTTTCGGCCATCGCGTCTTCGACCGAAATGATCGGGTACTTGTCGCACCAGGTGCCGAGCAGGTTGGTGAAGTCGGCCGCGCTCAGCGACAGGCCTTCGCTCGCCAGACGATAGCGCCCGTCCTTGAAGAATTCGGAGGCCGCGCAATCAAGACCAATGGCGATCTGCGACCCGGCGCTGTAGCCGGCGCGGTCGATTGCCTCGAGGATCAGCTGAATGGCCGCCTCGTGGTTGGCCACGCTCGGCGCAAAACCGCCCTCATCGCCCACCGCCGTGCTCAGGCCCCGGTCATGGAGAATCTTCTTGAGCGCCTGAAAGGTCTCGGCGCCATAGCGTACCGCCTCCCGAAAGGTGGGCGCACCCACCGGGATGATCATGAATTCCTGGATGTCGAGATTGTTGTTGGCATGCGCGCCGCCGTTGATGACATTCATCATCGGCACCGGCAGGGACATCGCGCCCGAGCCGCCGAAATAGCGGTAGAGCGGCAATCCGGACTCTTCGGCCGCGGCCTTGGCCACTGCCATCGACACCGCCAGCGTGGCGTTGGCGCCGAGTCGGGCCTTGTTGTCGGTGCCGTCGAGTTCGATCAGGATCTTGTCGACATAGGCCTGCTCGCTGGCATCGAGGCCCATGATCGCCTCGGAAATCTCGGTATTGATGTTTTCGACCGCACGCAGCACGCCTTTGCCGCCGTAACGCGATGCATCGCCGTCGCGCAGCTCGATTGCCTCGCGCGAGCCGGTCGAGGCACCAGAGGGAACCGCGGCGCGGCCCATCGTGCCCGATTCAAGCAGTACATCGCATTCAACCGTGGGGTTACCGCGGGAATCGATCACCTCACGTCCGATGATGTCAACAATCGTGCTCATTGGTTCAGATCCCTTCTACGATGATCATGTTGAAATGGTCGGTGGCACCGGCTCGCTTGCCGCGCGCCTCAAGATACAGCGCTGAATCATAGAAGGCCTGCGCGGCCTCGAATGACTGAAAACGGATCACGACCACACGCGACGGCGACCAGTGGCCCTCGAGCACTGCCTGGCGGCCGCCTCGCACGACGAACTCGCCTCCGGCAGCTGCGACCGCAGACGGCGTGAGTGCCATGTACTGGCGGTATTGATCGGGATCGCTGACTTTGACGTCGGCAATGACATAAGCAGTGGTCATGACAGGTGGCTCAGAAAAACACAGGCTTGTTCAGACGCCATGCGATTGCTCCACAAAGCCCTGGCCTTTGACCAGGGCATCGAGCTGGCACAGCGTCGCCAGCAATTCGGCCAGTTGCGGCAAGGGCCAGGCATTCGGCCCATCCGACAGGGCACGCGCCGGGTCGGGATGGGTCTCCATGAAGATGCCCGCGATGCCGACTGCCACCGCTGCGCGTGCCAGCACCGGAACGAATTCGCGCTGACCGCCGGAAGACGTGCCCTGGCCGCCCGGCAACTGCACCGAGTGCGTGGCATCGAAAACCACCGGACAGTCAGTCTCGCGCATGATCGCCAGACTGCGCATGTCGGAGACCAGGTTGTTATAGCCGAATGAGGCGCCGCGCTCGCACACCATGATGCAGTCGCCATCGAGCCCGGCTTCGATCACAGCCTCGCGGGCCTTGTCGGCGACATTTTTCATGTCGTGGGGCGCCAGAAACTGTCCCTTTTTGATATTGGCCGGTTTTCCGCTGGTGGCCACCGCGCGAATGAAGTCGGTCTGACGACACAGGAACGCCGGTGTCTGCAGGACATCGACGACCGCGGCCACCGGCTCGATCTGGTCGATATCGTGAACATCGGTCAGAACCGGCACACCGATCTGGCGGCGCACCTCGTCGAGAATGCGCAGGCCCTCGTCGATGCCCGGGCCGCGAAACGACTTGCCCGAACTGCGGTTGGCCTTGTCGAAGGACGACTTGTAGATGAAGGGCACGCCGAGCGCGCCGGTGATGGCTTTGAGTTCACCGGCGGTATCGATAGCCAACTGGCGCGATTCGATCGCGCACGGCCCGGCAATCAGAAAGAGGGGACGGTCGAGACCGGCTTCGAATCCGCAGAGCTTCATGGCATCGGCCTCAAGGCTGGTTCACCGACCTGGATCACCGGCGTACGGCGCGCCGAATGCGCAATGGCGGCCTCGACATACGACCGAAAGAGCGGGTGTCCATCGCGCGGCGTGGAGGTGAACTCCGGGTGGAACTGCACGCCGACAAACCAGGGATGCGAAAGCGGCCCGGTCTGGGGCAATTCGGCAATTTCGGTCAAGCCCTCGGTCGGCGTTCGGGCCGAGACACGCAGCCCGGCCTGCTCGAGCTGGCCGACATAGTGGTTGTTGACCTCATAGCGATGGCGATGACGCTCGTTGACCGACTCCCCATAGATCGAGGCAGCAAGCGTGCCTGCAGTGACCGGGCAGCGCTGCGCGCCCAGGCGCATCGTGCCACCCAGATCGGAGTCGGCATCGCGCTTC
>CAMCXH010000226.1 GCA_945883285.1 Bordetella parapertussis | reverse complement strand
GAGATCCTTGATGATGCGACTGCGGGCAAAGACATGCTCGATCTCGTCGCGATCAAAGTCGATCAGCTGCAAAAAGTGTTTTAACGCCATCGGTTGCGCCTCAGGCTGCCCGGTCGATTGGGCGCGCCACCGTCTCGCGCAGGATCGGTGCGAGGCTTGCGACGGTCAGTTCGGCCTGCTCGCGGTTGAAGATCAGCGGCGGCAGAAGACGCACGACAGTATCGGCAGTCACATTGAGCACCAGACCGGCTTTGAGGGCCTTGCCGACGATTTCGCTGCAGGGTCGGTCGAGTTCGATGCCGATCATCAGACCATTGCCGCGGACATCGATCAGGCCGGGATTGCCCGCCATCTCGCGGCGAATGCCGTCCATGATCAGATTGCCCATGGCGGTGGCATTGTCGAGCAACCGGTCTTCTTCCATGACATCGATGGTGGTCAGGCCCGCCCGCATGGCCAGCGGATTGCCCCCGAAGGTCGTGCCATGATTGCCTGCCTTGAAGGTGTGGGCAGCTTCGCCGTGAGCGACCACGGCGCCTACCGGAATGCCCGAGGCCAGACCCTTCGCGAGCGGCATGACGTCAGGGACGATGCCGGCATACTGATGCGCGAACCAGCGACCGGTGCGGCCGGTGCCGCACTGGACTTCGTCGACCATCATCAGCCAGCCCTTGCGGTCGCACAGCGCGCGGACCTGCTTCAGGTATTCGATGCGGGCCGGCTGAATACCGCCCTCGCCCTGGATCGCTTCGAGAAAGACCGCGCAGACCTTCGGTCGATTGGCGGCGATCTCTTCGAGTGCAGTCATGTCATTGAGCGGCACGCGCACAAAACCGGTCACCAGCGGCTCGAACCCTTTCTGTACCTTGACGTTGCCAGTGGCCGACAGCGTCGCAAGCGACCGACCGTGGAAGGCCTTTTCGTAAACGACGATTTCAGGCAGATCAATGCCGCGGTTGTGGCCATAGAGCCGTGCGATCTTGATTGCCGCTTCGTTGGCTTCGAGGCCCGAGTTGCAGAAGAACACATTGGTCATGCCTGACAGGTCGACCAGGCGCTGGGCGAGTTGCCGACGCAGCGGGATCTCGAAGAGATTCGAGGTGTGAATGATCTTGGAGGCCTGATCGGTGATCGCGGCCACCAGACGAGGATGGTTGTGCCCGAGGGTATTGACCGCGATGCCGGACAGGCAGTCCAGGTAGCGTCGTCCGTCGGTGTCGTACAGCCAGGCGCCCTCGCCGCGCTCGAAAGCGACAGGCTGCGGGGCATAGGTCGGCATGACGGGGTCGATGGCGGTCATCGTGAGTCCTTCCGGAAATCGTTGCAAAGAAAAAGGTGAAACCAAAGGTCGAAACTGACGGGCGAAACAGTCGAGTCTAGGGGATTTTCATGACATCGGCGAGCCCGGTGCACCGACCGTTATACTGCCGCATTACACTTTGTTCGGCTCGTCTCCCAGACGATGGCGTCCGCCCTTACTCCCTCTCTGATTCCTGCGAGATCGATAGCGAAGCCGCCTGATGCGGTCTTTCTGATCGTTGGGGTGACTTCATCCGGCAAAGCCTTTCGCCCCAGCGACTGGAGCGAACGCCTCGCCGGCGTGATGGCCTGTTTCAGGCCGCCCGGCAGCGGCGCAGCCACGCCCCTTCAGTGTTCACCCTATGCGGTGCCGGGGCGCCATCAGGAACAGACCTGCGTGCGGGTTGATCCGGTCATTGCCACGGTCGAACCGCTTGCGCTCACGTTTCTGCTCAATTTCGCCCGCGACAACGACCTGCAGTTGGCACTAACCTCCGAGTTCACTTGAAGACGGGCCTTTAAGCAGTTGCTTGATAAAGAGATTTCTTGACATAGTGCTTGCAGGCTGGCGCCCTGCGAGGTGTAAGATCGGACCGGTTTTGTCTGAGCGGCTGTCGGCCGCGGTCTGTCTGCATTCATGTCTGCCTCGATCAATCTGCTCACTGCGTTCGATACCGATCCCCGCCCCTTGTTTCGTGTGGCGGCTTTCGGGCTGGGGCAGACATTGGAGCGCATTGTCGAGATCGTCTTTCGGCATGCGCGTCACAATCCCTACCGTTTCGTCTTTGCGCCTGCTGACGCTCCCACCGACTACGATCTGGCGCTGGTCGACATGACTGTGGCCGATGGTCAGGCGGTGGCGCGGGTGCTGGGCCGACTGTCGCCCGCCGCAAGCGGTGTGACCCTGGTGACGGTGGGTCGGCGCTGCGACCCGACCCGAGCCTGCGATGATCTGGTTTTGCAGCGCTTTTCGGTCAATCTGCTGGCGGCGCTCAATCAGGCGGTCGATCGGCAGCTGATGCGCCCGCTTCGACGTGGTGCCCGGGTTTTTCGAGGCGACCCGCCCACCCGTGCTCATGCGGGCGGCGCGCGGCCCGATCAACCGATGACGGGCGCACCGTCACGGCCACAGCGGGTTCTGATCATCGATCCCAGCCCGGTGCTCAGGCGGCAGGTATCGATCTCGATCGAGGCGATTGGCCTTGATGCAGAGGGGGTCGGCACGGCGCAAGAAGGCCTCGCGCTGCTGGCGCTGCGGCGCTACGAACTGGTGATTCTCGATGTCGACCTGAGCGACGTCGATGGCTTTCGCCTGGTTCGACAGATTCGACGGGGGCGTGGTGTGGCGCGGGTGCCGGTGATCGTGCTCACACGGCGATCGTCGGCCATCGACTTGCTGCGGGGCCTGATCGCCGGCTGCAACGGTTATCTGGTCAAGCCGACATCGCAGCGGACGCTGCGCGAATGCGTTTTTCGGTGCATCCGGCCAAGCCCGGACGCGACCGCGGTCGCGGGCGGGTGGTCGGCCTGAACTGAATCGACGCAACTGAATCGACGCAAATGAAGCGACTTACTTGACGCGGCTGCGGTACTCGGCGGTGCGGGTATCGATCTCGATGCGGTCCCCGATCTCGACGAAGGCCGGCACCGGCAGCTCGAAACCGGTCGGCTTGATACGGGCCGGCTTCATGACCTTGCCCGAAGTGTCGCCCTTGACGGCCGGCTCGGTGTATTCCACTTCACGCACGACCGCAGTAGGCATTTCGACTGAAATCGCCCGGCCGTCGTAGAACACCACATCGCAGGGCATGCCTTCATCGATGTAGTTCAGGGCGTCGCCCATACTCTCGGCCTCGACTTCGTACTGGTTGTAGTCGGTGTCCATGAAGACATGCATGGGCTCCGAAAAATACGAGTAGGTGCATTCCTTGCGATCGAGCACCAGCACGTCGAACTTCTCGTCGGCCTTGTAGACCGATTCGGTATTCGATCCATTGAGCAGATTCTTGAGCTTCATCTTCACGACCGCAGCATTGCGGCCGGATTTGTTGTAGTCGGCCTTTTGTACGACCATCGGCTCGGGGCCGATCATCACGACATTACCGGGGCGCAGTTCCTGGGCGGTCTTCATGGGTGCAATCTTTGGGGAAAAGTCGTGGGGGGCAGGTTGGCAAAGAACGCGCAACCGTCGATCAAAAGCTCTCGATTATAGCTTGCCCGCTGCAAACGCCACCAGCCTGCTGGCCAGATCGGACTGCTGGAGCTGGGCTGATCGCCACCGGCCGGCCCCGGCTTCAAGCGCCGGCAGCTGCTCGAACATCGGTCGCAGTGCGGCGGCGGTCAAGGTGCGACTCGCCGGATCAGGCGCGGTATTCCAGGCGGTGTGCAGATTGCGCCATGCATTCGCGGCCGGCTCAGGCAGCCTGGCGACGGCCAGCCAGCGGTCGATCAGCGCGTCGAGTTTAGAGCGGTGTGCTTCATCGGTCTGGCGGTAGGCCTGCCAGATCAGCGGCCGCCCCGACCACAGCGCCCGCACGAGCGAGTCCTCGCCGCGCACCCAGTTCAGATCGCAGCACCACAGCAGCCGGTCGTAGTCGGTCTGCGCCAGGAAGGGTACCCGCCTGACACCGTGCCGCCCGCTCAGCGCCGGGGCAATGCCCTCGGGAATCAGCAGTTGCCAGCGCTCGGGCGTGCCTGTTGTGCCAGTCATGCCAGCGGTAGCTGTTGCAGCTGACGCGCGGCCCTCAATGGCCTTGAGTCCGTCGAGCAGTTCGGCGACCGGTGAGTCGGGATAGCAGAAGAGCGACATGAAGCGCTCGCCGGGTTTGGCGTCGATGCCGAGCG
>CAMCXH010000225.1 GCA_945883285.1 Bordetella parapertussis | reverse complement strand
GCTCATCTCGACGATCGCACCCTGATCGCCCGGATCGCGAAGAAAGCCGAGCATGCCGCGCTCAAACGATGAGCGAACCGTTGCGATGTTTCGACCGGCAGTGTCGTTGCCATGGTCGAGATGCGGTGCACGTCGACTCAGGTCGGGAAAAAAGAGATCGGCAGGCTCAGCCCGGTCGATGCCGCGCAGTGCCAGCAGTTCGCGGTAGTTGGCAAACAGCTTGAGCGGGGAATCGCCCGAGCCGGCAGCAATCCCTTCGAGGTACTCGCAGACGGCGGCAAACGCACGGACCAGCACCCCCTGAGACTCGAGCGACAGCGCAAGCTCGCCTCGCTCGGACAGGGCGAGCAGATGCTCTGCCTCCATCGTGACGACCCGCACCCCTTCGAGATCGACGAACTGCAGCGCGCCGCTGGCCTGATGCACCATGGTGCGCGCAATCGTCATCTGCGAACGGTCGTCGTCGCCCTGGGCGATCTGGGCCTCGATGGCAACTTCGGCGCGCGTGAGTGACTCGCGAATTTCGCCAAGACACCATGACAGGGCGGTCAGATCGGGAGACTCGATGCTCATTACGACACCCTGAAACGCGAGACCGAACTCTTCAGCTCACGCCCGAGTTCTGCAAGTTGAACGATGGACCCTGCGGTCTGCTGTGTGCCGTCGCTGGTCTGCTCGGTCACCAGCAGGATGCGCTGGATACTCTGAGCAACCGTACCGGCTGACACCGCCTGGCTCTGGGTCGTGCGGGCAATGCCGTCAATCAGCTCGGCGAGCTGGCGCGAAACCCGCCCGATCTCGCCCAGCGCATTGCCGGCATCGTCAGAAAGTCGCGTACCCAGCACGACGCCCTGGGTGCTGCGCTCCATCGCGGCGACAGCATCCTGGGTATCGAGCTGGATCGTGCGGATCAGGCCGGAAATCTGCCGGGTCGCCTCGGCGCCGCGCTCGGCCAGCCGCTGGACTTCCTCGGCGACCATCGTGAAGCCCCGGCCCGCCTCGCCGGCCGACGCCGCCTGGATCGCGGCATTGAGCGCCAGCACATTGGTCTGCTCGGTGAGATCGGAAATCAGCTCGACGATCTCGCCGATCTCCTGTGATGACTCACCGAGTCGCTTGATGCGCTTGGCGGTCTCCTGGATATGGTCACGGATGCCGTTCATGCCAGAGATCGATTTGTCGACCGCCTGACGACCCTGCTCGGCCGCACCAAGCGCCTGACGGGCAACCTGTGCCGACTCGGAAGCACTTTCGGACACATCGCTGATCTGCGAGGCCATGCGCAGCACCGATTCGCCGGTCTCGCGAATCTCACGGGTCTGTTTTTCGGTTGCCCTTTGCAGACCACCCGAAATCGCCGCCGCGCTGGCCGACGCATCGGCCACCAGCTCGGCGGTGATGTTGATGCGGGCCACCAGACTGCGCAGTTCTTCGACGGTGTAGTTGACCGAATCGGCAATCGCTCCGGTAATGTCTTCGGACACGGTGGCCTGGACGGTCAGATCGCCGTCGGCGACCTCCTGCAGCTCGTTCATCAGCCTGAGAATGGCGCTCTGATTCTGGTCGTTGGTGCGCCGGGCATCGCGTTGCATCGCCTCGGCCTTGGCACGCTGCGCATCGGCCTCGACGATCTGACGGCGCACATCCTGCTGGCGCAGAAAATAAAGCCCAGCGCCCGCCAGCGCGGCCACCAGCAGGGCGACTGCGGTGGCAAGGTCCGCCAGCGAAAAACCCGCATCGGCGCTCAGCAGTTTCGATTGCAGGGCGAGCAGTTCGGTTCGCAGTGCCTCGCTGTCGGCGCCGATTCGCTGCGACGCCTCGGAGGCCTTGCGCAAAGTCGGCACACCGGCGCTGACCTTGCCGATCGGCACCTCGATCGCGGCGTAAGCCTGCGACAGCGAGCCGATCTGCTTGCGAAGATCGGCCTCCCGGCCCGGCGCCAGGCGCAACGAATCGGTACCGGTTATCAGCGCCTGGACAGCGGCGCCAAGTCGTGGCGCCAGGGTCTGCAGGGCATCGATCGAGGCCGTCCCGGCGGCACCGCCCTGAGCGGTGAGTGGTGTGAGCTGGCGCATCAGCCGCTCGGTCAAGGCGCCCATGCGCGCAAGGCTCGCAACATCGGCCGCCGAGGCGCCCGATGATGTCGCCAGCTGCATCAGCTGATCGATCTGATCGGCCAGTGCCGGCGCGTCAGCCAGCACCTTTCTTGACGCGCTTGCGGTCGCGGCCAGCGCGGCACCCTCACTCTGGAGCGTCGTGGCTGCCGCATCGGTCAGGCTCCACAGACTGGTCACCGCAGTGATCTCCTGCGACAGTGGCTTGACCCGACGATCGTCGATCTCGCCGCCTGACTGCAGCAGACCCACCACCAGCGCCAGACGGACCCGGCTCTCGCCGAAATCGCCCAGGGCTTTTGCATCGCCGTTGAGCAGCAGCGGTGCGTTGCGGGCCAGTCGCTGCGAGTGCATCAGCGATTCGCCGACCAGTCGCGTCTGGACCGCCAGCATCGAGGCCCGACGGGCATCGAGTGCATTGAAGCCCATCGCGAGCAGCAGCGATCCGGCGATCAGGCCCATCAGCACAAGCATCTGGCGACGCAACGACAGGCGACCGACGAAAGGAATGGAAAAACCCCGTCGCCCGGCGGCTGGCACGGCCGCAGCAGGCGCCGAGGCGGTACCGCCTCCAAGTGCCAGCAAGGGGCGACGGAATTTGAAGTCGATTCGCATGGTGGGTCGATTCTTTGGCGCGGGCTCAGCGGCCAACCAGCAGAAAGTCGCTTCCGGCGGCCAACTTGACGAGATCGAGTTCGTACCAGCGATTGCCATCGGCATCGAGCAGTGCGTTGCCGACCCACTCGGGCTGCCCTGCGCTGCCAAAGGGCGCATAAGCACAATCGGTATCGTCTCTGCGCATCGAGGACACATTGCGCAGGCCCATCATGCGGGTGACCATGATCGAGGCATTGAAGTTCAGCCGCGATGCCAGCGCCAGCAGGCGCGCATCCTTGCCGCAGTCGGTGCGCCCCAGACGGGCGTAGGCCTGCAGATCGACCACGGTATACAGCGCGCCGCGCAGATTCACCAGACCGACCAGCCAGTCGCGAGTCAACGGTACCCGGGCAATCGAATCGGGCACCGGGACGATTTCGCCGGCCTCCGACAGGTCGACCAGCCAGCGCTGATCACCAATCATGAGGCCGAGCCGGGCAGCGATGTCGACCTGCGAACCGGTGTCGGCGGCCGTCTCGAGCGTTGGCAACGAGACCACCGGCTCTTCCTGATCAAACATGCCTCGCATCCTCTTAATGAACCAGTTCCGCGATCTTTGCCAGCAACACCTCGGCATCGACCGGTTTGGTCACGTAATCACGGGCACCCTGGCGCAAGCCCCAGATCCGGTCGGTCTCGGTCGACTTGCTGGTGCACAGAATGACTGGAATCGACTGGGTCGCCGGATCGCGGTTGAGCGCCCGCGTAATCTGAAACCCGCTTGAGCCCGGCATCACGACGTCCATGACGACCAGCGACGGTCGCTCGAGCCTGATCTTGGCCAGGGCATCATCGCCGTTCTCGGCGGTGAGCACCTCGTAGCCGCTGCGCTTGAGCAGGTCGGTGAGGAAGAAGCGCTCGGTCGGCGAATCGTCGACCACGAGAATGATCTTCTGGGCCACCATCGTCACCATCGTCGTCAGGCTCCGATCGTGCGCCGCGCATGCTGCGCAACACACTTGAGCAGGCTGTCTTTGGTAAAAGGCTTGGTGAGGTACTCCTCGCAACCGACCATGCGGCCACGGGCGCGGTCGAAAAGCCCGTCCTTGCTCGAGAGCATCACCACCGGGGTGGCATGAAGGCGCGGGCTCTTCTTGATGAGCGCGCAGGTCTGATAGCCATCGAGACGCGGCATCAGGACGTCGCAAAACACCAGGTCGGGCGCATGGTCGGAGACCTTGGCCAGCGAATCGAAGCCGTCTTCGGCGACGATGACTTCGCAGCCGGCCTGCTTCAGAAAAATTTCGGCGCTGCGCCGGATTGTGTTGCTGTCATCGATGACCATCACTTTGAGGCCGGCGATCGAATCTGTTGCACTCATCTTTATCCTCGCAGCCCCTCATGCTCATGGCGTGCTCACAATTCGACCAGTTCGAAGTCTTCCTTGCGGGCGCCGCACTCAGGGCAGGTCCAG
>CAMCXH010000224.1 GCA_945883285.1 Bordetella parapertussis | reverse complement strand
GCGCGGCTGGCGAAGTCACCGTCGATGCGCAGGCGCATGAAAAAGCCGGGATAGCTGAAGGCGTGATGGACCGGTCGCAGCCGCACATGGCGGATCGGCCCGAAGCCCAGTTGCAGCGGCGCGCCTTCGAGTGCCACGCGCTGCGGGGCAGTCAGGCGCTCAGGCGCGAGCGCAGTCTGCGGGGTGTGCATGGTGGTCAGGCGGCGACGGCCAGCGAGTCGTCGGCGCCGCGCTGGACCTTGCCGTCGCTGGTGGATTCGCCGATCGCGAGCAGGGCACTGGCCACCGCCAGCCCGGATTTCAGGCCGTCTTCATGGAATCCGTAACCGGTCCAGGCGCCGGCGAACCAGGTGTTGCGAATCCCCTGGACCTCGCCCAGGCGATGTTGCGCGGCCATCGCGCCGAGGTCGAACACCGGATGGGCGTAGTCGAAGGTCTGCAGGGTAAGCGACTCGCGAGGTGGCACCAGCGGGTTGAGCGTGACCATCACCGGCTGCGTGAACGGCAGGGGCTGCAGGCGGTTGAGCCAGTAGGTCACCGCGACCGAGGACCGGTCGTCCGCCGCGCCCGCGCCTTCCTCCGGCCCGGCGCCAAAGCGCCCCCGGCTCAGGTAGTTCCAGGCCGCCCAGGCCCGGCGCCGCTTGGGCATCAGGGCCAGATCGGTATGCAGATAAGCCCGGTTGGGCTGATACGGCACTGCGCCCAGGATGGCGCGTTCGTCGTCGCTGGCCTGATCGAGCAGGGCGAGCGACTGGTCGCTGTGGCAGGCGAGGACCACATGATCGAAGCTCTCGCGGCCGTGATCGGTGATGACCGTTACTCGACGGTTCCCGGCGGCGTCCTGGTCGCGCTCGACGCGCCTGACCGGCGTGGCGCGGCGCACATCCGCAAGTCTGGCCAGGATGCGCTCGACATACTGTCGGGCGCCGCCCTGCACCGTGAACCAGCGTGGTCGATCGGCAATCTGCAACAGACCATGGTTGTCGCAAAAGCGCGCGAAACTGCCTACCGGAAAGGCGAGCATCGCCCTGGTCGGGCATGACCAGATCGCCGCGGCCATCGGCAGCAGATAGCCGTTGCGAAACGGAGCGCCGTATCGATTGGCGAGCAGCCAGTCTCCCAGCGGCACGGCCGCTTCGGCTGACAGCGCCGGGTCGCGGGCGAGCGCGGTGGCCTGACGGTTGAACCGCATCAGGTCCGACAGCATCGACCAGAAGCGCGGCGACAGCGCATTCGAGGGTTGCGCAAAGAGGGAGGCCAGGTCGCTGCCGCACCACTCGAAGTCGTGTGGCCCGACCGAGACCGAAAACGACATGTCGGAGTGAGCGGTCGGCACACCGAGCGTCTCGAACAGCGCGATCAGATGCGGATAGGTGCGCTCGTTGAAGACCAGAAAACCGGTATCGACCGGATAGGTGATGCCGCCGACGGTGGCGTCGACGGTATTGGTATGGCCGCCGACATAGTGGCCCGCCTCATAGAGCGTGACCCGGTGGCGTGAGGCCAGCCGGTGGGCGGTGGCCAGACCGGCGATGCCGCCGCCGACGATTGCAATCTTCATTGGAGCATCACCGTGCGAGGGACTGTTCGATGTCGCGGGTCAGGCGCGCATCGAGCGGCTCGACCGCGGTCGGATAGCTCGCGATCAGCTTGCCGTCGCGCCCGATCAGGTACTTGTGGAAATTCCATTTCGGCGCCGAGCCGCCGTCGCGCGCGAGTGCGACGAAAAAGGGGTCGGCTTTCGGGCCGGATACGACGGTTTTCGAAAACATCGGGAACCCGACGCCATAGGTGTTGAAGCAGAAGTCGGCGATCTGCTTGGCGCTGTCGGGCTCCTGCTGGCCGAAGTCGTTTGACGGAAAGCCCAGCACCACGAAGCCGCGGGCCCGATATCGCCGATAGAGCGCTTCCAGGCCTTCGTACTGACGCGTGTAGCCGCAATAGCTCGCGGTGTTGACCACCAGCGTGACCTGGCCGGCGTACTGGCACAGCCGCTGGGGCGTGTCGTCCTGCAGGCGCAGGGCGGTGCGGTTGAGCAGGGTCGGGCAGGCGGTGGGCACTGAATCGGCAGCGCAGGCAGGTTTGTCCAGGACAAACAAGCCCGCGACGAGCAATACCACCGCGATTGCCGACCTGCAGAGCGACTTCTCGAGAGGATTGTCAAGGTTAAACAACGGTTTGTCCTGGCCAAATTGAATTCGTCAGTCTTATACTAGTGGGCGCAGCCGGCACGGTCAATGAATGTCCAGGACAATGCAAGTTGAATGACTGACACCAATGCGATCGAGGCTGCGCCCAGGTCAATTGCCGCGGTCGAGCGAGACACCGGTCTGACCAAAGACACCCTGAGAGTCTGGGAGCGACGCTACGGCTTTCCCAACCCCGGACGCGATGCTTTCGGAGAGCGACTCTACCCGATCGATCAGGTCGACAAGCTGCGCGTGCTGCGCCGGCTGATGGACGCCGGGCATCGGCCGGGCAAGCTGATCCATCTGCCGATGCACGCCCTGATGCTGCTGGGTCGCCAGGAGTACTTGCCGACGATGTCTGCTGCGACGGCGCAGACCGCCGCAGCGAGCGTCACCGCGCCCGATGTCGGCGAATTCCTCGCCCTGATTCGCTCGCGCCAGCCCGAAGCGCTGCGCCGCTCGCTCGCCCGGGCGCTGCTGCGTGGGGGCCTCGAACGCTTCGTGTTCGATGTCGCGGCGCCGCTTGCCCGCCTCATCGGTGAGCTCTGGTCGCGCGGTGAGCTCGAGATCTTCGATGAGCGCCTGAGCATCGAGTCGCTGCAGACCGTCATGCGTGGCGCCCTGGCCTCGATCAGTTCGCCCGGCGAGCCGCCGACTGTCATGTTGACCACCGTCCCCGGCGAGCCCCATGGCCTGGGCCTCCTGATGGCCGAATCCCTGTTGTCACTGCAAGGCTGTCGCTGCCTGTCGCTCGGTGTGCGCACGCCGCTGTGGGATGCGGTGCTGGCAGCCAAGGCGCATCGCGCCGATGTGCTCGCGCTATCGTTTTCGAGCGCGCTCAACACCGCGCAGGTGGTCGACTCGCTTGCCGAGCTGCGTGCAATGCTCCCTGCCACCATCGGGATCTGGGCAGGTGGCGACAGTCCGGCACTGCGCCGTCATCGCCTTGAGGGCATCGAGGTGCTGGCCGGATTGCACGAGATTGCGCCGCAGCTCGCTCGTTGGCGACTCACCACGAGTACCGAACGACAAACGCATTGAAAAATATCCGGTTTGCATACTCATCGGGCGTGTCCGGATTATATCCACCGAAAAACATTCTCAGCCCGGCATCAAGAGATGCCCCGTCGCCAAGCGACTTTCGCACTCCTATGAAAATATCGAACAGCCCGTCGAGCAATACATTTCCGTCAATGCCCGGCAAAAAATCTGATCGGGTAAAAACACTGTAGCCCTGTCCGATGACGGTATTGGTTTCGATATTGAAGGTTGGCAGGGCAATCAGATTGTTGCTCGAAAATGAACTGGACGGGCTGGAGAGCTCGACTCTGGCATAGCGAATGATGGCTGATCCGCCGGCTCTGATGTAGCTGCCAGAATTGCCCGGCTGAAATACCGGATAATTGGCAGTAAATCGCAGGGTTGGAAACTGGTAGCGCAATGTTGCCGGATCGCCCGCGCGAAATACCTGACCCTTGTAATTCAGATTACTCGTCAGTACGCCCGAATAATTCAGATTCAGCGGCTGCAAAACCACGCCGTAATTCCAGCCGTTTTGCCGGGTGCTCCAGTATTCAACCCTGAGATCAGCCCCGCTCTTTTTCCATCCCTCGGTCGCATTGCCCTGGTTATAGCCCTGAATCTGCATGTTCTGGGTTGTGATCAACCCGGCCTCGATCTCGAAGCGACTGTTTCGCTCCTGAGCACTGGCGGGATTGAGCGTCAGGAAAAGCAGCGCTGCGGCAAGACCGATCGAATAGATGTCGGTCATCTCAAAAGAAGGGGGTTTCGATGAACCGGTCCGAACTTACTGCTTGGGGTCGAAACGACGCGTCGGCTAACCGCAGCTTACGGGCATCGAACTTTCAATGTCAGCTTTAAGGCGATGAATCCGAAGGGTCGGCCGTCGCAACCGGACCCGGAGCGGAAGTTGGTTGAGGCGAATGAATCGCCCGAGAGCTGCCGTTCAACGTTCGAGCTAAGCCGGCACCGACGGCGGGCCGCCAAGCCCAAGCCACGGAGAATGTACACCGTACCCGTGTTGGGCCTGGTGGC
>CAMCXH010000223.1 GCA_945883285.1 Bordetella parapertussis | reverse complement strand
AACATCACCGGAGCGATTGCCGCCAGGACGGCGACCCAGACCAGCCCCCCGACTGCCGCAACACGCAGCCGCGAGCCAGACAGCGTCGCCAGGCGCGGCGCCAGCAGCAGCGCAAAAGGCGCGATCGCGGTCAGGCAGTAGGTCCAGATAATGTTTCGGGCGAAGGTGAACATGAGCAGCGGCGCGAGCGTCCAACACCACCACCATAACCGACCCGGCGGCGCGACGTCGGCCAGGCCAACCTTGCTGGGGGCACTTGTGCCACGGGGGATCAGCCAGGCCAGCAACCAGGGGCCGAGCGACATCACGGTAAAGGCCCAGATCATGCCGATCGGCTCGATATGTGCCGAGCCGTAGCGATCGCCCTTCCAGCCGGGCTCGATGAAGCGCATGAAATGCTCACCGACGATGAAATAGCTCAGAAACCCCGGGTAATAGACCTCGGCGAGCAGATACCAGGGCAGCGCGAGCAGCAGCGCCAGCGCCAGCGCACGGATCGAGAAAAACATCCGCCAGGTCTGCCAGGGTGTCCGCAGTGCCAGCCCGTAAAGAAAAATCGGAAACGCGATCAGCGCCACAGTGGCCAGCCCCTTGGCGAGCGTGCCCAGTCCAACAGCCGCCCAGAAACCGTTACGCCATGTGGCGCGGCGATCAGGACTCGCGGTGATCAGCTTTGTTGCGCAGGCCATCGCCACCGTGATCGCCAGACACTGCACTGCGTCGGTCATGACCGCGCCGGCGGCAATAAAGCCCAGCGGCGCGCTCGCCACGATCAGCGCGGCAAAGAGCGGCGAGACCTCAGTGATCGGCCCGCCGCGCGCGGCAAGCCGCATGGTGATCAGGATGACGATCGCCATCGTCAGCAGCGAGGGCAGCCGCAGTGAAAACTCGCTGATACCCAGCAGGCTTGCCGAGCCCATCGCGAGCCAGGTCGAGGCCGGCGGCTTGGCAAAAAAGGGCAGCTCAGGCGATGAGTGAGGCATCAGCCAGTAGCCGTGTGCGACCCCGACCCGTGCGATCTCACCGTAGCGAGCCTCGGTCGTGTCGGCCAGCGGCAAAAGGGCGTTGAGCCCGAGACGAATGAGCAGTACGCCGAAAAGCGCTGCGATCAGCAGGATGACGATGGTTCGGTCAGGTGCTTGCGCGGATCCGGTCGCGGCACGAAGCACAGGCTCGTCAGCGGAAGGAAGGGGCATCGAGGGTGCAGAAAGTGCCATCAGCGAAGACCCGCCGGAGCATACCGTATCGGCCCGAAAGCTAGCCCGCGTCAATCTCCTGCGCCCCCAGCTTGAGCCTGGGAATGAGTTCGCGCCCGTACTCGCTCACATCATTGACCGGATCGAAGCCGCGAATCAGAAACGAGTGGATGCCCATCCGGTAGTACTTCAGCATGGCATCAGCCACCTGCTGCGGTGTGCCCACCAGACACGATGAATTGCCCCGGCCGCCGGCCAGTGCCGCCACCGGCATCCACAGCCGCTCGTCGTGCACATCGCCGCGCGAGGCAATCTCGACCAGGCGCTCGGCCGAGGCATCGAGCGCGCGCGTGGGCATGGCGCCACCGTCCTTCAGGTCCTTGAGCACCCGGGCTGCGCGATCCCAGGCTGCGCCTTCGGTCTCGGCGATGATCGGTCGAAACGACATGTTGAAACCCGGCGCCGGGCGGTGCTGTGCGGCCACCCGGGCCCGAAAGTCGTTCATGCGCGCCTGGGTATCGGCCAGCGGCTCGCCATACATTGCAAACACATCGCAGTGCGCCGCGCCCATCATCAGCGCACCCTCCGAGGAGCCTCCGAAAAACAGCGGCGGATAAGGCTTCTGGATCGGCCGGGCATCGGTACGCACATCGGCAAAGCGGTAGAAGCGGCCTTCGTGATCGAAGGGCTGCGTTTGCGTCCAGACCTTGCGCATCACTTCGAGGTATTCAGTGGCACGCTGGTAACGCTCTTCCTTAGCGGTGAAGTCGCCATCGCGCTGCATGTCTTCGTCGGTCACGCCGGCGATGATGTGCAGGGCCAGGCGCCCGCCCCACAGCGCATCGAAGGTTGCCACGGTGCGAGCCGCAAGCGTGGGCACCAGCACGCCCGGTCGATGCGCAATCAGAAACCCCAGTCGACGGGTATGGGCTGCGGCATAGGAGGCCACGCCAAAGCCCTCGGCCGAGCTCGAGTAGTAGCCCACCAGCACCAGGTCGAAACCGGCATCCTCATGGGCCTGGGCAAAGTCAGCCAGAAACCCTGGCGAGATGCCGCCCGAGATGACATGCAGCGTGTTGCCCTTGGGCGGATCGACACCGATCATCCCAATGATCCGAACCGGCATGGTGTCTCCCCTGATCGTCTTTTGTTTGAACGACCAGCTTAGCATCCGACCTTAGCCGGCCTGATGACCTAGCTTGCCGACTCAGGCAGGCGCAAAGCTCGCGAGTCCTGCGCTCATCGCCTGATCGCCAGACCCGGTGAGCACATCAAACGCGATCTCGTCTCCGTCGCGTCGCAAGGCGCGCATGCGAAGGGTATCCAGAGGTGCCACCGGGCGTTTGAACTCGCCCTGCAGCCTGCGCAGGCGACGCAGGCCCTCTGCGCCCTCCAGACCCTGAGCGATCGCCTTCGCGGCAAAAGCCCAGGTCGCGGTGCCGTGCAGCAGGATGCCGCTCAGACCCGCTGATCGGGCTACCCTTTCTTCGGTATGGATCGGATTCCAGATGCGTGCGCACTCGGTATACACATGAGGCAGGCCTGCATCGATGGGCATGAGGAATTCGGCAAGCACCGCGTCGGCCAGCACAGCGCCTTGCGCGCTCACCGAAGTTCGCGGCCGGGGGTCCTCGCCGAGCACCTCATGATCGCCGGCGATCGACACTCCCCGAAACATCGTCCCCGACAGACTGTCGACCAGCAGCGTGCCGCTGGAACGCTCGCTGCTGCGATATCGGATCAGCACATAGGTACCTGCCGATGTCCGCCGCATATGGACCACTTCCGATGAAGTGCTCACCACCATACCGGCCCGGATCGGCGAGACGAAACGCGAGTCCTGCCAGACATGCACGGCGCGGCGCAGTTCGGTTTCATCGAGCCTCAGCAACGCATTGCGGGTCTTGAGGGCCGCCTCCCATTCGAGGCACACGCAAAACATCGGCACCACGAAGGGGCCATCGGCCTGAGCGTCATCGAGGTAGAGCCGGTCGGTCAGACCGAGCCCGGCGGCATACGACAGCACCCAGCGGGTATCGACCTGCTGCGAAAGCGATGCGCTTGCGCCCAGTGCGTCAGGATTGATCGGCATCGTCAGTCTCTCTTCGTCGTTTATCGGCGCAGACGGCGCGGCCCCGATCGCGCCCGCCTCATCGCCAGATCAGTTCACCGTCGCGCCCGATTCTTTTACCACCTTGCCCCAGCGAACGATCTCGCTGCGGATGAAGGCATCGGCCTCAGCCGGGGTGCTGCCCCAGATGTCATAACCGTAGCCCTCGATCTTTTCACGGGCATCGGGTGAGCGCATCGCACGAAGGATCTCGGTGTTGAGCTGCTGCACCAGCGCGGGCGGTGTGGCGGCCGGCGCCAGTACCGAATACCACACCGAGACATCAAAGCCCGGCAGGCCCTGTTCGGCCACCGTGGGCACATCGGGCAACACACGAGAACGCTCTTTCGAGGCCATCGCAATAGCGCGGAATTTGCCGGCCTTGATCTGCGGCAGTGACGAGGAGAGCGAGTCGAACATGAAATCCACTTCATTGCCCAACAAGCCGATGATGGCCGGGACCACCACCACCAGCGGCAAGGTGGCCGCGATGGTGATCGGGGCGAAGTCTTTCACCGTGTCGTAAGGCAGCTTGGGCATCAGTGTGGCGTTGATCGCATGGGCCGACAGCATCATGACGATGTTGTAGCCGTCGGGCGGCGATTTCGCGACGAAGTCGGCACCGATCGTAGTGCCGCCACCCGGCTTGAAATCGACGATTACCTGCTGGCCGAGATTTTTCGACAGCTCGACCGCGATCGGTCTGGCCAGAATCTCGGAACTGCCGCCCGGCGCATAGGGCATCACGAAGCGGATCGGCCTGGTCGGAAAAGGCACCGATTGCGCGGCGGTCTGGGCACCAGACCGTGTCGGCCACTGGGCGGCTGTCATGGCGGCAGCGCCTGCAAGAACCAGACGGCGTCGTGTCGTCATCATGTGTCGCCGAAAAAAATTCTGTTTGTGCTGGTTGAGCTGCGTCAACACAGTGCTGTGCGCTGTCTTGAACACGATCGAATCGATCATAAGCTGAACCGCTATGCTTGGCACCC
>CAMCXH010000222.1 GCA_945883285.1 Bordetella parapertussis | reverse complement strand
CGAGGCCTCGCGCCAGATGATCGCCGACCTGTCGTGCGTGGCACCCGAGTTCGGTCAGTGGGCAATGGCCAGGCTCAAGCGTCGGCTGTTTTGCGGCGCGATGCTGCGCGCCTCCTGGGAGCAGGCGCCACGGGCCTGGAACCGCGTGGTGTTGTCGACCGATCGCGACCGTCACGGCACGCCACGCGCCGAGCTGCACTGGCGGCTCGACGACTTCGATCGTCACACCGTGGCATCGGCGGCCACGCTGCTGGCCGAAGAGATCCTGCGTCGCGGCGACGGGCGCGTGCGTCTGGACCCCTGGGTGCTCGGGCGCGGCAGCTTCCCGACCGATGACGAGATCAAGGGCAATCACCATATGGGCGGCACCCGCATGAGCGTATCGTCGGCCACCGGCGTGGTCGACGCCGACTGCAAGGTGCATGGCCTGTCGAATCTGTTTGTGGCCGGCTCGTCGGTCTTTCCGAGCAGCGGCGCCGCCAACCCGACGCTCACCATCGTGCAGCTCGCGCTGCGTCTGGCAGATCGACTGGGCGAGCGCGCCAGCGCGGCGTCGGTGCTCTGAGATGGCAGCCACGCATCCCCCACATCCTGCACCGGCCAGGCCAGGGCCGAGCGATCGTCCTTCACTCGATCGCCCCGAGCCCGACCATCGTCACCCAGGCGAAATGGGTCGGGTCGGATCGGGTCGATGGCGACGACGGATCGGCATCGTCGTGGCAGCCATGCTGGCCGCCAGCCTGACGATCGCAGCAGCCGCCTGGCTGTGGGCATTGAGCACCGGGCGAATCGGCGTCGAAGGCTGGCGCGAGCGAGCCGCTCCGATCGACACCACAGCCGCACCGCTGATCGCGCTGAAAGCCCGGTTTGCGAAGGCCGATGGACGCGTGGATGCCAGCGACTACGAGTTGCTGACCGCCTACTTCTTCGAAGGCTGGGCGGCCTACCGGACTCCGAATTCCGAGCGCGCCCATTACCCCGGTCTGCCGAGTTCGTCGGGACGGCGCAGCGACGGCCTGGAGGGCTATGCGCGGATGTTCCCGCTGGCAGCTGCCTGGCTGGCCAGCGGTCGCTCGTCGCAGATAGCGACCGCCAGCGGTCCGCTGGATCTGGCCGAGGTCTTTGCGCACGGCCTGGTCACCGGGACCGATCCGGGCAGTCCCGACTACTGGGGCCCGATCACCGATTACAGCCAGACGCTGGTTGAATCCGCCGACATCGCCCTCGGCCTGTGGCTGGCCCGCGAGGCGGTCTGGGCAAAGCTGAGCCCGGCCGAGCAGCAGCAGGTGGTGAGCTGGTTGATGCAGGCGCTCGGCAGTCAGCCTTACGACGGCAACTGGCAACTTTTTCCGATGCTGGTCCATCGGTCGCTGAAGGCGCTTGGCGCCGACGTCTCGCGCTTCGATGCCCGGATGCAGACCAACTGGGAAATCTTTCGCAGCTTTTATCGCGGCCAGGGCTGGTTCAGCGATCCGCCGCATGGCCTGGACGATTACAACGCCTGGTCGATCCACTACGCCCTCTTCTGGCTGCAGCGCATCGACCCCGGCTTCGAGCAGGGCTTCATCAGCCAGGCTCAGGGCGAATTCGCAAAGTTTTACCTGCAACTTTTCGGGCCGCAAGGCCATCCGCAGATGGGGCGCAGCAGCTGCTACCGGATGGCGACACCCGCCCCGCTGCTGGCCTCGCTGTCCACCGCTCCCGGCGCGATTGCGCGCGGCCAGGCAATGCGCGCGCTCGACCTGACCTGGTCGTGGTTCATCGGCCGCGGCGCACTGGCCGCCGGCAGCGTCACCGCTGGCCTGTGCGGCGCCGACGCCGCCCTGCAGGCCAATTATTCTGGCCCGGCGAGTTGCCTGTGGTCGCTGCGACCGCTGGTGATGGTCTATGCGCTTGACCGTGAACTCGGTCTGCTCGAGACAGCCCGGGAGCCGCTCGCCGTCGAACGCGGCGATTTCGTGACAAGGCATGAGATCACCGGCTGGACAATCAGCGGGAGGGCCGCCACCGGCGCGATCGACCTGTCGATCGATGCCAATCCGCCGGGAGTTGGGCCAGAAGACGGACCGGTGCTCAAACCCCATGGGCTGGGCACGCAACTGGTCGAGGTACTGGTGCAGGCGCCGCGCCGACCCGACAACACCGATGCGCTTTACCGGCGTCGGCACTACACCACCGACAAGCCGCTCGGGCGCTGCCCGTCTTAGAGCGCTTGCATTTTTGGTGATGAAAGGCGTTGGAAAACCGCCTGGTTTTCAACGGCCAAGCTGCAAAGCTTGACTGATTTTTGCCGCTTTGTGCGCAGTTTGACCGACCGTCCGTCCCCGGCACAGCCCCGGTGGTCGCCCCGACCCCTTTTCGCCTGATCCCCTCCGCTAGGTTTCGTGACGAAAGTCACAGACAGAGGGCTTTCTCAGGCCCGCACGCATCGACCCCCCCCACGGCGGCGATACCGGCGGAAAGCAGTCAGCGACGCGAACACCCTCGCCGCGCACGAAACGATGGAAGTACGACATGCGACATTCCAGCATCTCCAGCAGTTCTTACACAGGCAAAATCTCTGCCTGCTCTTTGCCCGGCCGATTTCGCACCACCGTGACAGCAATCTCGATCGCGTCGGTGCTTGCAGCCTGCGGTGGCGCCAATCCGGCGCTCGAAGCTCAAGTCGGCAGCGCGATTTCGACCGCGGTGACCTCAGCCGTCGGGACGATCGTTACCGCCGTCGACGCCGCGAATGCCGCGAACAAGCCGGCTGGCACCTCGACGACGGTGGCGACCGGCACGACCGGGGCGCCCACCGCAACGCCGGATGTGACGACCAAGCCTGCGCCCACACCCACGCCTGCACCCACACCTGCGCCCACACCTGCGCCCACACCCACGCCAACGCCAACGCCAACGCCTGCCCCTGCCCCTGCCCCGGTGGTGGTCAGCGGTACGGTCAATTCGATCGACACCATCATCAACGACATGACCCTGCCTCATGAAGGCACACCAGTCGCCTTCCAGGGCTGGGGAACCCTCAATGGTCCCGGCCTGGACCTTGGCAACAGCCCGCCTGCCGACTGGGGCTTCGGCCTGCCCTGGGGCGTGATCTTCATTCCCCGGGAAGGCAATCCGGCGGTCAATACCCGCGTCGAGATCCGCAACATGCGCTTTTACGTGCTCAGCAGAAGCACCAACCGCTGGACACTGGCCGGCACTTCGCCAGGGGTCGAAGGCTCGGACTACAACGAGGACTTCCGACAGGGCAACGATGTTCGACCGGCCAATATCCGCAATGAAGCCGGTGGCGCCGTCTCGGCCAAACCGACCTGGCCCTATGCCTATCACTTCTGGTGCTGCGGTCGCATGCCCATCGACCGTCCCAACCTCGGTGGCATTTATGTGAGCTACCAGGTCAGGCTGATCGTGGACAACCCGAGTGTGCGGGACGACCGCGCCAGCGCGCGCTTTCTGGCCTACGGGGCACTCGACTACTGGCGTGACCAGACCTCGCAATGGGCCCCGGGTCAGCCGAACAACGGCGAAGCCGGCCATGGCCGCATGAAGTACGTCACCAGCAACTGGCAGGCGATCAACATGACCACGGTCCCCGCAGCCACCCTGCGCGCCAACCCGCCGCCGATCGAATAAGTCGTCGATCGCCAGACACTGTCCATCAGTCATCTTTCCCCGTCTCCCCCCTCATTCAGGCCCGCCCCGTGCGGGCCTTTTTCTTGCCGCACTCCGGTTCAAGGAGATCGGCATGACACCTCTGTACAAGCGCATCAGACCTGCCCTGGGCATCGCCGGCGCAAGCCTGCTGCTGATGGCCGCCTGCCAGGCAAACCCCGACGACAGCAAGCCGTCATCGAAGACCACCTCAGACAAGGGCAATACCGGCTCGCCGCCGGTCAATTCGATCGAGACCGTGATCACCGACATGAGTCGGGTCAACGACATGGCACTGGCCGGTGTGCCGAGCGGCCCGGGCTGGACCACCGGACCCGGCCATGTGGTGATGGGCAACGATCCGCGCGGCAGCCGCACCCCCGACTGGTGGACACCGGCCAACCGCCGCTACAAGAGCAAGGACTACTGGACGACGGTTCTGCCCTGGTTCGTGGTGTTCGATGGTGTGGGGCACGACGCCTCGAACACGCGGGTGCAGATTCGCAACCTCAGGGTGTTCGTCAAGCGCCGCTCCGATGGTCAGTGGACGCTGGTGGGCTCGAGCGTGCAGGTCAGCGGCGAGCTGTACCCGAAGCATCTGCAGGGCGACACCACCCGCAAGCCGGACGAACGCAGCGAGTCCGACGGCTCGACATCGGTCAAGGCGCCCGGCGGCAATCTCGCCTATCACGGCTGGTGCTGCGGCAAGCTCACG
>CAMCXH010000221.1 GCA_945883285.1 Bordetella parapertussis | reverse complement strand
GAGTTCGCCGAGTCGATGTCCTGGCCGCAAGAGGCAACCTTCAAGGTGAAGCTCGTCCTTGAGGAGATTCTGATGAATGTGATCTCCCACGGAGGGGATGGCACACACAAGCCGCACATCAGGCTTGATCTTTCTCAGCAGAAGGATCTCGTATCGATGGAGATTTCCGACGACGGGATTGCCTACGATCCGCTGACCGCACAGGCGCCGGACCTCGAATCCGACCTCGAAGATCGACCGATCGGTGGCTTGGGCGTTTACCTGATCCGAGAACTCATGGATAGCGTGAGCTACCGATTCAAGGACGGACGCAATCATCTGCTTGTGACGAAAACGCTCGTTCAGACAGGCATCAGTGCACCGGCCGGATGCAACCCGGATCCAACGGCCTGAAGGGTGGCTGAACACTCGTTGTTCAGTCGACAGGTGAGAAATCGCACGACCAAACCACCGAGGCGGGTGATCAGCCTGAGGAACGATCACCGTGGAAAGCAGCCCCACTGTCGGGCCGCTGGCGTGATCAGGCTTGCCGCATCTGAAGAAGTCCGCAGTACTGCCTGAGCAACCAGATGATGCGCTCGAACAGACTGGTGAGGCTGAAGAGCACCTCATGCAACTGCGGGGACAGTTCATGCCCTCTCGCCAGAAAATCCTGGCGAACATGCTCCATGACCCCTGAGTTGTCGGCAGTCATCTGCAGGAAGAGCTCGCAGTCCTGCGGGTCCTCGGTCGTTATCGCATCGCGCAACGACAGAAGGTTGAAATCAAGCGATTCGATGATGGAGTGCGCGAGCTTCGAAACACCATCATTCGCAAGCAAAGTCCTGAGCAAAGGGTCGAGTTCGTGGACACTTCGCTGCAGATCCGCCAGCAAACGATTTCGGGCCCTGAAGTTCAGGATGCGATCCATCACATCACGATCTGCGGCGCTGTTCAGAAGTTCAGCGAGAAACTCGTCAATTTCGGCGCTGACTTTCAGGTTGGCAGCATGCAATCGGTCCTGAGTGATCCGTTCCTGCGACGCGGCGGCCTGCACCCTATCGTCGGTCGCCAGATAGGCGTTCAGGTGTGCAAACTGTCGGAGCTGCTCTTTGGCGACCAGATCGAGTGCGGTTTCAGGCTCATCGATCGCCCGGGCATAGAGATAGTGCGGTTTGGAACGACTCTCTTCAGTCGTCGCCGGAGCAAGGGACAAGGCCAGGGGATAGAGCGTGTTTGACATCGCTGAAACCAGCACGCAACCGAGCAGTTGCATCAGGACATAAGCCCAGCAGCCCTGCAGACTGCTGTCGCTTGAAACCAGCCCGATCAGTGCTTGCACAAGCGGGATGTCGAAGACTCGCTCGATCGCAAGAAGGCCGACCATGACGACTGCCGAGCCGGCCTTCTGGAAAATCTGGATATAGGCAAGCTGTCTTGCGAGACCTGCCAGTGTCAGCGTCATGTAGGCAAGGCTCACGGCCGATCCGATGCCAGCGCCGTAGATCATCATCAATGTCAGATCGATGTTCAGCAGCCCGATCTTGCTCATCAGTACGGTGACCACGGTGACGGTCGCAGAAGACTGGGCGACAAATGCCAGTGCAGCCCCCAGAAAAAAGACCAGCCAATACTGCTCTTGCGCGCTCGCCAGCAATTTGCCGACGAACTCAATCTCCTGAATCGGCGAAGCAGCTTCCTTGACGAGATCAAGCCCGAGAAAGAGCAATGCCACCCCAAGCAATGACGCCGCGGCATGCCGATACCGGGTCGACTTCTCGACGTTGAGAAAATAGGCGGCGCCGATCAGCCCCAACAGCGACAAAATGAAAGGACGGATATTGAGGGTGCTCAGAAACACCAGCGCCCCGGTACCGAGGTTGGCCCAGATCACGACCGGCATGACCGCGCGCACTTGCACCAGGTTGGCTGTCACCATGCTGGTCACGATGAAGGTCACCGCATTGGTACTTTGCGTTATCGCGCCAAAGACGATGCCAAGCAGCGAAGCCGACCAGCGAGTGTCGATCAGACGCAGCAGACCGTTTCGCAAGCCGCGCCCGGCCATCTGGCTCAGATGCGAACTGATCATCTTGATGCCGATGAAAAAAACACCCAAGCCGCCAAACAGCGTGGCGATCATCGAAAATGAGGTCATATAACCGCTGATAATGGCAGCCCATCCGCGCAAGAAACTGGCTGACGTGCGCTTTGGCGCTGATGATGCTACGAAAGCATCGAATCACCTAGCTGCCAGATGCACCGTGCGAATCGGCGCTGCCATCAATGCAGACGGTCGATGAACGCGGAGCCGACATTCGCGCACTCGAGTCGATGCAGAACCGATCGGCTCGTCGAGAAGCCCCCTGCGCCAGATCCGACGATCAGCGATCAGCCCAACTGCGCTTAAGGTCTTCGAAATCCATCGTGTCGTAGCGTTCGAAGGGCTGATGGATCCAGGGACTGTGCGGTAACTCCTCAGCCACATAATCCGGCCTCAACACCGAATGCCCCTTGCCCCAGAGCACAGCGGATCGGATCTCGCGGACATGAGGGTGGCGCGCTTTGAGCAGCGGCAGAACTTGCGCGAATGTCTCGCCGGAATCGACCATGTCATCGACAAGCAACCATCTGGGGCCCGGCAAAGGGCCGGCACTGCTCAGGGCGTCGGCAATGCGCAGCGAACTCTGCTGTGTGCCGCCAGCCTCGCGGTAGGAACTGGTAAAGAGCACACCCAGCGGCGATCCGAACAGTCGCGAAAGCACATCCCCCACCCGCAGACCGCCGCGGGCCAGACAGACGATGGCATCGAAATGCCAACCCGACTCATGCACCTGCACCGCGAGACGCTCGATCAGATGGTGATACTGAGCCCAGGTGACATGCAGATCAGAGTTGGACACCGCGGTCTCAATTCGTGAAAGGATGCCGGATCAGAATCGTTTCATCTCGGTCGGGACCGGTCGAGACCATGTCGATCGGCGACCCGACAAGTTCACACAAACGCTGCAGATAACGCTGAGCAGCCGCCGGCAAACCATCCCAGGACTTCACACCGTAGGTGGTCTCGCTCCAACCCGGGAGTTCCTCGTAGAGCGGCTCACAGGTGGCCACATCTTCGGCGCCAAAAGGCAGCAGGTCGACAGGCTGACCAGCACGAACATAGCCGGTACAGATCTTCACGGTCTGCAGGCCGTCAAGCACATCGAGCTTGGTGACGCAAAGACCGGTCACGCCATTGAGCTGGATAGACCGGCGCATCGCAACCGCATCAAACCAACCGCAACGGCGCGGGCGCCCGGTCACCGATCCGAATTCATTTCCCTTGGTTGCCAGATGCTTGCCGACTTCGTCGAAGAGCTCGGTCGGAAACGGACCCGAGCCAACGCGCGTGGTGTAGGCCTTGGCGATTCCGAGGACGAAATCGAGTTGCTGGGGACCGACTCCCGCCCCTGCCGAAGCCGCGCCGGCAATGCAATTGCTGCTGGTAACAAAGGGATAGGTGCCATGGTCGACATCGAGCAATGCACCTTGGGCGCCCTCGAAGAGCAGCCGATCGCCTCGACGCGCGGCCGCCGACAGTTCAGCCGGTACATCAGCCACCATCGGGGCGATGCGAGGAGCCAGACGCAGGGCATCGTCGGCCACCTGATCGGGGTCGAGTGCCTGTACACCGTAATACTGGACCAGTGCGAAATTGTGAAAGTCGAGCACATCGCGGATGCGCTGACGCAGGGTCTCGGGTGCAAACAGATCGCGCACCCGCAGCGCGCGACGACCGACCTTGTCTTCGTAGGCCGGACCGATTCCACGGCCGGTGGTGCCAATCTTGGCATCACCCGCGCGGGCCTCGCGGGCACGATCAAGCGCAACGTGATAAGGCAGGATCAGGGGGCAAGTGCCGCTGATGCGCAGGCGATCACGAACGGCGACTCCGGCGCGCTCGAGTTCATCGATTTCCTGAAGGAGCGCCTCGGGGGACAGAACCACGCCGCTGCCGATGTAACAGGTGACCCCTGGTCGAAGGATGCCCGACGGAATCAGTCGAAGCACCTGCTTCCTGCCGCCGATGACCAGCGTGTGGCCAGCGTTATGGCCGCCCTGGAAACGCACCACGCCCTGCGCAGACTCGGTCAGCCAATCGACGACTTTGCCTTTGCCTTCATCGCCCCACTGGGTGCCGATGACCACGACATTCCTGCTCATGTTGACTGCCTCCGCAGCGGCCGGATGATCCAGCGGCCATCTTGTTTTGCGAGCTCACGATCGCAATGAAATTCCTGCTCCTCGTGCTCGTGGCCAGGCAATACCTGCACAACGATTTCACCGGCACCCCGCAAGGCCCTGACCTCTCTGGTGAGCTGAGGATCGATTGCCCAGGGCGCACGGATGGCCAGACTGGGCTCGTGAGCA
>CAMCXH010000220.1 GCA_945883285.1 Bordetella parapertussis | reverse complement strand
AAAGGCAAGACATCGGCGCTTGAAGCCAAATGGATCGCTGATGCCAAGGCCAAGGGGCTGGCTAATACCGAGCAGGTCATCAAGGACTATCGCGCCGAGATTGCGAAGCAGTAACTGCGCTCCTGGCTCATGCCCCTCTGATCGACTGTCTCGGCTTCGTCCTGTCTCTCCGTGATCCGCATACTTGAGAAAGTGCTTGGATGGCTGGCGGCAGGCTGCCTGTTCGGCATGATGCTGCTGACCTTTGTCGATGTGCTGGGGCGCAAGCTGCTCGACCACTCCCTGCCCGGCAGTCTTGAGGTGACCGAGCTGCTGATGCTCGGTCTGATTTTCGCCGGGCTCCCACTGACCTCGCTGCGGGGCGAGCATGTGATTTTCGATCTGCTCGATCATCTCCTGCCCAAAGGCCTGCAAGCCGCGCAGGGCTTTATCTCGAACCTGCTCTGCTCGGCGCTGTTGGCTGGCGCGTCCTGGCTGGTGTTCGTCAGGGCGGCCCGCACCGCCGTCGATGGCGACACCACCGCGCAGTTTCTGTGGCCGATGGCACCCTTCCAGTATGCGGTGGGTGCGCTGCTTGCGCTGACTGCATTGATGCACCTGTTTCTGGCGATTCGCCCGCCGGCACAACAGGCTGACGACCCGATCGCAGGCGCGGTCTGATCGTCATGGGGCACTGAATGCTCGCCGCGCTGCTCGGCTTCGCAGGCATGTTCGCGCTGATGACGTTGCGCGTGCCAATTGCCTTCAGCATGGGCGTGGTCGGGCTCGTCGGCATCGGTCTGGTGAGGTCATGGCCGGCGGCCCTGGCCGCAAGCACCACCGAGATTCTCGATGTTGCCAAGTACACCCTGTCGGTCGTGCCGCTGTTCGTGCTGATGGGCAACTTCGTGACGCGGGCGGGCATGTCGCGTGAGCTTTATGCCGCGGCTTATTCCTTTATCGGGCATCGTCGCGGCGGGCTTGCCATGTCGACGATTGCAGCGTGCGCAGGCTTTGGTGCGATCTGCGGCTCGTCGATTGCCACCACCGCCACCATGGCGCGCGTGGCCATGCCCGAGATGCGCCGCTTCAATTATCGCGACTCCTTTGCCGCGGGCTCGATTGCCGCCGGCGGCACCCTCGGCATCCTGATTCCCCCCTCGGTGATCATGGTGCTCTACGCGATCATGACCGAGCAGAGCATCGGTGCGCTCTTTGCCGCCGGTGTCGTGCCCGGGCTGCTCGCCACTGGCTTCTATATGGCTGCTGCGGCGATCGCCACCGCCCGCAATCCGCAGCTTGGTCCGCCCGGCGAGCGCTCGAGCTGGGCGCAGCGCCTGCAGGCAATGCGCAATATCTGGGGCGTGCTGGTGCTCTTTGGGATTGTCATGGGCGGCATGTATGGCGGCTGGTTCACGCCGACCGAGGCAGCCGGTATTGGCGCGATGGGCGGGTTTGTCTTTGCGCTGGCGCGTGGCACCTTGACCGTGCCGGTGCTGATCGACATCCTGGTGCAGTCGGCACGCACGAGTGCGATGCTCTTTGCCATCCTGATCGGTGCGTCGATCTTCGCGAGTTTTGCGAATTTCACGACCATGCCCCAGGACCTCAAGGACTTCGTCGAGCAGTTCCAGATCAATCCGATTCTTGTGATCGTGGCGATCTGCGCGGTCTATGTGATTCTCGGCACCGCGATGGAAGAACTCTCGATGATTCTGCTGACCGTGCCGATCTTCTTTCCGCTGGTCACGCATCTGGGCTTCGATCCGATCTGGTTCGGCATTCTGATCGTGTGTGTGGTCGAGATCGGCATGATCAGCCCGCCGGTCGGGATGAATGTTTTTGTCTTGCGAAGCGTGCTGCCCGATGTCCCGACCGGGCAGATCTGGAAAGGCGTGATGCCCTTTCTGTATGCCGACATCCTGCGCCTTGCGGTGCTGGTGGCGTTTCCGGCGATCACGCTGTGGCTGCCGAAAGCGCTGGGTTTGACCTGATTTCGGTCTGAGCGACTGCCGGGCGTGAGTGCCCGATGCTTGTTTGTTTTGTCTTGGTCGATCCGCTATATTCGATCGCTCGATTGGGCCGATAGCTCAGCTGGGAGAGCGCCGCGTTCGCAATGCGGAGGTCGGGAGTTCGATCCTCCTTCGGTCCACCAATCATGAGGGCCCGGAAATTCTCCGGGCCCTTTTACATTTCAGGTCTGACAAGCTCAGGACGCCGCTGGCGCTCAAACCTGATCTCGATGTTTCTGCTCGCGTCAATTCCCACGAACGTCGATCTGACATCGCCTCCACGGACCAAGCCATGAAATTCGGTTACACCATTATCTATGTTCCTGACGTGCTCGCGTCGGTCGAGTTCTTTGAAAAAGCCTTTGGATTGAAGCGGCGATTTGTTCACGAGTCGGGCTATGGCGAGCTGGACACCGGCGAGACAGCGCTGGCCTTTGCGACTCATGAGCTTGGTGCTTCCAATTTGCCAGGGGGCTATGTCAAGGCGAATCAGTCGGACACGCCGCTCGGAATGGAAATTGCGCTGGTCACCGACAATGTTGCCGACGCTCATGCGAAGGCAATCAACGCTGGCGCGGTGTCGATCAAAGCGCCGTTGGTCAAACCCTGGGGGCAAACGGTGTCTTATGTCCGTTGTCCTGACGGAACCCTGGTTGAAATTTGCTCTCCGGTTTCAGGTTGAGAAGGTCGGAAAGCCGCCTTTAATCGTTGCCAATCTAATTAAAGAATAGTTTAATTTGATGGCGGGCGACTAAAGGCTGCTTTCAATGACACGCACCACTGGGACCTACTTGATTTCCACGACCTTGGGTGAGTCAGTGCGTGCATTCCTGCCTCATCCCTTGCCTCCGTCTGCTCCGGAACTGTCCCTCGTGGATTTCACCGACCTCAACCGGCAGGCCGAACTGGCGCTTGCGCGTTTGGCGGGTGTGTCAGGGTTGGTGCCATCGGTGGATTGGCTCTTGTACAGCGCCATCCGCAAAGAAGCCCTGCTCACGTCCCAGATCGAGGGCACGCAGGCCACACTGACCGACCTGTTCGATGAGGAAGCAGGATTCAAAGTCAGCAATACCGACGATGTGGAGGAGGTCACCAACTATCTCCGGGCTTTCCGCTGGACGCAGGATCAACTGCGCGACCCCAAAGGGCTGCCCATCAGCGTGCGACTATTGTGCGAGGCCCATCGACGCCTGCTTGACGGGGTACGCGGTGCAGGCAAGCAACCGGGCGAGTTGCGCCGCTCGCAGAACTGGGTGGGGGGCACGCGGCCAGGCAACGCGGTTTTCGTGCCGCCGCCTCCGGAGCAGGTTCCTACGCTGCTGGCCGATCTGGAACGTTTTATTCATGAAGCGTCGACCGACTTGCCGCCGATGGTAAAGGTAGCGCTCATCCAAGCGCAGTTTGAAACCATCCACCCCTTTCTCGACGGCAACGGACGCATTGGTCGACTGCTGATTGCCGCGCTGTTCGAGTATTGGGGATTGCTGTCTGAGCCCTTGATGTATCTCAGTGGCTACTTGAAGCAACATCAATCCGAGTATTACCGTCGCCTGTCGGCCATCCGTACCGAGGGTGATTGGGAGTCTTGGGTCAGCTTCTTTCTCGAAGGTGTCGTGACCGCGGCTGTCGATGCGGAGAAGAACATCATTGCTGTCGCCAGCCTTGTTGCGACAGACCGCAGGCGCTTGCTGCAATCCGCCCAGGCAGGCCCGGCAAGCTACCGGCTGTTCGAGATGCTGCCGATGATGCCGCGCTTCACCATCGAACGCGTGCGCCAGCAACTCGACACCAGCTTCCCCACCGCGACCGCGGCAGTCAAGGTGCTGGAGGGCCTGGGTATTGCGGCGGAGATGACCGGGCAGAAAAAGAACCGGAGCTATAGCTACCAGGCCTACATTGAACTGCTGTCCGGTTGATGGAAACCCGCGAGTCCGCGGCGTTGCCTGACGATCTTCTTCGGCCTCAGCCCCTCGCCACCTCAGTCCAGGAGCCGGGCAGCAGTGTCGCCCGATTCTGATGCCGCCGAATTTCCAGCTGGGCGATCTGGTTGCGATGCACTTCATCCGGGCCGTCGGCCAGGCGCAGCAGGCGCGCGGTGGCGTAGGCGCTGGACAGCCCGAGGTCGTTGTTGGTACCCCCGCCCCATGGGCCTGAATTGCCCAGTCGATCACCTTGCAGGCCATGGCAGGCCCGGCGACGTTGATCATCGCGATCTGCGAACGCGCGGCCTTGTTGCCGACGGTGTCCATCATGTGAGCCGCCTGCAGCGTGAGCAGACGGGCCTGGTCGATCGCGATGCGCGACTCGGCGATGCGCTCTGACCAGACATTGTTGTTGATCACCGGCCCGCCAAAGGCCACGCGCTTCAAGCCCCGGTTGATCATCATCGACAAGGCTCGCTGGGCCAGATCGACGGCTGCTGATGGCGGTTGGGG
>CAMCXH010000219.1 GCA_945883285.1 Bordetella parapertussis | reverse complement strand
GGTGCGAAAATCAGCTGCGCCATCACTTGAAATCGATCTCACCGAGGAGGCCTGCTTGAACAATGTCATCGGCCCGGTACAGATTGACCTCGCAGGCCCGCTCTTGAGCAACATCCTGTCGATGGCCCTGCCATTGCTGGTGAATACCGCGCTGGTGGTGGCCGCGATCCTGTTGCATTACGAAGTGCTGTATCAGCTGGCCCGACGCTTGCCGCACATTGGCATCGCGGCGCGTTACCGGGTCCTGATGGGCGTGGCGATTATTTTTGTCGCGCATGTGATCGAGATCTGGCTCTTTGCGCTGGGCTATCTGGTCTCGATGCAGATTGAGGGCATGGGTGGTCTGACCGGTGAGCCTTCGGGTCACGGGTTGTTACTCGATTGCGCCTATCTCTCATTCATCACCTTCACCACCGTGGGCTATGGAGATCTGGTTGCGCACGGGTATCTGCGTTATCTCACCGGCATCGAGGCATTGACCGGGCTGATTCTCATCACCTGGTCGGCCTCATTCCTGTTTCTTGAGATGCAAAAAGATTGGGCCGACGCACGTGAGCCCCAGGAGCCTTAGTCGAAATGCCCGACCACTGCGACGACGCGCTCGTCAACCGAGTCACCGAACTCGAAATCAAGCTGGCCTTCACCGAAGATCTCGTCGATAAACTCGATGCGGTGGTGATTGATCAGCAGCACCGCATCGATCAACTGGCCCAGGAAATGATTCGCCTGCGTGAGCAACTCAGCACTGCAGCCGAAGCGGGCACGGGCGCGCCCGCTCATGAGCGGCCACCGCATTACTGATGCCCTGCTGGGGCGTCATGCCTGCGAGCCACACCCACTCGGCCCAGCGCTGATACCGCGCTGGTTGGCGTTGCCGCCTTAGAAAACGTCCGTCAGCCGCACAGGCCGGTAGTCGCCCCCAATCAGCGAGTCGGGTTACCCGACAAGCGGGAACCCGACTTACCGATGCCACCGGCCACCATCCGCTTGCCTCAGGGGTGGGTCAGATTGACACGATCGCTGCGAACGCTCAGTTGGCCTTCAGGTTCAGTTCGGAAGCAATTGGTGCCCACTGCTGCGGATCAGTCGAGACCAATCTTTGCAGTTCGGCACCGGGTGCGACATCTGCAGTCGTCATTTGTCCAGCCAGCCGGTTGATCAGGTTAGGGCTCCTGGCCGCTTCAGACAGGGTGTTGTAATAGTTTTCCGCGATGGACGTCGGCGTTCCGGAGGGCAATGCGAAGCCACCGTAGTACTCAAGGGCCGATCCTGCTCTGCCGAGCGTCTCGCGAAAGGATGGGAGGTCTGGCGCCAGAGAGAATCGCTTGTCGGTCATCACCGCAATCGGCTGGATTTTTCCCTTGAACGGAACGCTCAGGGGCAGCGCGGTGACGCAGAAGTCGAGCTCGCCCTGCGCCAGCGCGGTGACTGAATCAGGGCCGCCTTTGAAGCCCACCGCCTCTGCGACGCAGTTGTTGCTGCGGAGCAGTTGCACCGTCGTGATGTGCTCCGCCCCGCCCAGAATGCAGCCAAAATTCGCTTTGCCGGCGCGAGCTTTGAGGTGGGCGATCAACTCGGTGGGCGTCTTGATCGGTGAATCGGCCTTGACAAAAATCGCAGCGGGCGTGGCGCCAAACTTGCCCACCATCGTGAGCTGCTTGAGCATGTCGTACTTGCCGAAGGTGAGTTGCGGCGGAATCATGCCGCTATTGACGTGCATCATGACGCTGCCGTCGGTGGGCGCCATCTGAATGGCTTGCATGCCGATGATGTAAGAGGCGCCGGGTTTGTTTTCCACGATCACAGGCGTGCCGGTCACCTGCGTCCAGGACTCCATTGCCAGCCGAGCAGCGATATCTGCAGCGCCACCTGCCGGCAGCGGCACGATCAGTCGGATCTGCTTGGGTTGGGCGCGGATGAGTGCCGGCGCGCCGGTAATCAGTCCGAGCGCTGCCTGAACAACCCGCCGTCTTGTCGTCGAAGTTTGCGCGTCAGACGAGGGCGGTACGCGGGTTTCGGGCGCAGAGGTTGAACAGACTTGCTGATTCGGGATCATCGACGTCTCCTGAGTTTGGTTTGGCTGGAATGACTTTTTGCTAGTTTAGCTTGACCGCTGACCTGTCCGGCACCTTTAGCACCAGCAGTTGTTTGAGAGCAGCCCCTCAGTTGGTGGATGTTTCCCACCGAGCGCGCTAGCGTCGTTCGCAAAGTCACGCCCTTGCCCTTTTGATGATCGCTCCCGGATTGAACCCTTTCGAGACCAAAGTGCATTCCCGATTAGTCCTGTTTTCGGGAATGCCTGTGTCTGGGTGGCGACCGACAAGGCGATCAACGACGCAATGTGGCCCCGAGCCAGAGGTCTAATTTGATGCTGATCCGGACACTTCGCATGGCCCGGTGCTTCGAGTTCGACGAACCGCTTTCTGTGCGACAGTCCACACAAGGAGCGAGGCAGCGCCAGCATTAACCCAAGAAGCAACTTCGCAACTCTTCATCACCGCCAAGGTTTTTCTCCATGCAGATTATTCGTTCCAAAGAGTTCACCGCTGAACGTGCATGGGGTTCGATCGCAGTTGCCAATATGAACGGCATCACGACGCGCGTTCACTGGACAGACAAGCCTTACAAGTGGCATGTCAACGACGGCGAAGAGGTTTTTGCCGTTCTCGATGGCACAGTCGATATGCACTATCGTGAAGCCGGCGTGGAAAGCGTTGTCACACTAAGTGTTGGCGATGTGTTTTTTGCGCAGATCGGGTGCGAGCATGTTGCGCACCCCCGCGGCGAAGCCCGAATCCTTGTTGTAGAGCGCGAGGACAGTGTATGAGCAAGCCTTCCATGCGGATCGAGATTGACGACCCCGCACGCTCCGACGTGTATGCGCTTCTGGAAGAGCATTTGCGCAACATGTATGAGCTCTCGCCCCCAGAGAGCGTGCATGCCCTGGATGTGACGCGTCTCAAAGGCCAAGACATCACTTTCTGGTCTGTTCGCGATGCAGACCAGCTTCTTGGCTGCGGCGCTCTCAAGGAACTCTCTTGCGAGCATGGCGAAATCAAGTCAATGCGAACCCCAGCAGCAATGCGCCGCAAGGGTGCCGGCAGAGCGGTTCTGAATCACATCCTGGCCGAGGCAAGATCACGTGGCTACAAAAGGGTAAGTGAACCGCCCCGGGTTTGAGGAGGCTCCTACGCTTGAGAAGATGGAGCCGTGAACGAGTCAAAGAGGTTTTCACATGAGGTTCGCGAGCGCGCGGTGCGCCCGGTACAAGAGCACCGTGGGGAGTACCCCTCGCTATGGCCATCAGTCTTGTGCAATGGCGTTATCGTGCAGGAACTGGGCGAACGCAAGCTCGGTCATTGTGCCGGCAGCGACTGAAACCACAGCCTGAGCGGCATCTTCTTCAGTCGCGGTGAACCTGTAGCCGTTCAGTTCGAGAAAAAGGATGCCCGCGACGAAGCCGGTTCGTTTGATTCCATCAGTGAAGGGATGGTTGCGGACAATGGCGAAGGTGTAGGCCGCAGCGAGTGCAAAGATACGAGACTCGCTGCCGCAGGCAAGCGACTGGCGCGGACGAGCGAACGCAGACTGGAGAAGGCTCAGTTCGTGAGTGCCCTGAGCACCTCCGTGCAACGCAAGCAGACGGTCATGCAGCGTGATCGCATCACGCTCATCAATCCAGACCGGTTCGATCACTTCGACAACACGTGAAGGGTATTGCGGTAGCGGTCAATGATGCCGTCGGCCTTGCTCATTTCTTCTCCGCAACCTAGCCGAAACAACTGGCTTGGAAGCCCGGCAATGCCATGTTCGTTTTGCGCGATGCGGAGATCAGATTGCGTCGCTGACCGTCTACCTGTGACGTCGGCTTGAGCTTCATAAGGGTCAACGGACATCATCCTTCTTTGATATCAATGATATCATTTCGACCGGAGGTACCAATATGCCAGACCTACTCGTTCGCGGTGTCGATGAAGTGCTTGTCAGGGCGCTCAAAGAGCGTGCCGGTGCGCACGGCCGAAGCGCTGAGGCCGAGCATCGGGAGATCCTCGCCGAGGCGCTTGCGCGGCCACGCAAGCGCGCTCTGGCGGAGTTGCTGGCGTCGATGCCCGACGTCGGCACTGACGCTGACTTCCAGCGAGTCGAGTCTGAGAAGGCGCCCGGTGTATTTGATTGACACCAACGTCATCAGCGAAGCTCGCAAGAAGTCCCGAGCGAACCCTGGTGTCATCGACTTTTTAAATCGCGTTGCCGCCGCCGGCGACCCGGTCTATCTGTCGGCCGTCACGGTCGGCGAGCTTCGGCGCGGCGTCGAACTGATTCGGCTGCGCGGTGACACAGAGCAATCGAGAATATTGGAGGACTGGTTATCCGCCATGCTCGAGCACTACGCGGATAAAGTCCTCGCCTTCGATGCCGACGCGGCGCAAGTGTGGGGGCGGCTACGAGTCCCGAACCCCGAGCACACCTTGGACAAGCAAATTGCGGCCACCGCGCTTCTTCACGATCT
>CAMCXH010000218.1 GCA_945883285.1 Bordetella parapertussis | reverse complement strand
GAAGGTTTCGCGCAGCGCGAAGATCAAGTTGATGACCGACGGCATCCTGCTTGCCGAAACCCAGTCCGATCCCTTGCTGCGGCAGTACGACACGGTCATCATCGATGAAGCGCACGAACGCAGCCTCAATATCGACTTTCTGCTCGGCTATCTTAAACGCCTGCTCGAGGGGCCGCGCCGTGATGACCTCAAGCTGGTGATCACTTCGGCCACCATCGATGCGGCGCGCTTTGCGGCGCATTTCGGTGGCGCAAGCGGACCCGCGCCGGTGATCGAGGTCTCGGGGCGAACTTTCCCGGTCGAGATCCGCTGGCGCGCGCCGGGGGAGGGTGCGAGGCTGGTGGTGCCTGTCGGCTCGGTGCTGACGATGCCTGCGTCATCGGAGCCATCGGTGACGCCATCGCAGGGCATGCCAGCGGCCGCGAGCTCGGTGGCAGCGACAGCCCGCGGCCCACGTGGCCGCGACGATGACGACGAGACCGACACACCCGCTGCGATCGAGTCGGCGATCGACGAACTCTGGCGTGAAGGACCGGGCGACATACTGGTTTTTTTGCCGGGTGAGCGCGAGATCCGCGAGACCGCCGATCACCTTCGACGTGCCTGGGCAAGGCGCGGGTCGCGCGGCGGGCTGGTGGCATCGGCCGAGATCCTGAGCCTCTTTTCGCGTCTGTCGGCCACCGACCAGCAGCGTGTGTTTGCCACCGGCAATGCGCCGCGCGTGGTGCTGGCCACCAATGTCGCCGAGACTTCGCTCACCGTGCCGGGCATCCGTTATGTGATCGATACCGGTGTGGCCCGCGTCAAACGCTATCGCTATCGCGGCAAGGTCGAACAGTTGCAGATCGAGGCGGTGTCGCGAGCCGCCGCCAATCAGCGCGCCGGTCGCTGCGGCCGCGTGTCGGACGGCATCTGCATCAGGCTTTACGACGAGCCCGATTTCCTCAAGCGAGCGGCCTTCACCGACCCCGAAATCCTGCGCTCGTCGCTGGCGGCGGTCATTTTGCGGATGAAGTCGCTGCGGCTCGAAGACATCGAGGCCTTTCCCTTTGTCGATCCGCCGCCACGGCGCGCGGTGCTCGATGGCCTCGATCTGCTTCGTGAGCTCGACGCCATCGACGAGCATGGCGAGCTCACCGCGACCGGTCATCAGCTCGCGCGATTGCCGGTTGACCCGCGCATCGCACGGGTGTTGCTCGCCGCTCACCAGGGCGGCTGTCTGCGCGAGGCGCTGATCATCGCCTCGGCGCTCTCCACCCAGGATCCCCGTGAACGGCCGCTCGATCGCCAGCAGGCCGCCGATCAGGCGCATGCCCGTTTCGTCGATCCCCGCTCCGATTTTCTCGGCCATGTGAAGCTATGGGACTGGTGGCAGGCGCAGCAGCAGAGCAGCCGCCCTGCCGGCGAATCGCGCCGCGCCTTCACGTTGCGCCTTGAGCGCGAGTTTCTGTCGCCACGCAAGTTCCGGGAGTGGGCCGATGTCCATGCCCAGCTGCTCGAGGCGGTGAGCTCGATGAAGTGGCTGCCCAACGAGCAGCCGGCGGCGTATGAGCCGCTGCATCGCGCACTGCTGGCGGGCTTGCTCGGCAACCTGGGGTGCCGCGCGCCCGACGAGCCCTACTACCTCGGCACGCATGCAACCCGGTTCTGGCTGCATCCCGGCTCAGGACTGGCACGGCGCAGTTCGGCTCAGCGTTCGGCCGAGGAAACCGCCACCGCCACGGCGCGGACCGAAGCGTCGGGCAGCAGCCGCTGGGTCATGGCCGCCGAGATGGTCGACACCGGCCGGCTCTATGGCCGCACCGTGGCTCGCCTTGATCCGGTCTGGATCGAGCAGGCCGCCGCGCATCTCATCAAGCGCAGCTGGAGCGAGCCGCACTGGGAGCGGCGCGCCGGGCAGGCAATCGCATTCGAGCGCGGCACGGTTTACGGTCTGGTGGTCTATGCCCAGCGTCGCGCCCCCTACGGCGGCATCGACGCGAAGCTGTCGCGCGAACTGCTGATCCGCGAAGCGCTGGTGGCCGGCGAGTGGGACTCCGACTGCGCCTTCTTTCGCCATAACCTGAAGGTGGTGGCCGAGATCGGGCAGCTCGAAGCCCGAATTCGAAGGCCTGATCTGCTGGTCGACGAGCAGTTCCTCTTCGACTGGTTCGATGCCCAGGTGCCTGCCGAGATCACCAGCGGCCAGCAGCTCGAGCGCTGGTGGCGAGCCGCCAGTCGCGCTCAGCCGGGTCTGCTCAAGCTGTCGCGCGAACTGCTGATGCGCAAACAGACCGACGGGATCGACGACCGCAAGTTTCCACAGCGCCTGAGCATGCGCGGCGTGTCGTTTGAGGCGGCCTACCACTTCGAGCCCGGCGCCGACGACGATGGCGTGACCCTGACGGTTCCGCTCTTTGCGCTCAACCAGGTCGATGCGGTGCGTGCCGAGTGGCTGGTGCCGGGCATGCTGGCCGACAAGGTCGCGGCCTTGCTCAAGTCTTTGCCCCAGAAGTACCGCCGCCACCTGCTGCCCCTCGATCAGTGGGCTGCCGGCTTTGTCGAACGGGCAGGCGATGCGGGTGGCACCCGCGGCCTGATGGTCGCGCTGATCGATTCGCTGCGTGAGCATGCATCGATCCGTGTTGCCCAGACCGATTTTCGCGTCGAGACCGTGCCGGCGCATCTGCAGATGAACTTCCGGGTGATCGACGAGCATGGCCGATTCCTGGCGGCGTCGCGCAATCTGGCCCAGTTGCGGGCGCAGCTTGGTGCCAGTGCACAGGGCAGCTTTCAGGCGGCTTTGCGCAACGCCGGTGTGTCGGCGCGAGCGCAAGCGATGCCGCTCGACGCTCCAGCATCCGGCAGCACCGATGGTCGCAGGTCGCCCCAGGACAGTGCGCAAGGCAGCGGTTCGACCCCGATTGCAGCGAGCAAAACCGCATCTGGCGAGGCGGCTTCGAGCGAGGCGGCTTCGAGCGAGGCGGCTTCGAGCGGCCGGTCGCGGCAGGCCAGCACCGCGCGCGATGCCACCGTGCGGCGCGCCGGCGAACGCTTCACTGCCTGGGATTTCGGCGAGTTGCCGGAGTTGCTCGAGCTGCAGGGCATGGGCCGGTCGGGCGATGCCACCCTGATCGGCTATCCGGCGCTTGTCGATCGCGACGATGCGGTCGAGTTGCAGGTCTTCGATGAACCCGAATCGGCGCAGCGCGAGCACCGACGCGGACTTCGACGCCTGTTTGCAATCGCGCTTCGTGAGCCGCTGAAGTTCTTTGATCGCAATGTGCCCGAGTTCCAGCGCCTGTCGATGCTCTTCATGCCTCTGGGTACGGCAGACGAACTCAAGCGTGATCTGGTCGACGCACTCATCGACCGGGCCTGTCTGGGCGACCCGTGGCCGACCGACCGGGAGGGCTTCGAGGAGCGGGTGCTTCAGGCCCGACCGCGCGTGACCCTGGTGGGCAACGAACTCGCCCGGACACTGGCTGCCATCCTCACCGAATACGCCAGCCTCGCCAAAAAGCTCGCCGGTGCACGCACCGGCGCGCCAGCGGCCTTTGCCGACATCACGCAGCAGCTCGCCGGCCTGATGCCGGCGCGCTTTGTATCGATCACCGATCCTGCGCGCCTCGGGCATCTCGCCCGCTACCTCAAGGCCGCGAGTGCCCGGCTCGACAAGCTGCGCGCCGAGCCGGCCCGCGACGCCCAGCGCCTGGCCGAGCTTGCCCCGCTCGCCCAGAACCTTGCGCGCGCTCAGGCCGCGCTCAAAGGTCGGCGCGATCCGAGGCTCGATGATTTTCGGTGGATGCTCGAGGAGCTGCGTGTGTCACTCTTCGCCCAGGAGCTGCGAACACCGATGCCGGTCTCGGTCAAGCGGCTCGAACGTGTCTGGGAGTCGATCAGGTAAGCCATGCTCGCGCTTTCATCCAATCTTTTGCACAGGTGTATTTCATGATGTCCAGGTCTGTCAGGTTCGCCACGCGGCTCGCGCTGATGCTCACGAGTGTCATGCCGATCGCGCTGGCGCAGTCGGTTCCCCCAGTGGCTCCCTCAGTGGTTCCCTCAGTGGCCACGCCAATCGCGATCGTTCTCAACTCGGCCGATGCATCGGTATCACTCATCGATACCGTCACCTACAAGGAGTTCGATCGCTTCGCGGTCGGCAAGGAGCCGCACCACCTCTATCCGACCGCCGATAACCGCACGCTGCTGGTGGCCAATGCGGTCAGCAATGATCTGAATCTGCTCGACCCCGCAACCGGCAAGCTGACCGGCAAGATCACCGGCATCGATGACCCCTATCAGCTCGCGTTTTCGCCCGACGACAAATGGTTCGTGACGGCGGCGCTGCGTCTCGATCGCGTCGACATCTACGCCTGGGACGGCAAGTCGAAGCGGCTGGTCAAGAAAATCCCGCTTCCCGATGCGCCGAGTCACGTCTGGTTTTCGAATGACAGCCGCTTCGTGTTCGCGACCCTGCAGGAGAGCAACGAAATTGCCGCCATCGAGATGGCGACCCAGACGGTGGTCTGGAAGCACAAGGTCGGCAAACAGCCTGCCGGCATCCTGATGACGCCCGATGGCAAGTATCTGATGGTGGGCATCATGGGCCAGGATTTCGTCGAGGTCA
>CAMCXH010000217.1 GCA_945883285.1 Bordetella parapertussis | reverse complement strand
CGAGCCGCAGGTCTGCCTGTTCGATGATCCGCTGAGCAGCCTCGACCGAGTGCTGCAGGCGCAGTTGCGCGAAGAAATTCGGCGTCTGCACCGAAAGCTGGGTATCACCTCGATCTACACGACGCGTGATCCGCTTGAGGCCATGGCGCTGGCCGATCAGCTGGTCGTCATGGGGGCCGGTTGGGTGGCGCAGTCATCGACGCCTCAGCAGGTCTACGATCGCCCGGCCAGCACCTATGTTGCGAATTACATCGGCAAACCGGCGATGAACATGCTTCGCGGCATCTGGCTGCAGGGCGGCGTCCTGGTGGGAGATGCCCGGGTGCCAGTGCGCAGGCCGGTCAGCGCTCACGACAACCAGCCGGTGCTGCTCGGAATCCGCCCTCAGCATTTCAGCCTGTCCGGCGCGAGCCCGCTTGCAGCCCGGCTCAGTGCCCTTGAATTTACGGGTGCGCAGACGACGATCCACTGTTTCATTGGCGATCAGCCGCTGACGGTGGTGCTCAGCGAACGCGTCTCTTTCGAGTCCGGGACGATTATCCGGCTGACGCCTGAGTTCGACTTGCTGCATGTCTTTGATCTGGCGACTGGCGACACCCTGACACGCTGAGGCGCGGTCTTTGCCAGGCCGACCTTGGTAGACTGCGCGGATGGAACGCTTCAGCAGCCCCGGCACCTTTGATCATGCGAGTCCGCCTCGCACAGCCGTCGTCCTCGTCCAGCTGGGAACGCCAACCGCGCCCACTGCGGCAGCGCTTCGCCCGTTTCTGAAGCAGTTCCTTGGCGATCCGCGGGTGGTCGAAATCCCCCGCCTGATCTGGTGGCCAATCCTGCACGGCATCATTCTCAATACCCGGCCTGCCAAGTCGGCGCACAAATACGCCAGTGTCTGGATGGACGAGGGCTCGCCGCTGATGGTGCACTCGATGCGCCAGACCGATCTGCTGCGGCAAAAGCTCATCGAGCGTGGGCATGACGTCGAACTGATGCTGGCGATGCGTTACGGCGAGCCTTCGATCGCCAGCGTCCTTGAGTCATTGCGCGAGCGCAATATGACCCGGCTGCTGGTGGTGCCGATGTATCCGCAATATGCCGGGTCGACCAGCGCAACGGTTTTTGACGAAGCCGGCCGAGTCCTGCAAGGTTGGCGAAACCTGCCTGAGATGCGCTGGGTTCGAAACTTCCATGACGATACCGGCTACATCGACTCGCTTGCGGTAAAGGTTCGCGAGGCCTGGGAGCGCGATGGTCGCGGTGAGCGGCTGGTGATGAGCTTTCATGGGGTGCCTCGCCGCACCCTCGAATTGGGCGACCCCTACCACTGCGAGTGCCTGGTGACCGCTCGTCTGCTCGCCCAGCGATTGGGCCTCAGTCGTGATCAGTGGGTGGTGACCTTCCAGTCGCGCTTCGGCAAGGCGCAATGGCTGCAGCCCTATACCGAACCCACCCTCGAAGCGCTCGCCCGCGAGGGGGTGCGTGAAATTGATGTGATCTGCCCGGGTTTTGTGGTCGATTGCCTCGAGACACTCGAGGAGATTTCGATCGAAGCGAAGGCTGCCTTTCTCAAGGCGGGTGGCCGCACATTCCGCTATATCCCGTGCCTGAACGAGGCCCCGCCCTTCATCGATGCGCTCGCCTCGCTGGTCGAATCGCATCTTGCAGGATGGCCGACCTCGGCGCAGGCCGTCGGTCAGGCTTTGCAGGACGGCACATTGAGTGATCGTCGCGCCCGCGCGCTGGCGCTCGGGGCGCTGAGCTGACCGGTCCGGCCGACGCACTCAGTGCGATGTACGTCGGCCGGACCGATTCAACCGGGACCGCAGCCGGGATCAGGCCTTGGGCGGAATTCGCAGGTTCTGGCCAGGATAGATCTTGTCCGGGTGCGAGAGCATCGGCTTGTTGGCTTCGAAGATCTGCATGTAGGCGTTGCCGTTGCCGTAGAACTGCTGGGCGATTTTCGACAGCGAGTCGCCGCTCTTGACGGTGTAGTACTGCGATTCGTCAACCGGCACTTCAACCGACAACTGGTCGTTGACCGAGGCGACGCCAGCCACGTTGCCGCAGCACAGGACGATCTTTTCGCGAGTCGCCTGGTCCGGGGCAATGCCGCGAACCGTGACGGTGCTGCTGCTTGCGTCGTAGTCGACCAGCAGCCCGGTGGCGTCGAGGTTCATTGCACGGATATAGGATTCGATGGCCTTGGCGGCGGCATCGTTGGCGGCAGCGACTTTTTCGGGGCTCGGATCCTGGGCGGCAGCCTGCTGGGCGGCCTGAGCCTCGCCCTTGCCGAAAAGTTTTTCACCCGCATCCTTGAAGAAAGACAGCAGACCCATGTTGAATGCTCCTTGATGGTTTGTGAGTAATGCGCTTTGAGGCTCGGCGAGCCCGAACCGCACCGGATCTTACCCGCTCAATGCGCGGGCACTTGAAATCCTGACTTTCGACCCAAGGTCTTGTCGGAGTTTTCGTCCCAATTCCTGACTGTCCAACGCAAGTCACTGATCAAAAAGACCTATCGATGACTGAACCCACTCCCGATCCTTCCGGTCTGCCAGGCTCGACCGGCTCAAGCTCACCCGATTCCGCTTCCGACGCACCCCCGGTCGACGATTCCCTGCAGGCCCAGCTCCTTGAGGCGCAGGCGAAAGCCGCTGAATATATGGACATGGCGTTGCGCTCAAGGGCCGACGTCGAAAACCTGCGCAAGCGTGCCCAGGCGGATGTGGCGGCGGCCCACAAGTTCGCCATCGAAGGCTTTGCCGAAAGCCTGCTGCCGGTACGCGACAGTCTCGAGATGGCGCTCAAGGTCGATTCGCCGTCCATCGACAGTCTGCGTGAAGGCGTCGAGGCCACCTTGCGTCTGATGTCGGTCGCCTTCGAGCGTCACAAGCTGATCGCCATTGATCCGGTTGGTGAAAAGTTCGATCCCAACCGCCATCAGGCGATCTCGATGGTCCCGGCGCCGGATGTGCCGGCCAATCATGTGGTCGCGGTTCTCCAGAAAGGGTTCCTGATCAATGACCGCGTGCTGCGCCCCGCCATGGTGGCGGTCAGCAGCGGCACTTGATTTCACTGTCCCGACACCAAGCTATCAGCAAGGCATTCAACTTTTCAACAGGACTATAAAAATGGGCAAGATCATCGGAATCGACCTCGGCACGACCAATTCGTGCGTGGCGGTCATGGAGGGCGGCCAGCCCAAAGTCATCGAAAACGCCGAGGGCGCGCGCACAACGCCTTCGATCATCGCGTACATGGAAGACGGCGAAGTGCTGGTTGGCGCGCCGGCCAAGCGGCAGGCGGTCACCAATCCGCGCAACACCCTTTATGCGGTCAAGCGACTGATCGGGCGAAAATTTCAGGAAAAAGAAGTCCAGAAGGACATCTCCCTGATGCCCTACACGATTGCCAAGGCTGACAACGGTGACGCCTGGGTACAGGTGCGCGACAAGAAGATTGCGCCGCCGCAGGTGTCGGCCGAGGTGCTTCGCAAGATGAAGAAGACCGCCGAGGACTATCTTGGCGAGGAAGTGACCGAGGCGGTGATCACCGTTCCGGCCTATTTCAACGATGCCCAGCGCCAGGCAACCAAGGACGCCGGTCGAATCGCCGGCCTCGAGGTCAAGCGCATCATCAATGAGCCGACGGCTGCGGCACTCGCCTTCGGTCTGGACAAAGGCGGCGGCAAAGACCGCAAGATCGCGGTCTATGACCTGGGTGGCGGCACCTTCGACGTGTCGATCATCGAGATTGCCGACGTCGACGGCGAGATGCAGTTCGAGGTGCTCTCGACCAACGGCGATACCTTCCTTGGTGGCGAAGACTTCGACCAGCGGATCATCGATCACCTGATCACCGAGTTCAAGAAAGAGTCGGGCATCGATCTGGGCAAGGATGTGCTCGCCCTTCAGCGCCTGAAAGACGCCGCCGAAAAAGCCAAGATCGAGCTGTCTTCGGCTCAGCAGACCGAGATCAATCTGCCCTACATCACTGCCGATGCGAGTGGCCCCAAGCACCTCAACCTGAAGCTCACGCGGGCGAAGTTCGAGGCATTGGTCGACGAACTGGTCGAAAAAACCATGGAGCCCTGCCGCATCGCAATCAAGGATGCCGGTGTCAAGGTGTCCGAGATCGATGACGTCATTCTGGTGGGTGGCATGACCCGGATGCCCAAGGTGCAGGAGCAGGTCAAGACCTTCTTCGGCAAAGAGCCTCGCAAGGATGTCAATCCTGATGAAGCGGTCGCAGTGGGCGCGGCAGTGCAGGGCTCGGTGCTGTCGGGTGAGCGCAAGGATGTGCTGCTGCTTGACGTCACGCCGCTGTCGCTCGGTATCGAGACGCTGGGCGGTGTCATGACCAAGATGATCACCAAGAACACCACGATTCCGACCAAGTTCTCGCAGACCTTCTCAACCGCCGACGACAATCAGCCGGCGGTCACCATCAAGGTGTTCCAGGGCGAGCGCGAAATGGCGGCCGGCAACAAGTTGCTGGGCGAGTTCAATCTCGAGGGCATTCCGCCGGCTCCCCGAGGCATGCCTCAGATCGAGGTGACCTTCGATACCGATGCCAACGGCATTCTTCATGTCTCAGCCAAGGACAAGGCCAGCGGCAAGGAGAACAAGATCACCATCAAG
>CAMCXH010000216.1 GCA_945883285.1 Bordetella parapertussis | reverse complement strand
CGGGCAGTGCCAGGCGGTCCTTGACCAGTCCGATGATCAGTTCGTCGGAGATGAGCCCGCCCGATTCCATGACTTTTTTGGCTGTAACGCCCAGCGGCGTTCCGGCCTTGACCGCCGCACGAAGCATGTCGCCGGTGGAAATTTGCGGGATGCCGAACCTGTCCTTGATGGAGCCGGCTTGGGTTCCCTTGCCCGCGCCGGGCGGGCCGAGAAGAATCAGGCGCATGGGTGTCTCTGAGGTGGTCAAAAATCTGTAATCGACGATCGTAGCATTTTGACCATAACCGCAAAATGCGGAAGGGGTCAAACCGAGGGCTGCGGGTGCAATCTGTCCGCAAAGTGGCGGCGAACGCGATCAAGGTCGGCCTGCGTGTCGACGCCTGCGGGGGGCGCCTGCGCGACCTGCAGGACAGCGATTCGAAATCCGTGCCAGAGCGCTCGCAGCTGTTCGAGTGATTCGATTGCTTCGATGGGCGAAGGCGGCAGGTCCCGGTAGGCCCTCAAGAATCCGACCCGATAGGCGTACAGGCCGATATGGCGCGCAATAGCGCCGGTAACGCCCGGCCCGAGTGTGGCATCGAGTGAGTCCGATTCACTCGGACCCTGGGGCGGTGAGCTCCGACTCGCCGCGGTCACGCGCGCCATGGCATCGCGGGCAAATGGAATCGCAGCGCGTGAAAAATAGAGCGCGTGCCCGCGTCGGTCAGTGACCACTTTCACGACATTGGGCGACAGATAGTCGGCCAGGGATTCGATTGCATGGGCGGCTGTGGCGATGGCGCAATCGGGGTTTTCGCGAAGTTGCTCGGCCACAAGGGCGATCAGAAGCGGCGGAATCTCGGGCTCGTCGCCCTGTACGTTGACCACGATCTCGTCGTCGTGCAGACCCAGCAGGTCGGCTGCCTCAGCCAACCGGTCGGTGCCAGAAGGGTGGTCGGCGCGGGTGAGCAGGGCCTGCACCCCGTGCGCCTCGACCGCAGCGATCACCTCAGTCGAATCGGTGGCGATCGCCACCAGCCTCGCACCGGAGTCGATGGCGCGGCGCGCCACCCTCACGACCATCGGCTCGCCGGCGATATCGGCCAGCGGCTTGCCGGGAAGGCGCGTGGCGCCCATCCGGGCCGGAATCAGCGCGACAAAGTCGAGCGGCTGACTCATTTTGCTCACGATTCGGGAAGGACTCGGGCCTGCTCCTCGATCATGATCGGAATCCCGTCACGGATCGGGAAGGCGAGTCGATCAGTCTGGCAGATGAGTTCCTGTGCGCTGCGGTCGTGCTTGAGCAGACCTTTGCAGATCGGGCAAACCAGAATTTCGAGCAGACGGCTATCCACGAAGGCGATCCTCCAACCAGTCGATGAGTGCCGCCTCAGGGACGGCTTCGATGTGTACCACGACGCACCGCGAGCGCAGGCCAGCGTCGAAACCGGCACATCTTACGGCGTCCTTCGCGGTCATGATCAGCCAGTGGCCCTGCAATGATGCAAGCCAGGCCTCGTCGATCGGGGCATGGTCGGCCAGCGGCCAGCACCGCGCGGCGATGCCCAGTGCGACAAGCTGGTCGAAAAAGCGCTCGGGCGTACCGATACCGGCCAGGGCATCGAGTGACAGGCCTCTTGTCTGCGCGGCAAATTCGCCGATCTCCCAATTCCGGCTGTCGTCCAGCGTAGCGACCCGGGTCGTGAACGTCTGAAAATGAAAGACCCGCGAGTGGGCGATCGGCGTTGGCGTGGCCTTGCCGCTCACCACGATCGCGTCGAGCAGCAGCGCGTCCGAAAGCGGTTCTCGCAAGGGGCCGGCCGGCAGGCAACGGCCGTTGCCCGCGCCACGCGAGTCAAAGACCGCGAGCTCGATATCGCGGCGCAGCCCGACATGCTGCAGGCCGTCGTCCGACAGGACCACATCAAGCGCTTCAAGCGCGTTCAGTCGCCGCAACGCAGCCCTTCGATCTCGCCCGACGACCACGCGCAGCCCGGTTTCGCGTGCAATCAGGATCGGTTCGTCGCCAAAGTCGCCGGCGGTGCCGTCGTGCGGCACCTGCCTGGACAGCTTGCGAGCACCGCGGTCATTGCTGCCGTGGCCGCGGGCGATCACGCCGACACGCCAGCCGCGCGCCGTCAGGCCCTTGGCCATTGCAATAAGGAGAGGCGTCTTGCCGGTACCCCCGACCAGCAGATTGCCGACGATGACGACTGCCGGCTCACCCGATGCCCGCGGCGTCAGTTTGTCGCGCGCGATCTGCTCGCGGCGATAGGTCGAGACGGCGCCGACCAGACACCCGAGCGGTCGCAGGACCAGCCCGATCAGGGCATCGACGCTGCCGCGGGGCTCGAACCACAGCTGCCGGATGCGTCGCTCAAGTGCGGCACGAAAGCTTCCCGGGCCTGGCTGCTGCGCATGGGCATGCGGTGTCGTCAAGGTTTGCGCGCGCTGCCGCCGGTCTGGGTAGCGAAACTGACCTTGCCCAGGCCGGCAATCCTTGCCGCCTCCAGCACGTTGATCACGGCCTGATGACTCGCGCCCGCGTCGGCATAGATCACGATGGTCGGATCGTTTCGCCCCGATACCGCTTGCGACAAGAGCTGCGCAAAGCTGCCGGCATCGCGCCAGGCGGTCATCTGGCCGTCGATGGCGTACCGCGACTCGGTTGACACCGTGACCGCGATCTCGGCCGGTCGTTCGGCTGCGTTGTCGACTGCGGCCGACGGCAGATTGACCTGCAGTTCGCTGTATCGGGAGTAGGTCGTGGTGACCAGCAGAAAGATCAGGACGACCAGCAGCAGGTCGATCAGCGGAACAAAGTTGATTTCCGGTTCTTCGCGTCGCAAGCCGCGCCTGAAATTCATGTCGCCCCGGTCGCAGGACGCGTGCTTGACTGCCGGGGCGAGATGCCGTCGAGCAGGCGGACCGACTGCTGCTCCATGTCGATCAGAAAGCCGTCGACCCGATTTCGAAAGCCGCGATAGGCGATCAGTGCAGGAATCGCCACGATCAGACCGAGCGCGGTATTGTAGAGCGCGACCGAAATACCGTGCGCCAGCGCCTGAGGATTCGATCCGGTGGGGGTCGCAGCACCGAAAATTTCGATCATGCCGACGACGGTTCCGAATAGCCCGAGCAGGGGCGTGATGCTCGCGATCGTGCCGAGTGTTGCCAGATAGCGTTCGAGGTCATGGCTGACGGCGCGCCCGGTTTCCTCCATCGCTTCTTTCATCGACTCGCGCCCGTTGAGCGAATGTCGCAGGCCGGCTGCGAAGACCTTGCCCAGCGGCGAAGAGCTTTCGAGTTTCTGTACCATCTCCGGCGTGGCCGCACTCTGCTTGTGCAGGTCGAGAACCCGCTCGATCAGGCCGGACGGCATGATCCGACTGCGACGCAGCGAAATGCCTCGTTCGATGATCAGTGCGACCGCGATGAATGAAGCGATGATCAGAAACCAGACGGGCCAGCCCGCAGCCTGGATGAGCGACAACACATCAACCTCCGAATTCGCGGTCCCTTGGGCCGATTGCCGGCAGTTTCGCGAGTCGGCGATTGTCCGGGTTTTCGCCCTGCTCGGGCAAGTCACCGCCGATCGGACCGAAAACCGCCTCCAGCTACCGCCATTCCAGGGGCCTGTTCATCGTCCTGTAACGACCGGCTATCCCCAAAGGCTGTGGACAAGTCTGTGCATCAATCCGGTCGGTGACGCTCACAATGGCTTGAAAGCTGGGTTTGCTAGCTTTGCCGAAAAATTATGCATTAATAATGTTTATAATAATCAATGACTTGCATCGAAGTTTCGTGCTGTTCGAGGCGTTAGGCCAGATGATGACGGAAATACGTCGTTTGTGGATAGATTCCGCCCGGAAAGTGGCGTGGCTGTGATCTCCGACGGATCGGTGCGTGGCGCTCAAGTCGGCGTGGTGACCGTCGCTGAGCTCAACCGGGCGGTGGCTGCATTGCTCGATCGCAGTTTCGCGCCCGTCTGGGTGAGCGGCGAGATTTCCAATCTGACACGGGCCGCAAGCGGTCACTGGTACTTCACGCTCAAGGATGCCCAGGCGTCGGTTCGAGCGGTGATGTTTCGGGGCCGCAACCAGCTGGTCGCTTTCAATCCGGCCAACGGTGATCGGGTCGAAGCCCGGGCGCAGGCAGGGCTCTACGAGGCGCGGGGCGAATTCCAGCTCAATGTCGAGGCGTTGCGCGAGGCTGGCGCTGGAGACCTCTTCCAGCGTTTCCTGCAGATCAAGTCGCGACTCGAAGCCGAGGGCCTGTTCGACATGTCGCGCAAACGCGCTGTGCCGACTGGTGTGCGCACGCTGGGAATCGTGACCTCGCTGCAGGCGGCAGCGCTGCGCGATGTGCTGACCACGCTCGAGCGTCGCGCGCCGCAGGTCAGGGTCATCGTTTATCCGGCGTCCGTGCAGGGGGCTCAGGCGCCCGCCGAACTGATCCGCGCCTTGCTGGCCGCGGGTTCGCGCGCCGAATGCGAGGTCCTGCTGCTGGTGCGCGGTGGCGGATCGATCGAGGATCTCTGGGCTTTCAATGACGAGCGGCTGGCGCGGGTGATCGCTGCCAGCCCGATTCCGGTGGTCAGCGGTGTCGGGCACGAAACCGATTTCACGATCGCCGATTTCGTGGCCGATCTGCGCGCACCGACCCCGACGGCT
>CAMCXH010000215.1 GCA_945883285.1 Bordetella parapertussis | reverse complement strand
TCCATGACCGCGACAAACGGCGCGCTGGTCGCCAGCACACCCTCGACACAGGCCGACGACAGGCCGCGTCGACCGATGCGCTGGATCACACGCACCCGGGCATCCTGCTCGGCAAGCCGGTGGACTGCTTCGGCGGTGTGGTCGGGCGAGTCGTCATCCACGAAGACCAGTTCCCAGGCGATGCCGCGCAGCGCCTGGCTCACGCGCCGGGTCAGTTCGGCGACATTGACCGACTCGTTGAAGGTCGGCACCACGATCGACAATTCGCGGGCAAGGACAGCACGGTCGGCATCGGCGGCAATACCGGCCGCGCCAGCAACAGCGCTGATACTCGCGGTATCGGTCGTTGCGGTATCGACCATCACGGCGGTTGCAGGCCAGTCGGTCGACGTTGAAGCGAAATCGGCAGTCTGTGGGGATGCCATGGGGATCTTGCCCTGCCAGGTGAGCGGGTGTGATCGATCATGGCAGGGGCGCTGCCGGTGCCGGCGAGGCATGGCGGGCGCGGGTCTTTCTCCGACTGCAGGCCGCGTCATCCCCTGATCCGGGTGCGGTGTTGCGGGTGCGCAGGCGGCCATCCCTGCCCGCAGCCAGGGCGGGGGCTCCTACGTGAGCGTCGTGGTGCCCCGGAAGATCGCTGCCTTAGGCCTCGGTATACTGCGATCAGGCTCCTGGACCCTGCGTGTGGCGAGTGTTCTGATCGGCCACCCGTCTTCCGCAAGGCTTCCCACTGTGATTCTCGTCACCGGCGCTGCAGGTTTCATCGGTTCGAATTTCGTGCTCGAGTGGCTGCGTGCCACCGGCGAGCCGGTGGTCAGCCTCGATGCGCTGACCTATGCCGGCAACCTCGAAAACCTGTCGTCGCTCGAGGCCGATGCCCGACACCATTTCGTGCGCGGCGACATCACCGACCGTGCGCTGGTCGACAGCCTGCTGGCCAAGCATCGGCCGCGTGCGATCGTGCACTTTGCCGCCGAGAGCCATGTCGACCGGTCGATCCACGGCCCGGAAGCCTTTCTGCGCACCAATATCCACGGCACCTTCGTGCTGCTGGAGGCCGCCCGCCATTACTGGACGAGCCTGCGTACGGATGCGCCCGAGGCCCATGCCGCCTTCCGTTTCCTGCATGTCTCGACCGACGAGGTCTACGGCTCGCTCGCTGCCGACGATCCGGCCTTCACCGAGACCCATCCCTACCAGCCAAACAGCCCCTACAGCGCTTCCAAGGCAGCCTCCGATCATCTGGTGCGTGCCTGGCACCATACCTACGGCCTGCCGGTACTCACCACCAACTGCTCCAACAATTACGGCCCCTTCCAGTTCCCGGAAAAGCTGATCCCGCTGGTGATTACCCGAGCCCTGCGCGGCGAGCCGCTGCCGGTCTATGGCGATGGCAAGAATGTGCGCGACTGGCTCTATGTCACCGACCATTGCGAGGCGATCCGCATGGTTCTCGAGCGCGGCCGCCTGGGCGAGACCTACAACATCGGCGGCTGGAACGAGAAGTCGAACATCGAGATCGTGCGCACGGTGTGCGGCCTGCTCGACGAGATGCAGCCCGATCCGCTTGGCCCGCGCGAGCGCCTGATCACCTTCGTGACCGACCGGCCCGGCCATGACCGGCGTTATGCCATCGATGCCCGCAAAGTTGCCGACGAGATCGGCTGGCGACCGGCCGAGACCTTCGACACCGGTATCCGGCGCACGGTGCGCTGGTACCTCGATCATGCCGGCTGGGTCGAAGGCGTCCTGTCAGGGCGCTACCAGGACTGGGTTCAGAGCCACTACGCCGACCGGGACACTCCTGCATCATGACTTCACGCAAAGGCATCATCCTTGCCGGCGGCGCCGGCACCCGGCTTCATCCCTGCACGCTGGCAGTCTCCAAGCAGCTGATGCCGGTCTATGACAAGCCGATGATCTATTACCCGCTGTCCACGCTGATGCTGGCCGGCATCCGCGACATCCTGATCATCTCCACCCCTCAAGACACACCGCGCTTCGAGCAGCTGCTGGGCGACGGCAAGAAGTGGGGCATGAACTTCTCGTTCGCAGTCCAGCCCGAGCCGGGCGGTCTGGCGCAGGCCTTCCTGATCGGCGACAGCTTTGTCGGTGATTCGCATTCGGCACTGGTGCTCGGCGACAACCTCTTCTATGGCCAGGACCTCGGGCGCGAACTCGAAAAAGCGGCCGCCCGCACTCAGGGCGCGACCGTCTTTGCCTATCCGGTCAACGACCCCGAGCGTTATGGCGTGGTCGAGTTCGATGCCCAGGGTCATGCAATCAGCCTCGAAGAAAAGCCGAAAGCGCCCAAGAGCCGTTACGCGGTCACCGGGCTCTATTTCTACGATCCGCAGGTGGTCGAGATCGCGCGCGAGCTCAAGCCGTCACCGCGCGGCGAGCTCGAGATCACCGACCTCAATCGCATCTACCTCGAGCGCGGTGCGCTCGATGTGCAGCTGCTCGGGCGCGGCCATGCCTGGCTCGACACCGGCACGCATGAGTCGCTGATCGAGGCGGGTCTGTTCATCCAGACCATCGAACGGCGCCAGGGTCTGCGGGTTGGCAGCCCCGAAGAGGTTGCCTGGCGCAAGGGCTGGATCGACGATCAGCAGCTCGGGCGTTTGGCCACCGAGCTTGGCAAGAGCAGCTACGGTCAGTATCTGGCGCGCCTGCCCACCGAACGCATCTTCTGAGCGGCGCGGCGCAATGACCCCGATCAGGACACCCATCGATGGCCTGCTGGTGCTCGAGCCCCGTGTGTTCGGCGACGAACGCGGCTTTTTCATGGAGAGCTACAACGAGCGGACCTTTCGCGAACTGAGCGGCATCTCGCCCTCCTTCGTGCAGGACAACCATTCGCGCAGCGGCCGCGGCGTACTGCGAGGGCTGCACTACCAGCTGCGCCAGCCCCAGGGCAAGCTGGTGCGGGTGGTGCAGGGCAGGGTCTTCGATGTCGCGCTCGATGTCCGGCGTGCCTCGCCCACCTTCGGGCAGTGGTATGGGGTTGAACTGAGCGGCGAGAACAAGCGTCAGTTCTGGGTGCCCGCCGGCTTTGCCCACGGTTTTGTGGTGCTCTCCGAGAGCGCCGATTTCCTCTACAAGACCACCGATTTCTATGCGCCGGAGTACGAGCGTTGCATCGCCTGGAACGATCCGGCCATTGGCATCGACTGGCATCTGGGCGACATCGTGCCGCAGCTGTCGGCCAAGGATCGCGCCGGTGTCGCGTTCGCCGATGCCGAGGTCTTCGCGTGAAGATCCTGATCACCGGCGCCAAGGGTCAGGTCGGCTGGGAGCTGGCGCGTGCCGCGCAGCCGCTGGGCGAGGTGATCGCGCTCGATCGCAGCGGCGCCGACCTGGCCGACCTCGAAGGTCTGCGCCGTCTCGTCAGGCGCCTGCGCCCCGATGTCATTCTCAATGCGGCGGCTTACACCGCGGTCGACAAGGCCGAGGACGACGAGGCGGCTGCCCTGCGCATCAACGGCGAAGCACCCGGCGTGCTGGCCCAGGAAGCGCTGGCACTCGATGCACTGCTGGTGCACTACTCCACCGACTATGTGTTCGACGGCACAGCCGAACGGCCCTATGTCGAGAGCGACCTCACCGCACCGGTCAGCGTCTACGGGCGCAGCAAGCTGATCGGTGAACAGGCGATTGCCGCGACCGGCGGGCGCTGGCTGGTGTTTCGCACCAGCTGGGTCCATGCCCCGCGCGGTGGCAACTTTCCGCGCACGATGCTGCGGCTGGCCTGCGAGCGCGAGGCGCTGAAGGTGGTGGCCGACCAGTTCGGCGCACCCACCGGTGCGCGCCTGATTGCCGATGTCACCACTCACGCGGTCGCCCGCGCAGCCGATGAGTCGGCGCAGGGTCGCTTCGAATCGGGCATCTATCACCTGACCGCCAGCGGCAGCACCTCCTGGCATGGTCTGGCCTGTGCAGTCATCGAGGGCGCGCGCAAGCGTGGCTGGCCGATCAAGGCTGGTGTGATCGACGGCATCCCCGCCGAGCAGTATCCGACCCGGGCCCGCCGTCCCTTGAATTCGCGGATGTCGACCGCGGCGCTGGTGGCGCGTTTCGGTGTCACGCTGCCGCCCTGGGAGCAAGGCATCGAGTTGCTGCTCGATGACCTGACCGAGAGGCGAGTCGTGGTCTGACCCGGCGTCGAGCCGAATGCCCATGCCTTGCCCAAGCCTGCGCCAGTCGCAGCAGGGCATGATGGATCCGACCTGCTTCGCTCGACATTCCGGCATCGATTCGATGCGCGTCAAGCGGGCTGGCACCGGAGGTCAGCGCCATGGTCGTGCAGCAGTTCATGCGGATTCTCAAGGCCCGTTTCGGGATCATCGCGATCATCTTCCTGACGACGCTGGCGGTCACGATCGCGGTCAGTCTGGTGCTGACCAAAAAGTATCAGGCGGCGACCACCCTGGTCTTCGAGATCAAGGGAACCGACCCGGTGCTGGGCGGCGCGGTGATGATGCCGCAGACGATTCAGGGCTATCTGGTCACCCAGGCCGAGATCATCCGCAGCGAGCGGGTGGTCAACCGGGTGATCGATTCACTTGGACTGGATGCCAATCCGGTGATGCTCGCGGTGGCCAACGATGAGGGCGGCGACGAGGGGGGGCTTTTGCGCAGCCGCATCAAGCGGCATTTCGACAGGAAGCTCGCGGTCGATCCGTCGCGCGAGGGAACGACGCTCACGATTGCCTATGAAGGCACCGACCCGGCG
>CAMCXH010000214.1 GCA_945883285.1 Bordetella parapertussis | reverse complement strand
GATACCGTCGCATGCCCTTTTCGCCTCCCGGTTGCACGGTAATCGAATTCGAAATTTTGCGCGCCGGCAGACAGCGCGATCGGTGTCAGCGTCCTGGGGTTGTGCCACTGCTGATAGATGCAGTGCAAGGCGCCATCCTCGACAAAGAGCACCAGACCGAAAAACCGGTCGCCCAGCGCGAAGATGATGCCCTCGTTGCCCGGCTGCCAGTCAAAGCGTGCGGTAAGCACATAGCTGCGATCGGCAATCAGCGGCGTGATGACAATCGACGGAATCGACTGACCGGCGCGAAAGAATTCTCGTGGCAACAGCACGCGGTCAAGCTCATAGGGCGGCAACTGAAGACCGCGACGCTCATCGCGCAGATCGATCGGATAGACATAGTTTGCTCCGGCCTCCTGATCGAACTCATCCACCAGTCGGGCGACGATCTCCGGATGCTTTGCGGCCAGATCGGTGATCTCGGCCGGGTCATTGGCCAGATCGAAGAGCATCCAGTTGTGCATGTCCATCGCCTTATCAGGCGCCTGCAGCGAAACAATCTTCCAGTTTTCGCGGATATAGGCCCGATTGCCCTGCAGCTCGTAATACTGACGATCGCGCAATGATGGCGCCTGCGCATCGTTAAAAAGCCTGGCAAAACTGCGGCCATCGAGCGGACGGGTTCGATAGCCCTTGAAATCCTCAGGCAATGTCGCGCTCGCCAACGACATCAGCGTCGGCAGCACATCGGTGACATGGACCCACTGCTTGCGCAGGCCACCCCTGTCGGCAATGCCGGCCGGCCAATGCACGACCAGCGGCACGCGGATGCCACCCGCCATCGGGGTTCGTTTGAAAAAGCGATACGGGGTATTGCTGACCTGGGTCCAGCCGGTGGGATAGCAGATGTAGGTGTCTTCGCCACCGACCTTGCCCTCTTTGAGCAGGCGCTGATTGAGCGCCATGTCTTCGACTGCGCCGACGCGACGGCCCACCAGGTTCATCACGCCGCCTGGGCCAGCCACAGCATTGGCGCCGTTGTCGGAGGTGAGCATGATGATGGTGTTGTCGAGCTGGCCGGTCTGGCGCAGAAAGCTCACCAGTCGGCCGATGTTCTGATCGGCATTGTCGATGAGCGCGGCATAGACTTCCATGTAGCGGGCAAACAGTGCCTTCTCATCGGCACCCAGATCGTCCCAGACCGGAACACCCGGATTTCGCGGAGCAAAACCGGCATTGGGCTCGGTCAGGCCGGCATTGTGCTGGCGCTCGAAGCGCTGGCGTCTCATCACATCCCAGCCGGCATCGTAGCGCCCCTTGTAGCGCGCGAGATCCTGAGGCTTGGCATGCAAGGGACCGTGGGGCGTCTGGAAGGCCAGATAGAGGAAAAAGGGCTTGGTGGGCGAGGAAGTGGTGTGCTGCGAGATCCAGTCGATGGATCGGCTGGTGTAGTCATCGGGTGCGAAATAGCCTTCCGGATAACGCAGCACCTGGGCGGGCTGATTGCCCTCCATCATGTTGTCAGGCTGAAAATAGCTGGTCTCGGCCGACATGAACCCATAGAACTGGTCAAAGCCTCGCTGGACCGGCCAGGAGCTGGTGTCGCCCCCCTGAAAATTATTGCGATCGTAGGTGTTGTGCCACTTGCCGGCGGCCATCGTGGCATAGCCGTGCATGCGCAGCAGCTCGGCGCTGGTCGGCGCGTCGAGCGAGATCTCGCCTTTGTAGCCGGGATAACCAGGATCGTTATGCGCCAGCCAGCCGCAGCCGACACTGTGCGGATTTTTACCGGTCAACAATGCCGCGCGCGCCGGCGTGCACATCGGCACCGTGGTGTAGTTTGTAAAGCGCAACCCGTTGCCGGCCAGCGCGTCGATATTGGGCGTGTCGATCTCACCGCCGAAGCAGCCGAGATCTGAATAGCCCATGTCATCCATCAGGATCACGATGACATTAGGGCTGCCTGGCGCGGCCCGAACCGGCGCGATCCAGTGCGGCATCGAGTCGGCAAACGTCTTGCCGAGATGGCCGATCGAGGGCTGTTGCTCAGGACTGGCCTGTTTGTTGCCGGACATCACGATGCTCCTTGCTTGAACGTTGCGCTTGAATCGCTGAGGCCGGATTCGCGACCTGATTCTGCTGCCTGATTCTGCTGGCTGAGTCTGCTGCCTGCTTAGGCTGCCTGATTCCGGCCGGCTTATTCCGGCTTGATGTTGGCCGACTTCACCACCGACAGCCAGATCTCGAATTCGCGATTGAGCGACGTGGTGAACTCGGCGGGTGTCGATGCCGAGGCGGGCGTCATGCCGCTTTGCGAGAGCGCTGCCCTGACATCCTCCCTGGTGATCATCTTGTCGATCTCGGTGCGAAGGCGCTGCACGATCGCGGGCGGCGTGCCGCGCGGCGCGAGAATGGCCAGCCACTGATCGGCATTGAATTTCGGCAGTCCTGCTTCAGCCATGGTCGGCAAGTCGGGCAAGGCCGCAAAACGCTGGGCACTGGTGACGGCCAGCGCGCGGACCCGTCCGCCCTTGATCTGCGGCAGGGCCACCGCTGCGTTGGCAAAGAGCACATCAACCTCACCTGCGATCAGGTCGTTGATCGCCTGGGGTGCGCCCTTATACGGAACATGAAGCATCTCCACACCCGCCATCGACTTGAGCAGCTCGCCGTAGAGGTGGGCAGGACTGCCCTGCCCGGCCGACGCATAGCTGAGCTTGTCCGGTTTGGACTTGGCAAGCGCAATCAGCTCCTGCAGCGAACTGACACCGAGCGAGCTGCGTACCACCAGCACCGACGGTGCATAAGCGACGGCCGCGATCGGGATGAATTCATTGGCGACACTGTACGAAGGCGTGCGCTTTATCGCGGCATTCATGTTCAGCGCCGACGTGGTCAGCAGCAGGGTGTAGCCGTCAGGTGCGGCCTTGGCAACGCCATCGGCACCGATGCTGCCGCCGGCACCAGGCTTGTTTTCAACCACAAACGGCTGACCCAGCGCGGCCCCCAGGGCCGTGCCGGATGTGCGGGCAGCAATATCAACCAGTCCGCCCGCCGGCCAGGGCACCACCAGTCGTACCGGCTTGTCCGGATACTCACTGGCGGCAGCAGGCAGCACGGCGGCCGCTGTAAACGCTGCAAACGCGAGGACTGACGATCTGATGAGCCGCTTCATGTTGTTCATTCCTTTAGGGATGGGGGCAATGCCGTGCCGACTCGAAAGCGTGACAGATCCTCGCGCGACTCATCGGGTCACATAAATCGGACTCGACCAGATCAGATGGCCGTCTTCCTGGGTGAGGCAGACATACAGGGCATTATCAACGCCTTGATTGAGCCGGATGCGACGAGAGAGCATAAGCGCCTTATGCTGATTCTCATCGGGCAGACGAAAGACTCGGATGCGTCGACCGATACCGCCGGCCTCGAAAACCAGATCATCACGACCGATATCGGCGATATTGATGCTGCACTTGACCAGCGGGGTGTCAATGCGCAGCACGCCCGAATGCGCCTCGCCCAGCCAGGCATCAAAGCCACCGAAGCCGCCGGTCGTCAGTGCGCTCCACTCAAGCGACTCGGGGCTGGTCTGAACGATCTGCTTGTCGAGGTTCCAGAGGTTGATCGGCGAGATGCGCTCGAAGCGATTGCCGCTCAGCGTGCAGCCGCCGTCCCAGACCGTCTGACGCCCTCGTCCGCGGTACTCCGACCCTTCCCAGATCACCCTGATACGTCGGCCCAGCTCATGATCAGCATAGGGGCGCCAGGTCTCGAGCACCTCGAGTCGGTTGCGGATCTCGATTCGCTCAATCGGCGCTGATGCCACCGCATGCACATTGAATTCGAGCTGCTCATCGGCGGCATGCAGGATGTCGCCCATCATCGCCTCACGCACCGGCTCGGCCGTGCTGGCACCCAGGTTCGGATCGTCAGCGAAGCGCTGCGCATCGCTGTCGAAACGCGCCTTCACATCAAGCATCATGCGACAGCCGGTTGTCGCGTAATGGTGGCGCTTTCGAAGCGCATCGAAGAGCGCTTCACGGGTCAGCTCCGGGGCGATCAGGCAGGACAGTCCGCCATAAGCGCCAAACAGCGATGCCCCCGGATGACTCGCACCATGACGCCCCTTATGGCCGTCTGAATTGGCCAGAATGCCAATCCGATAGCCCTGCTCCATGGCGTCGTGGACCAGCCATTCAAAGGTTCCCCAGTCGGAATGCACCTCCACAGACCGCTCGATGCGCAGATCGTGCGCCATCTTGATGTCGGCATACCGTCCGCCGATGTGCGCGAACACCACGCAGTCCTCGTCCTTCAGGGCCTTGAAAAGATCGGTCGCACTGTTCGCATCGGTCTCGAGGTCCGACAGATCATCAAGCAGCGCATGCGATGAGCGATGGATCTGCCTGCCCTCATGCATGAACATGACATTGCGATCGCCGCCAAGGCCGGTATTGCCGGACCACTCATAGCCCGGATAGATGACGAAACGGCCGTCTTCATTGAACTGCGCGGTCAGTCGATTGAGCTCCTCCCAGAAGGGCGTGGTGATCTGGAAGTCGTTTCCCTGATGGCTCATTGCATCGAGAAACGCCCGGTCGCGGGCAAACTCGATCAACTCGCGCGCGGAGTTGGTACCGATCGTCTCCTCCGATTGCCCGTGCAGATCGGCCCAGTAATGCAGCAGCGGCGCCTCGGCTGCGATGCGCATCGGATTGCTTTCACAAAGGCGCGTTCCTGCAGCATCAAACACCTCGATTCGCACCTCCCCGGGCTC
>CAMCXH010000213.1 GCA_945883285.1 Bordetella parapertussis | reverse complement strand
CGCCATGCCCCGATCGACGCGATGTCTGCGCTCATCGGCTTTATGAATACCCAGCGCTGGGCCGAAGCGCAGGCTATCCTGTCGCGTCTGGAGCGTGCTGGCGCCGCCGATTCGGGCCTTGTGACGCGTCCTGTCGAGGCTGACAAGTCCGCAGGCAACCCCGCAAGCGACGTGGTGGTCGATGCCCGCCGATCCAACAGCCAGCTTCGCAAGCTCAATGCCGAACTGGTCGAGATCGTGGGCGCGCTGTGCAGCAGTTTCGAGGCAATGTCCGAGCCAGACAGCTGGATCGCAACGCAGGTCAAGGCCGTGCGTCATGCGGTCAAGGACGGCTCCGATCGACGCTCCCTGGCGTCAGCCCGCTCGCTGATCGAGCAGGCCCTCGAAGGCCAGCACGATATTTCGCTCACCCGTCGCGACGCGGTGTCGGCGCTTCGCGATCTGCTGCCCAATCTGGTCGAGCAGATGTCGCAGTTGGGCGAGCGTTCAGGCGATTTCAGTGCCACCTTGTCGGGCCACATGGAAGCGATTTCACAGGCCGATTCGCTCGAAGGGATTGCCGAGCGCGTGCGCAGCCTGGTGGCCGACGCCCATTCGATGCAGGAGTCGGTGGGCGATGCTCAGCGAGGCCTGCAAAGCAGCTCCGAGCGCGCGCAGTCGCTCGAATCGCAGGTGGTCCGACTCGAGCAGGAACTGGCCCAGGCCAGCGAACGCTTGCTGACCGATCACCTGACCCGTACGGCCAACCGCGCCGGACTAGAACAGGCTTTCCAGCGCGAGATCGTGCTGATTCGCGATGAGTCCTGCCTGCTGGCGGTGGGTCTTCTCGATATCGATGATTTCAAACGGGTCAATGATGTGCTGGGGCATCATGCCGGTGACGGGGCCTTGCAGCATCTTGCCAGCCTGCTGCAGTCCAAGGTTCGCCCCTGCGACACCGTGGCCCGTTATGGCGGCGAAGAGTTTGTGCTCCTGCTGCCGGGACTGGATATCGAGGAGGCGCGAGAACTCCTCATGAAAGTTCAGCGCGAACTGACCCGCGATGTCTATCTCTATGACGCCAAGAAGGTGTTCATCACCTTTTCGGCCGGCGCCACGCTGGTCATGCCTGAGGACTCCCTCGAATCGGCCCTGTTGCGCGCCGACGAGGCGATGTATCAGGCCAAAAATGCCGGCAAGAACTGCGTGGCCATCGTCTGAGGGGCGGTGCCAACCGCTTGGCTTTCAGTCGATGAGACCGTTTCGCAGGCAATAGGCAGTCAGATCGGCATTCGACTGCAGCGACAGCTTTTCAAGCACCCTTGCCCGATAGACCGAGACGGTCTTGGGTGAGAGGCTCAGTTCGATCGCAATATCCGACAGGCGCTGGCCGGTGGAGAGCCTGAGCAAGGTCTGAAACTCGCGATCGGACAATCGCTCGTGAGGCTTTTCGCTGTCGTCGATCGACAGTCGTTCGGCCAGTGCTTCGGCAATCGCGGGCGTGATGTATTTGCGACCGGCATGGATGGTTCGGACCGCCGTCAGAATCTGTGTCGGGTCGGCCGATTTGTTGAGATAGCCCATGGCGCCGGCCTTGAGTGCGCGGATCGCGTACTGATCTTCGGGATACATCGTGAGCACCAGCACACGGATGCGGGTCGGATGGTCGGCCAGCGAATGCAGCACGTCGAGTCCGCTGCGTCCCGGCAAATTGATGTCGAGCAGCAGTACATCGAACTCGGTGTCGTGCAGCAGCTGTCTCAGTTCGCCATAGTCGCCTGCCTCGCCAACGATCCTGATGTCGCCGGCCTCGGTCAGCGAGTCGCGCAAGCCTCGCCGGATCAGGGCGTGGTCGTCGACGAGTACGACCCGGATCATGCCTCGGGCTCCGATTCGAGACGTGCCGCAGCCTCGGGTGTCAGGGGAATCATGAGCATGATGGCGCCTTTGCTTTTGCCTGCCGCGATCTCGAGCCAGCCATTGGCCTGTCGGGCGCGTTCGGTCAGGCCTCTGAGGCCGAACGAGCCCGGCTTGTCGAGGTCTGCTTCGCTGATGCCCACGCCATCGTCGGAGATCTCGAGCGACAGCATATCGTCCTGAACCACCAGATCGAGTCGGGCATGGGCAGCCTGCGAGTGCTTGCCGATATTGGTGAGCGATTCCTGAGCGACACGGTAAACCGTTATCGCGACCTGCTCGGACACATCGATGCGCTCGCGGTTGCAATCAAGATGGGTATCGATGCCGGTACGACTTTCAAACTGGGACACCAGGAACTCCAGTGCGGCGACGATGCCTGCTTCCAGTGCGGGCGGGCGCAGGTTGCGCAATATCCGATGAACTGCATCGACCGCCTGGTTGAGGGTTTCCAGCCCCTGATGCGCTCGGCCACGAATCGCGATATCGCCATGGCGCTCGATCCAGCTCAGGTCGAAGCGCAGCGCGGTCAGCATGCCGCCGACGTCATCGTGCACTTCGCGGGCAATGTCGGCGCGCTCCGCCTCGACCGCCTGCTGCAGGTGGTCGGTCAAGGCGCGCAATCGTTGCTCCGACGCGGCGAGCGCTTCTTGCGCGGCGCTGCGCTCGCGGCGTGCCGCACCGGCCGACATCGCGTTGCGCAAGGCCGGGCCAAGCCGTGCCAGTCGCCCCTTGATCAGATAGTCGTCGGCACCCGCCTGAATCGCCGCCACTGCCGCGTCTTCGCCGATGTTGCCCGACACGATGATGAACGGCAGGTTTGTGCCTTCCGAACGGACGATGCGCAAGGCTTCGGTGCTCGAGAAACGGGGAAGATGGTGGTCGGAGATCACCGCGTCCCAGTGACCGTCGGCGAGCGCCGCTTGCAAGCCGTCGGCCTCCTCGACCCGCAGGGCATACGGATCGAAGTGCTGCCGGCGCAAGGAGCGCATCAGCAACTCGTAGTCCAGTTCGGAGTCTTCGACGACCAGTAATCGAATGGCTTCTCCGCCGGTTTCCGAACCGGCGGTTCGCGCGGCGGAGTGGGGCGCGGAACTGCTCGCGGAATTGGTGGGATGCACCGGTGCTTTTCAGGGGTTGCCCGGACTAAAAGGTGTCTGAGAATGACACATCGGAGGCCAGCAGGCAGATAGGCGATCCGTTCGATGTTAGCACGCACGATATGCCGATCAATCCGTGATGAAGCAGGGCCAATGGGAATCGATGAAGCAGGCATGGGACTCGTCACGGTACCGCGCAGCTTGGTGGCGGACCTTCAGGATGAGCTGATGACAGCCGGCACTGAACTCGACCGTCTGCAGCGTCTTCTGATGGATGCGGTCACGCAGCTGTCAGCGCATTTCTCCCATGCCGTGAGCAGTCAGGTCGACATGCCGCCGAGCCAGGAGCGCGATGCACTGCTCACCGAAATGAGGCGCGCCATGACGGCACTGCAATTCGAAGATATGGCCTCCCAATTGGTTACCCACTCGCGCCTGCGCCTGTCTTCGGTGGCCGAATGCCTCGGCAACCTGGCATTGAGCGGCGATGAAGAAGGTCGCGACGTCGAGTGGGTCGTCCGTCCGTGTCCGGTTGCCCAGCGCGTGGTCGACGCGGGCTCGGTCGAACTTTTCTAGGGGTATACATAGTGAAAATGGCTTCGATTCTTGCGGTGGACGATTCGGCATCGATGCGTCAGATGGTGTCCTTCACCTTGCGCAGTTCGGGCTACGACGTGATCGAGGCCATCGACGGACAGGACGCGCTCGACAAGCTCGGCGACCGTCATGTCGATCTGGTGCTGACCGACCAGAACATGCCGCGCATGGACGGCTTGACCCTTATTCGCGAGTTGCGCGGCGTCGATCGTTTCAAGCGCACGCCGATCCTGATGCTCACCACCGAGTCGAGCGATGAGATGAAGCAGGCAGGACGTGCCGCAGGCGCGACAGGCTGGATGGTCAAGCCCTTCGATCCGCAAAAGCTGCTCGAGATCATCAGCAAAGTCTTGCCCCACTAGCCCATCAGGAATCGACGATGAGTGATACCCATACCAGCGAGTCCTCGGGCGATGTCTTCGACCTGTCGCAGTTCCATGGCGTCTTTTATGAAGAGGCCGGTGAGAACCTCACCAGCATGGAGGCCCTGCTGCTCGATACCGATGAGTCGAATGCCGATGACGAGTCGCTGAATGCGATCTTTCGTTGCGCGCACTCGATCAAGGGTGGCGCGGCGACCTTCGGGTTTCAGGATGTCGCCGATCTCACGCATGTCATGGAGACGCTGCTCGATCGACTTCGCCGCCGCGAGCTGGCCATCACCAGCGGAATGATCGACACCCTGCTCGAATCCGGCGATGTGCTCAAGCACCTGCTGGCGAGCCGTCAAAGCGGCACCGACCCGGGTATCGACTGCACCGAACTGGTCGCACGCATCGGCGCGTTTGCGCACGGCACGGTTGCCGCCCCGGTTGCTGTCCGGACTTCGGCGCCGGTTTCAGTGTCAGTGACCGAAACACCGGTAGCAGCGGCCACAAGCGTCGCAGCGGCGCCCACTGCGACCGGCGAAAGGGTGCTCGCGATTGCCATCGGCCCACTCGATCAGCCGAAGTTTGCCGACAATGTGGTCGAGTTGTTCAGCGAGATACCGGGCCTGGGGACGATCGAGCCGACCGACGACGGTCAGCCCGATGCCTCGCAGACCCGCCATTTCCGGGTCGTGAGTACCGTTACCGACAGCGATCTGCTTGATCTCTTTTCGTTTCATGTGTCGCGCGATCAGGTCAGCATCCGGGAGTTTGGCGCAGCGCCGGCCCTGGCCCCGGTCCTTGCCCCGACTGT
>CAMCXH010000212.1 GCA_945883285.1 Bordetella parapertussis | reverse complement strand
GCCTTGTGTTCGCCGACGCGTGCGGCCCTGCTCACCGGGCGCAACCATCACTCGGTGGGCATGGGCGGGCTGGCCGACTGGGACCTGGGCTTTCCGGGCATGCGCGGGCGTATCTCGCGCAGTGCCGGTACGCTGGCCGAGATGCTGCGGCTGCAGGGCTACAACACCTTTGCCACCGGCAAGTGGCACCTGACGCCGACCTTCGAGACCTCGCCCGCTGGTCCCTTCGATCAGTGGCCGCTGCAGCGCGGCTTCGATCGCTTCTATGGCTTCCTGGAAGGCGAGACCAGCCAGTGGCATCCGGAGCTCACGCTGGACAACCACCACATCGAGGCCCCCGACCGCGAGGGCTATCACCTGTCCGAGGACATCGTCGACACCTCGATCGACTTCATCCGCGCCCAGCAGATGATCACTCCCGAAAAACCCTTTTTCCTTTACATGTGCCTTGGCGCGCAGCACGCACCGCATCACGCACCGCGCGCATTCGTGGACAAGTACGTGCCGGTGTTCGAGAAGGGCTGGGACGTGACCCGTGCCGAGCGTCTGGCCCGGCAAAAAGCGCTGGGCATCGTGCCGGCCGACACCGTCCTTCCCGAGCGCAATTCAGGGGTCAAGGCCTGGGATGCGCTGAGCGACGACGAGCGCCGGCTCGGCGTGCGACTGCAGGCGGCCTTCGCCGGCATGCTTGAGCACGCTGATCTGCAGGTCGGCAGGCTGGTGAACTACCTGGCGCAGGCCGGGCGGCTCGAGAACACCGTGATCGCGCTGATCTCCGACAACGGTGCGAGCCAGGAGGGCTCGCCCTTTGGCACCGTCAACGCGCTGCGCTACTTCAACGGTGTGCGCGATACGCTCGAAGAAAACCTCGCGCACATCGACGAGATCGGCCAGGCGCACCTGAACAACAACTATCCGCTGGGCTGGGCGATGGCCGGCAACACGCCGCTCAAGCGCTACAAGCAGAACACCCACGGCGGGGGCGTGCGCGATCCGCTGATCGTGCACTACCCTCGGGCCATCAATGATCGCGGGGGCATCCGCCATCAGTTCCATCATGTCTGCGACATCACCCCGACCGTGCTCGAACTGACCGGTGTCGCGCCGCCCGAGTCGATCGCCGGGGTGGCTCAGCAGCCGATCGAGGGCACGAGTCTGGCCTACAGCTTTGACGCGGCGTCCGCGCCGACCCGCAAGCGCACCCAGTATTTCGAGATGCTCGGCCACCGCGGCATCTGGCATGACGGCTGGAAGGCGGTCACCTGGCACCGACCGGGCACTCCTTTCGATGCCGACCAGTGGGAGCTTTATCACCTGGCCACCGATTTCAACGAGATGCACGACCTGGCCGCCGAGCAGCCGGCGCGCTTGCAGGAGATGGTGCGCCGGTGGTTCTCGGAGGCGGGCGCCTGTCAGGTGCTGCCGATGAACGACACCCTGAACCGCTTCGTGAGCTCCAATCCCCACAGTGTGGCGGCGCGCCGCCACTGGGAGTTGCAGCCCGGCGCGGGGCGTATCGCGCAGGCGGCTGCGCCCGACATCCGAAACCGGTCCTATCGGATCACTGCCCATGTCGAGATTCCGGTGGGCGGCGCAAACGGCGTGCTGATTGCCCAGGGCGACTGGTGCGGCGGCTATGCGCTTTATGTGCAGGACGGCTACCTGATACACGACTACAACTTCGTCAACCGCCACTATCTGGTGCGCTCGGCACGGCCGGTGCCGGCGGGCGTTTGCGAGCTGTCGTATCGGATGACCAAGACCGGCGAGTACCGGGGCGAGGGCACACTGTTCATCGACGGCGAGCCGTGCGGCAGCGTCGAGCTGCCGCAGACCTACCGCGCGCAGTCCTCTTTCATCGGGCTGGAAGTCGGTCGGGCGCCCAAGCCGTCGGTGGGGGCGTTCGAGGCGCCGTTTCCGTTTACCGGCGTGTTGCACAAGGTGGTGTTCGAACTGGACGACGATCAGGTCGTCGACGGCGCGGGTGAACTGCGGGCCGCGCTGCGTCAGCAGTAGGTCGGTAAAGGGCGGAGGGCCGGCATCACAAGATCCCCAACAGCTGGCGCGCGAGGTGAGCGGGCGTGCGCTATGCTCGGCCTTGACCATTGCGCCGATCAAGTTGCATGGCATTTTCCGGAGACGCCCCTCATGAACGCCCCCCATCGCGCACAGAGCGACGAGCCGATTTCGGTCAACGGCCTGTCGCTTCTGCACCAGACGATCTACTGCAGCCGCGCCTCGGCCGGCGTTGATGAGGCTGCGGTGGCCCACATCATCGCTGCGGCGCGGCGCTGGAATCCGGAGCGCGGCATCACGGGGCTGCTGGTGTGCGGCAGCGGTGTGTTTTTTCAATGGATCGAGGGGCCGCGCGATAACGTCATGCAACTGATGGATCGCATCCGAGCCGATCCACGCCACGAGCATGTCGTCACACTCAGCGAAACCGAGGAAGTGCGCGAGCGGCTGTTTCCCGAATGGGACATGGAACTGGTGTCGGCGTCCGAGATTCGCGATGTGTTGCTTGACGCGCTGGCCGATGCCGAAGACGAAAAGAACACCGCCTCGCTCAGCCTGATCCTGGCGCATCTCGAGGCAGGCGGCATCGCTGAACTCGGGGCGCTTGTTTGATGCTGATCCGCCTGCTTTACGTCAGCCGTGCGGTCGGGCCGCAGACCTCGACCATGACCGCGTCAATCCTGTCGACGGCCCACGAACACAATCGCGCCAGCGGTATCACCGGTGTGCTCTGCCATGGCCAGGGCCTCTACCTGCAGGTGCTCGAGGGCGAGCGCAGCGCGGTCAATGTCTGCTACGCAAAGATCGTTTCCGACCGTCGCCACCGCGATGTCGAGTTGCTCCATCTGGAAAAAATCACCGAGCGTCGCTACCCCGAATGGTCCATGGCCCATGTGAGCCTGTCCGACAACGATCCGATGATCATGATGCAGCACCCGAAGTTCGACCCTTACTCGGCGTCGGGCGCCTTCGTCTTGCACCTGGTTGAGAAGCTGGTCGTGGCGGGTCGCCGCATCGACATGCCGCCCGCCTGAGCCGCGCCCGCTGGCGCAGCCCAGTGCGTCATCGTCAGGCCGGTGAATCAGGCTTGAAGAAAGGCATCATCCGGCCCTCTTCGGCACGCCTGAATGTCACCTGTACCGGCATGCCGATCGCCAGTGCATCAGGGTCGGCCTCGATCACATTGGTGAGCAGGGTCGGGCCTTCGGCCAATTGAACATAGGCCAGGGTGTAGGCCGGCGTTGCACGTCGCGCGGTACTGAACGCGTAGAGCGTGCCCTTGCCTGTCGCCTGCTGCCAGCGCAGTCGGGTGCTGCCGCACAGGGGACAGACTATGCGCGGAAACCAGTGGGGTCGATGGCAGTCGTCGCAGGTATTGAGCATCAGTCGGCCGGCTTCGGCGGCCGACCAGAATTCGCGGGTCTCGGGAAAGGCGCTCGCGAAGGGGTCCTGCTCAAAGCCCGGGGACTGAGCCTGCGCGTCGTTGGTGTTGCTGCTGTTGCTCATGAGGTCACTCCCGTTCGAGGATCACGGTGGCGTGGGCATGGCCCGGGCCGAGCACCAGGCCTGGCCCTGCCGCCAGTGCAAGGCGACAGTCCTTCACCTGGACAGCCGGATGGGCCTCGCCGCGCAACTGTCGTACCGCTTCGATGGCCTTGGTGATGCCGCCGCGGTTCATCGGGTGGTTGTTGCACAGGCCGCCGCCATCGGTATTCCAGGGCAGCTTGCCCACGCCGGAGATCAGGTTGCCGTCAGCCACGAAGCGCCCACCCTCGCCCTTGGCACAAAACCCAAGGTCTTCCAGCTGTGCGATCACCATGATGGTGAAGTTGTCGTACACCGACGCATAGTCGATGTCAGCCGGCGAGATGCCTGCCTCGGCAAAGGCGGCAGCCCCGGAAACTTGCGCGCCGGTGCGGGTGAGGTCGAGATAGCCGCCCTGCGTGGTGTTCATGGTCTGGCCGCAGCCGATCACCTTGACGATCGGTCGCTTGAGCGTGCGCGCGATTTCCGGGCGGGTCAGCACCAGCGCACCGCCGCCGTCGGTGATCACGCAGCAGTCGAGCCGTCGGATCGGGTCGGAGATGACCGGCGAGGCCATCACCTCCTCAACCGTGACCGGCTTGCGCAGCAGCGCGTTGGGGTTGTGCTGGGCATGCTGCGAGGCCGCCACTTTCACCCAGGCAATCTGCTCGAGCGTGGTGCCGTACTCGTACATATGCCGCTGCATCATCATTCCGTAGATGCCGCCAATGGTCCACTTGAAGGCGGTCTCCCAGGCAGCCTCAGGCCGATCGACCGGCGGCGCGCGAAAGGCGGTGCCAGTGGCCTGTCCGCTCGAGCGCGGTTTGCCGGCCAGCGTGATGAGTGCCACCGAGCAGTGCCCGGATGCAATCGCGGCTGCGGCATGCTCGATGTGAGCGAGATAGGAGCATCCACCGGATTCGGTGCCGTCGTACCACTTGAGCTTCAGGCCCAGGTAATCGGCCATGTAGAGCGGGCTCAGCCCAGGTGCATCGCCCGCGCAGAAATAGCCATCGACATCGGCCAGACTCAGCCCGGCATCCTGCAGGGCACCGAGCGCGCATTCGGCATGGAGTTGGGCCACGGACTTGTCGGGTGCAAGCCGGGTGGGATGTTCATAGGCGCCGACAATGCAGGCGGATGCCGAAAGGCTCACTTAGCGTCTCCTTGTGCTCATGGTGCGATCCTAACCTGCGAGCCGGATCAGGATCGTTCCATGATTGAGCAGCCGGGCAG
>CAMCXH010000211.1 GCA_945883285.1 Bordetella parapertussis | reverse complement strand
CGGCAGCACCGGCAGTACCGGCAGTACCGGCAGTACCGGCAGCACCGGCAGCACCGGCGGCCGTCGCGGCGCCGCCGTCGCAAGTCGTGCGTGCAGGGCCAGGCCAGCAGGCTTTCCCGCCGGCACAGGTGCTCGCGACAACCAGCCCGGTCAGCGTCAGGCGTGGCGACACCCTGGGTCGGATTGCCGGGACAGTGCGTCCTGAAGGGATCAGTCTCGATCAGGCCATGGTCGCGATTTATCGGGCCAATCCGCAAGCCTTCATCGGCAACATGAATTTGGTCAGGGAGGGCGCGACCCTTGCAATCCCCGACCGTGGCGCCATGGCAGCCATCGAGCCTTCCGAGGCGGTCCGCGAGGTGCGGATCCAGACCAGCAATTTTGCGAGTTACCGTCAGCGGCTCGCTGGTACGCCGGCGCTCATCGATACACCCCGCTCGGGGCGCAGTGCTGCGGGCACCGTGGCTGGTCGGGTCGAAGACGGCTCGGGTGGCGCTGCAGGCGGTGACCGGCTGCGTCTGTCGAAGCCTGCCGAAAGCGGCGCTGCGGCAAGCGGCGGGACAGGATCCGCGGCCTCCGGCAACGGGGCGGGCGGGCGTAGTTCGGCGGCCGAAATCGGTGTGGCGAGAGACGCCGCCATGAAGGAGGCCACGTCACGTATCGCTGACCTCGAAAAGAACGTCAGCGATCTGCAAAAGTTGCTCGAGCTCAAGAACAAATCCTTGTCGGACACCCAGAAGCAACTCGACGATGCCCGGGCAGCGTCCAGGGCAGTCACCGGTCAGGTCACTGCACCGGTGGCTGTCGAGCCGCCCAAACCTGAGCTGCCCAAGCTTGAAGCGCCCAAGCCTGAAGCACCCAAGCCTGAGGTCGCCGCGGTCGAACCGCCGAAGGCCGAGGTCCTTGCGCCAGTGCCGGCAGTCGAGCCCGCCAAGTCGGAAGCTGCAGAGCCCGCCAAGCCGGAAGCCGCAGAGCCGGCAAAGGCTGAGGCAAGCGAGCCCGCCAAAGCACCTGTTGCGGCGCCTGTGCCGGCGCCTGTGCCGGTCGCCGAAACCGGATTCTTCGATGATCTGCTCGACAGTCCTTTCCTGTTGCCGGGTCTTGGCGGCATTGCCGCGGTCGCAGCCGGTTATGGCCTGTACGCGATGCGCCGTCGTCGCAAGGTCGAAAAGTTCGAAGACAGTCTGATCGCTGCGGATGCCTTCAATTCGAACTCGCTCTTTGGCTCCACCGGCGGACAAAGCGTCGATACCAGCAACAGCGTCTTCAATGCCGGATCGTCAGCGGCCGCTGTCGATGTTGCGTCGACCGAGGTCGACCCGATCGCCGAGGCCGACGTCTACATTGCCTACGGTCGCGAGTCTCAGGCGGAAGACATTCTCAAGGAAGCCCTGCTCCGCCAGCCCGAACGCCAGGCGATCCGCAAGAAGCTGCTCGAGATCTATTCCGGACGCCGCGATCTGAAAGCATTCGAGGGCGTCGCAAGCGATATGTACGCCATGACGGCCGGCACCAACGATGAATGGCCGCAAGTCGTCACGATGGGGTTGGCAATCGATCCGACCAACCCGCTTTACGGCGGCAGTGCTGATGCCCTGTCCGAGTCCTCATTCGAGGGCTCCGAGGCGGCGATGAAGAACGAGCTGTCAGCCAGGGAAATCGACGCACTTCAAATCGGCGATCTCTCCGAACCCGATGCGCGGCCGTTTACCAACGTGGTTGAGCAGGCCTTCGGTTCGCCTGCACAAACCGATTCCGATCTTCGTGGCCTCGACTTCGACCTGAATATCGATACGCAGCCCGGCACTGCCGCGTCCTCGGACGCCGACTCGATCGTGGCCGCGACCGAGATTGCGGCAACAGAACCGCCTGCGCTCGACGATCAGTTTGATCTTCCCTCGCTCGACTTGCCCGAACTCGAAAGCAAGCCGATCGTCGCATCGTTCGATGCCCCCGAACTCGATCTCGATCTGTCTGATCTCGAAAGCCTGACTCAACCTGCCACGCTGACCGCCGATTCGGAGACAGCACTGGATCTGTCTGATGTGAGCCTTGAACTCGAGCCCGAAATGGTGGCCCAGGAAGAGGGTCGCGAATCGGCTGCCGGGCGCTGGCAGGAGATGGCAACCAAGCTCGATCTTGCCTCTGCTTACGAGGAAATCGGCGACAAGGAAGGTGCTCGCGAACTGTTGCAGGAAGTCATACAGGGTGGCGATGGCGGTCAGCAGCAAAAGGCGCGTGCCATGCTCAGCAAGATTGCCTGATCGCCTCCTTGATCGCGATCAGGTCAGTCTGATGGTCGTGCGCCGCCTGCCGTGAGGTTGGCGCTCGGTCTGGCCTACGATGGCGCCGGATTTCCCGGTTGGCAGACCCAGCCGGCCGGCAACGCGATCCAGGATCTGCTTGAAGTGTCGCTGTCGGCACTTGCTGGCCATCGGGTGTCGACCATCTGTGCCGGACGCACCGATGCCGGCGTTCATGCGCTGGCACAGGTCGTGCACTTCGATACCGAGGCATCGCGCCCGCTGACCGCCTGGGTCAGAGGCGTCAATGCCCGTCTGCCGGACACCATCGCCGTGCAATGGGCGCGCGAAGTGCCCGCCGACTTTCATGCGCGATTCGGCGCGCGTGCACGAACCTATCGCTACCTCATCCGCCGGTCTGCTGTTCCTCACCCTCATTGGCGGGATCGCGCCGGCTGGGTTTTTCGCCCGTTGGCAGTCCCGGCGATGCGTGAGGCGGCCGCCGCGCTGATCGGCAAGCATGATTTTTCGTCCTTTCGCTCCTCACAGTGCCAGGCGGCAACGCCGATTCGGACCATGTCCGGTATCGACATCAGCGAGCGTGGACAGTTCCTGGAAGTCACACTGACAGCCAACGCGTTTTTGCACCACATGGTTCGAAACATCGTCGGTGCGCTGGTGCATGTGGGCAGCGGCCGGCAGTCGCCGCAGTGGATGGTCGATCTGCTGGTCGCACGCCGACGTGCCCTGGGCGCACCGACGTTTTCGCCTGCCGGCCTGTATCTGGCCGGGGTTGACTATGATCCGTTGGTGGGGCTGCCGGGTGGATCGCTTGATCCGCTTGATCCGCCCGCCATGCTTCCCGAGGTGTCACGAGGATCGGACTTATGAGAACGCGCATCAAATTCTGTGGCCTTGTTCGAGCCGAGGATGTCGATACTGCGGTGGCGCTCGGTGTCGATGCGATCGGCTTCGTGTTTTATCCGCCAAGCCCCAGATCGCTTGGCGTCGATGACGCGCTCGCCTTGCGCCGACGCTTGCCGTCCTTCGTGTCGGCGGTCGGCCTTTTCGTCAACGAGACGCCGGACACTGTGGCCGTGACAGCGAGTCGTGTCGGGCTTGATGTCATCCAGCTGCACGGCGACGAGACACCCAGCCAGGGCCGTGAGGTGTCACTGGCCTGCAGCCTTGCATGGTGGAAGGCCATTCGGATGCAGCAGCAGACCGATTTGTTATCATCCGCCATTGATTTTCAAGACGCCGAGTGTCTGTTGCTGGATTCATTCAGCGAGGCCTTCGGCGGCAGCGGCAAGGTATTCGACTGGTCCTGGATTCCGGCCGGCCTGTCCTCCCGGATCATTCTGTCTGGCGGACTTGACTCAGACTCCGTGGCACCAGCCATCCAACACGTCAGGCCGTTCGCAGTCGATGTTTCAAGCGGGATTCAGGGCCATACGCCCCGACACAAAGATCCAGCGCGTATGGAGCGATTTGTCGCTTCAGTGCTGTCAGCCGATGCAGGTACAACATGAAGCCATATGACCTTCCCGACGCGCGCGGCCACTTCGGCCCTTACGGCGGAACCTTCGTCTCCGAGACGCTCATGCATGCGCTCGAAGACCTGCGCAAGGCCTATCAGCACTACCGCACCGATCCCGAATTCATCGCTGAATACAAGGATGAGCTCAAGCATTTTGTCGGTCGTCCCAGCCCGATCTATCACGCCAAACGGTGGTCGGATCAGCTCGGCGGCGCGCAGATCTACTTCAAGCGCGAAGACCTGAACCATACCGGCGCGCACAAGGTCAACAACACCATCGGGCAGGCCCTGCTGGCCCGTCGCATGGGCAAGCCTCGCGTGATTGCCGAGACCGGCGCCGGTCAGCACGGCGTGGCCACCGCGACGGTAGCGGCCCGTTTCGGCATGAAGTGCGTGGTTTATATGGGCATCACCGACGTCGCCCGCCAAGCCCAGAACGTCTATCGCATGAAGCTGCTGGGCGCCGAAGTGGTGCCGGTCGAGTCAGGCAGCAAGACCCTCAAAGACGCGCTGAACGAGGCGATGCGCGATTGGGTCACCAATGTCGAAGACACTTTCTACATCATCGGCACGGTCGCCGGCCCGCACCCTTATCCGATGATGGTGCGCGACTTCAACGCAGTGGTCGGTCAGGAGTGCCTGTGGCAGATGCCCGAGCGCGTCGGCCGTCAGCCGGACTATGTGCTGGCCTGTGTCGGTGGCGGCTCGAATGCGATCGGCATCTTCCATCCCTATATTCCGCACGAGTCGGTCAAGCTGGTCGGTGTCGAGGCGGCAGGCGAGGGCATCGAGACCGGTCGGCATGCAGCGTCGCTGTCGGCCGGCACGCCTGGCGTGCTGCACGGCAATCGCACCTATCTGCTGCAGGATGCCAATGGCCAGATCGTCGATACGCATTCGGTGTCGGCAGGCCTGGACTACCCTGGTGTGGGCCCCGAACATGCCTGGCTCAAGGACAGCGGAAGAGCCAGCTACGTGGCCATCAATGATGCCGAAACCCTTGAAGCCTTCCATACCTGCTGCC
>CAMCXH010000210.1 GCA_945883285.1 Bordetella parapertussis | reverse complement strand
GTCGATCGGGCAACGACCACGACCGTGGCCGCGCTGCGCACGGCAGTGATCGTCGCGCAGGCACTGTCAAACCAGAAACTGGTGCTCGACCAGATCAGCGCACTCAACACCACGACCGGCAACCTGATCGCATCCACCAGCGAAATGCTGCGTGACCAGAGCGGCGCGATCCATCAGCAGGCAGCTTCCAGCACGATCGAGATCGCCAAGCTGCAGCAGGCCTTCGCCAACATTTACCAGACGATGGACGCCATCGCCGACTTCAAGACCAAGGCGCTCGACTCGATGCAGACGACGGTCACCACGCTGAGCGACGAAGTGGCCAAAAGCCGCACCTACCTCGACCGTGTCCGTCAGCAGGAGTCGGTCGCCGCATTGCAGCAGCCGCGCGGAGAGGTGTCGCTGTGACATCAGCCGGGCGCCGCATGCCGCTTCGGCTGCTGTTTACCGCCGTCCTGGCGCTGGCCTTGCTTGCCTGCGGCAAGCGAGACGAGCCGCCGGCCGGCGTGCAGGCGCCCATTCAGCCTCGCGAGGCCTTCACCATCCTGGCCGGATCTGAGCTGAAGGATCTGGAGGCCACCATCGTCAGCACGGCCAGCGCCGTCGGGGTAGATCTGAAACTGTCTTACGCCGGAACGCTGGATATCGTCGAGCGTATCAATGCAGGCGAGCGCTTCGACGCCATCCTTCCACCAAACGGTGCTTACCCGGCTCTGGCGCTGCAAAGCAAACCTCTGGCCCGAGAAAAACTTTTTTACTCGCGCATCGCGCTTGGCGTCAAAGTCGCAAAAGTGGCCGAACTCGGCTGGAATGCCAAACCGCCCGGATGGGCCGAGATCGCCAAGGTCGCGGGTGCTGGCCAATTGCGCTACGGCATGACCAACCCGACCAGCTCGAACACCGGCATGAGCGCGCTGTTCGCCGTGGCCTCGGCGCTGGCCGGCAAGACCGAAGACCTCGACACACAGGATGTCGACGAGAAGCAACTGCGGGCATTCCTGTCGGGCCAGAAGCTGACAGCAGGCAGTTCGGGCTGGCTGGCGCAGGCCTATGTCGCGAATCCGTCGGCCATCGACGCCATGGTCAATTACGAGGCTGTGATCCTGCGCGCCAACGAGACCCTGGCGCCCCCCGACAAGCTGACCCTGATTTACCCGCGCGACGGCATGATTTCGGCCGACTATCCGCTGATGCTGCTCAACGGCGACAAGCGCGATGCCTACGCCAAACTGGTCGCTGCCTTGAAGGCGACGCCATTCCAGCGCGACGCACTGTCGGCTGCGTTCCTGCGGCCTGCCAATCCCGATGTCGCGGCGGCCAGTGCCCTGCCCCTCAACACCGTGTCTGAACTGGGCTTTCCGAACCGCCTCGAGGTGATCGATGCCGTGCTGGGCGCCTACCAGGCGCAATGGCGCAAGCCCGCAACCTCGATCTTCGTCCTCGACATCAGTGGCTCAATGAAGGGGCCTCGCCTGAGTGCGATGCGCGATGCCTTGAAGGGGCTGACCGGTGCGGAGGCTTCGGGCAACGCCGCTAGCGCCAGTAACCGTTACAGCGCGTTCCAGAGTCGCGAGCGGGTGGTCCTGATCACCTTCGCAAGCCAGGTGTCGGCACCGGTCTGGGTGCGCTTTGAAGCCGACAAGATCGACTCGGCTCGCGCGTCCCTTCGTCAGCAGGCCGATGCGATGGTGGCCGACGGCGGGACGGCGATCTACGCTGCGCTCGCGGCAGCCGAAGCGCTGGCCCGCCAGGAACTCACGCGGGAACCTGATCGCCTGGTGAGCATCGTTTTGCTGACCGACGGCGAGAACAATGCCGGCATCGGGCTCGACGACTTTATTGCCCGTCATGCTGGCGGATTCGCCGCGCGCATCTTTCCGATCCTGTTTGGCGAAGGCAACGTTGCCGAAATGCAGCAGATCGCACGGCTCTCGGGCGGGCGTGAATTTGACGGCCGCAGCCTGCAGCTGCGGCAGGTCTTCAAGGAAATTCGCGGCTACCAGTGATGCTGAGAACCCGATCGACACTTCATGGCTGAGCGCACGCTGAAGCTGCGGGCATTGCTGTTCCTCTACAGCACCGCCAATATTTCAGGCTGCGCATTCGCGTTGCTAGGCCCTGCCTTGCTGTTTGCCGGGGTCATCGACAATGGCTGGATTCTGATCACCGCCGGCTTGTATGTCGCGGGCTGGCTCATGGGCCGCAAGCCGGCCGCACTGGAGCGTCACATCGAGGACAGCCTGAGCCTGGAGCAGATGCTCGAGCGTCTGGACCGGCTCGTGGCGCAGGCCCAGCCGCACCTGACCGACGACATGCGCAAGCGTCTGGACCGTGTTCGCGAATCGATCGGCGAGGTCTTGCCACGCATCATGGTTGCACGCTCGCACGATGACGACCTGTTCACCGTGCGCGAGACGGTGTTGCGCTATCTGCCCGAGACGCTGGCGAATTATGTGGCGCTGCCACCGGCCTTCCGGATGACGCATGTCCTGAAAGACGGCAAGACTGCCCGACAGCTGCTGGACGAACAACTTGCCCTGCTCGATGACAAGCTCAAAGAGGTGGTTGCCAACGTGGCCGCAAGCGATGCGGGCGCGCTGATTGCAAATGGCCAGTTTCTGGAAATGAAGTTTCGTCAGCCCGACTTTCTGGAGCGCTGATGGGATCCCTTGCTCTACGCCTTTGATCTGACCGGAATCACCTCATGCGACATCCTTTTTCAATCCGGGCACTTGCCCTTTCAGCCATGCTGGCCGCTGGCTGCTGCAGCCTCGCGCTGGCGCAATCTGCAGGCACTGCATCGGCTCCCTGGCCACGCGCCGCGCAACTCTCCGGCGGCGATGCCTTGCTCGTCTACCAGCCTCAGGTCGATGCCTGGGACGGTAATCAGATGCAACTTCGCGCGGCCTTGTCGGTCAAGCCGGCTGGCTCGCAGGCGCAGGTTTTTGGGGTGGTGCTTGCCACTGCGCGCACTGCGGTCGATCGTGCTGCGCGCACGGTGCTGATGAACGATGTCGAGATCACCAAGATCGACTTCCCTTCCCTGCCTGACCGTGGCGCTGCCTACGGCGCTGAACTGAAGACCAAAGCGATCGGCAGCGTGCGCACGCTCTCGCTCGACAAGGTCGAGGCCTCGTTGAAAGCCGCTGGCGTGAAGGCGCCGAGTTTTCCGGTGCAAAACGACCCGCCCCGCGTCATCGCCAGCACATCGCCGGCGATCCTGGTGCCGATCGACGGGCCGGCGGCAATCAGAGCGCTGCCCGATGACAACCGATTCAGACGGGTCATCAACACGCGCGCGCTGATCCTTCAGAGCGGCGGGGGCGACACCTTCTATCTGCATGTGTATGACGGATGGCTCTCGGCGCAGACCCTCGATGGCCCCTGGCAAGTCGCGCGCAGCACGCCCTTCGGGATCGAGAGCGTCGCGAAGAAACTGGCCGCAAGTGGACTGGTCGACCTGCTCGACGGTGGTCCCACCGCCAACCCCAAACCCTCACTCACCAGGGGTGTGCCGACGATCTACACCAGCAACGTGCCGACCGAGCTCATCGTCTTCAAGGGTCAGCCCAACTATGTGCCGGTTGCCGGCACGCTGCTGTGGGCAAGCAATACCGGGGCGGATGTCTTCATCGACTCGGCAAGCAACAACACCTATCTGCTGCTGTCGGGTCGCTGGTTCCGTTCAGTCGGCATGAATGGGCCCTGGTCATTCGTGGCCAGCAATGCCTTGCCGCCCGACTTCGCGCGCATCCCGACCAGTTCACCCGCTGCCATCGTGCTGGCCTCGGTGGCCGGCACGCCGCAGGCTCAGGAAGCCGTCATTGCCAATTCGATTCCGCAGACCGCGACCGTGCCGTTGCGGGGCGGCCCGGGTTTCATGCCGAACTTTGATGGCGCACCGCAGTTTCAGCCGATTGCCGGCACGCCCCTGTTGGCGGCCACCAATGGATCGGTGCCGGTCATCCAGGTCAACCCACGGTCTTACTACGCGGTGAGCTCGGGCGTGTGGTTCACCGCTGAATCGATCGCCGGCCCCTGGATGGTTGCAGTGACCGTGCCGGAAGCGATCTACACCATTCCGACTTCGTCGATGCTGCACTTCGTGACCTATGTGCGCGTCTATGGCGTGACGCCCGAGGTGGTCTATGTCGGCTATACGCCGGGCTATCTCGGCACCGTGGTCGAGCCCTATGGCACAGTGGTCTATGGCACGGGCTATGTCTATCCCACTTATGTCAGCACGGTCTGGTATCCCCCGCCTTACACCTATGGCGTAGCCGCTGTGCCGGTCTACAACCCGGCGCTGGGCTTTACCTTTGGCTTTGCAACCGGACTGGCCACCGCAGCCTGGGTGACGCCTTATTACGGTGCGGCTTACCATCCTTATGCCTGCTGCGGCAGCGCCACCGCAAGCGTCTATGGCCAGTACGGCAACACCGCCTATTCGGGCACCAAGACTGCCTATTCGGGTGGCGGTGTGGCGGGCGTGTCCAACAGCGGCACCTATGCCAACAAGGCCACCGGCACCACCGGCACCTACGACACCAACCGCAGCTACAACGCCAACACCGGCGTGGCCTCTCAGGACCGTTCGGCGACCGCCAACACGGCCGCAGGCGGCACCGCAAGTGGCACCGCTGACCGCAGCTACAACACCACCACCGGCCAGCGCTCCGGAAGCTCCGACTTCTCGGGCACCAGTGCCAGTGGCAGCAGCGTCGAGCACAGCGGCTCGACCACCGCAGGCCCTCAGGGCTACAGCCACACCGGCTCGACCGATACCTACAATGCCAAGACCGGCCAGACAAAATCCTGGGGCT
>CAMCXH010000209.1 GCA_945883285.1 Bordetella parapertussis | reverse complement strand
GAAGAGAAATACAAGGTTGAAGTGACTGCATGCTGCCGACCATTGTGTCGGTCCTGATGCCGAACTTGAGCTCGATAAGCGGGATGTCCGCCGGGGTTTTCGACGCTTAAGTTTTCCTGCTCCTCGTTACGATCCAGGCTCGTTTCATTCCTTCTTTTCTCGGGAGCCGATCATGGATGTCAGGATGACCACCGGTCTGCTGCAATCGCTGCAGAGCGCAACCCAGTCGGGATCGCCGGTAGCCCCCAAGGGCGCGGTCGCTGGCGCGTCCTTTGCGAACGCCTTGGGCGATGCGCTGAAGTCGGTCTCGCAGACGCAGCAACAGTCGTCCGCATTGCAGAAGCAGTTTCAGTCCGGGGTTGAAGGGGTTGGCATCGAAGAGACCATGCTCGCGATGCAAAAGTCGCAGATCGGATTTCAGGCGGCACTTGCCGTGCGCAACCGTCTGGTGTCGGCCTATACCGACATCATGAACATGTCGGTCTGACGCAATTCCCTGGCATCAGCGCCAGGGCGGTGATCAGCCCAGAACCGGCTTTCGGGAGCGAGAGCGCGTCTGCGCACTGTTCACATAAACCTGGATTGCTCGTGCGGCCGATGAATCGAGGCCGATGAACTCACCGCCGACCCGCGCTAGTCGGCTTTCCATCGTCGTGTTGATGACGAGCAGCTGACAGGTGATGGCAGGAACGCCTGCCAGCTCAAGGCGGCAGGACTGGAGAATCTTCCCGCGTGTGGGCGGTGTCGATTGGTTCCACTGAAAGGACAGTCCAGTCGCTGACAGGTCGAGCACCGGTGTGCGCCATTCGTTGCGGTCGGCGATGGCGTCGCGGACAAAGAGCTGCGCACCTGCCTCGCGCGGAGGAAGCACCCGAAACGCATCACGACGTTGCAGTCGAACGACCGAGCTCGGTGCCTTGCTCCGGACCTTCTTTGCTTCGACATCGATTTTGAGCGGACCGATCTCAAACTGCAGCTTGACCTTGGCCATCACCGCAACCGCAACCGCCTGACTGCCTGCGCCGAAACCGGCGCTGTGATTGTGCGTCGCCAAGATCTCGAATTCGAGGCTGTCGCGTGCCGGGTCGTAGGCTAGCAGCCGCGATGTGAGGCATGGCCTGGCATCGACACTCTCGTAGATGGCGATCTGATCGCCGGTGCTCACGAGTTCGGCCAACAGACGCCCCCGCTCTGCCGGTTCGCAGATACGGTATTCGCGTAACAGGCGATCGTCGGTCTCGGGTCGGTGCAGAGCGGTCATTGGGCGATTCGATGCGTGTGGCGCTTGCCGTCAGGCTGCCTGTTGAGATTCGCCAGAGCTGGGTGTGCCACCGAACATCATCGTGTCGAACCGTTCGGTCCAGGGGTAGGCCAGCCGTCTGACATGGGCTTCGTTCTGGACGATCTGGCGCATCAGTTTCATCTTGGCGCTCTGATCCTTGCGCGACAGCACGACGCGGGCATTGAGTCGGCGCACCTGATCAATCAGCAGGGCGCACCTGGCCTGGACGGCGTTGACCGTTTCCCAGTCGCTTTGCAGCGCTGCCGAAAGCATGTCGTCACTGGCGCGTTCGATCGCGGTATACAGGCCGATCAGTCGTGTGATCTCGGATTCCACGAACGAGAGCGTCATGCAGCCTGCCTCAGTGCGGACTTGGCCTCGGACGGCACTGACTTGGCTGCGGGCGAAATCGAACGCCAGCCGGCATCGATTTCGCCAAGCAGACGGGCCACCTCTGCATAGGCAGCGTCATCGTGCTTGAGATGACCTTGGAGCAGACGGCGTGCGCAGTATTCATAGAGCTGGTAGAGGGACTCGCCCATCTCGCCAACCGAGCGGTTGACCGCGACCTTCAGGCCTTCATCGACCAGTCGGATGGCTTTCGAGGAGGCCTGCGCCTTCATGCCGATATCGCCCTTGGCAAGCGCGGCACGGGCCTGGCCGATCGCCGAAAGGGTGCCCGAAAACAGCAGGCAGATCAGCTGGTGTTTGTCTGCACCGAGCGCCGAGCTTTCAGCGGCAAGGTTGCGGTAGGCATTTGAGGCTTTAGCAGCAAGACCGAACATGATGGCGTACCGTTTGAAGACCGTGATGGTTTAATTAACGGCAGCCACGGTCGAGGACTTTAGCCAGCCAGGCAGTATTTTTCTTTATTTCTGCAGCCCGGCCAGCGCGCTGCTGAGTTGCGAGCTGTTTTGCTGGGCAGCAGCGAGTTTGGCATCCAGGGCGCTGTATTGCTTGAGCAACGCGGCCTGGCGCGAGTTCAGGCGAACCTGAATCTCATCCTGGCGGACCTGATTGTTCTTCTTGCGTGCTGCCCAGTTGTCAGACGCTGCAGTCAGTGATCCCTGGGTGCCAGTAATGCCATCGGCAAGCGCACGGAACCGCAGCATCAGACCCTGCGTTGTGCTGCCGCTGCCGCCGCCAGTGGCTGCGAAAAGCGCCTGCAGGTTGGAGGGCGAGCTGGCTGCCGAGGCGAAGTTGGTGGCGTTCAGCGCGATTGAACCGTCGCGTTGCAAGGACATCCCGGCATCGGCCAGTCGGGTGAGCGTGCCGCCGGTGACGGTATCGGTCACGATCGAGCGGATCTGCTGCAGCATGCTCACTGCGGCCCGGTCGGCCTGCAACGGGCCGGCAGTCTTGGTCGACTCGTCGTAGCGGGTGCCGTCCGACAAGACCTTGTTGAGTGCGTTGTAGGCGTCGACGAATTTTTGCGTCGAGGCTTTGAGTGCATCGGTATCCGACTTCACATTGATCTGAACCGCCGCAGTCGTGACCTGGTTGAAGGTCAGATCGACGCCATCGATCGCGCTGGTGACGGTGTTGGTGCGCGAGGTCAGTGCCACGCCGTCGATGGTGTAATTGGCATCGAGCGCCTGCTGCACCAGCGACAGATTGCTGCCGGCGCCCGCGGTCTTGGTCGGATCGAAAGCCAGTGCTGACAGCCCGGAGGCGTCATCCGAATTGCCGTCCGAATCGGTGGCCGTCATCTTGAAGGCCTGGTTGGCGCCGGTGGTGGCGCTGCTCACGAAGAGCCTCACCCCATCGCCGTCCTTGACAATCGAGGCTCTCACCCCTGCGCCGGCGGCATTGATCGAGTCGCGAACATCGGCCAAGGTTGCGCCGGCGGCGATTGTCACTGAAACCGCCGCAGAACTGCCTGCGGTAAAGCTCGTGGCACCGCTCGGTTGGGTGCCGAGCTGGATCTGAAGGGTGCCGCTGCCCACGGTGGCGGTCGACGCCGAATAGCTGGCGCTGGCAAGGTTCTGCGCGCGCGCAAGTTGCTGAACTTCGATCGAATTCTGGCTGACGGCTGCGCTCGAGCTGGCGGTGACCCCGACCGCAGTGGGATTGGAGCTGACGGCGTTGACGGCCTTCCAGGTACTCAACTGCGCCAGGTTATTGGCCGCATCGCGAAAGGTGGCAATCGAACTCGACACCTTGCCGTATGCCGAGATCTTGGTGGTAATCGCGGTGGCGTCTTTTTTCAGGGCAGTCAGCGGTGCCGACTCGACCCTCATCAGGTTGGTGACGATCCCCTGGACGTCGATCATGCTGCTGGAAGTGATCGGTGAGGCCATGTCAGTGTCCTAAATGAAAACGCCGCCGTATCGGACAGTGCCCGAGTCGGCGGCTGGCGGGCCCGCAAGGGCGACGTGGATCAGCCCTTCAGGAGCTGAAGCACCTGCTGGGGAAGCTGGTTGGCCTGAGCAAGCATGGCGGTGCCCGCCTGCTGCAGGATCTGTGTTCGGGTCAGTGCCGCGGTCTCTGCCGCGAAGTCGGCATCCATGATCCGGCTCTTGGCTGCTGACTGATTTTCCGAAGCCACCTGCAGGTTGGCGATAATCGCCTCGAAGCGGTTCTGAACCGCACCGTAAGTCGAGCGCTCGCTGTTGACCGTCGTCAGCGCCAGATCGATTGCTGTAATCATGGACTGGGCGTTGCTGCCGGTTGTGCCGGAGATGACGCCGACGGTCCCGGTGACCGCAGCAATATTTGTGGACGTGGCCATATTGCCGGTCGTGACCGTCAGCTGGTCGTAGGAGGTCGACTCCGATCCGACCTGGAAGACCTGTGCACCGGCCGCGCCCGAAAGGATCGCCTGGCCGTTGAACTTGGTGGCGTTGAGCGTGCGGTCGATCTCGTCGGCCAGCTGGCGGAATTCGTTGTTGAGGCTGTCGCGGTCGGAGCTGGTATTGGTCGCATTGGACGACTGCACAGCAAGTTCGCGCATGCGCTGAAGCATGTCGCTGACTTTGCCAAGGCCGCCCTCGGCGGTCTGCGCAAGCGAGATGCCGTCCATCGAGTTGCGGATCGCGACATTCATGCCCCGCGCCTGGGAGTCCATGCGGTTGGCAATCGCAAGCCCTGCGGCGTCGTCCTTGGCCGAGTTGATGCGCAAGCCGCTTGACAGCCTGCCGATCGAGGTGGCGAGTTGGCCCTGCGAGGCAGACAGATTGCGCTGCGCAGTGAGCGAGGGAATATTGGTATTGATCATTTGTGCCATGAGCTTCTCCTGGGTTTGGGAACCCTGGGCGGCACATTGCCACGCCAGCTCCCGCGATGGAGAGATCGTGCAACAGCCAGATCATGGTCATTGGGTCGAATACATAAGGTTTTTTGCCGCTATTCGACAGGCACCCAAGGTCCGGTGCGCTGCGCTGACCCCCAAACAGGCGGGCGTCAGCGCACCGGACGCGTGGGAACCAGGGCATTACTGTCTGAGCAGCGACAACACCGATTGCGGCGCGGCATTGGCTTGCGCCAGCATCGCAGTACCGGCCTGCTGCATGATCTGCGCCCGGGTCATACGCGCGGTTTCCTGGGCGAAGTCGGCATCCATGATGCGGCTGCGGGCGGCGGCCTGATTCTCGGCCCCGATCTGAAGGTTGC
>CAMCXH010000208.1 GCA_945883285.1 Bordetella parapertussis | reverse complement strand
CCCGGCACCGACCCTGTTCGGGGTCGGATGCCGGGTGTTCGTGGTGTCAGAGACAACTGATGAATACAGCCTGTGAAGGTTCGAGAGTCGGGGATTACTTGACTTCGACCTTGGCGCCAGCGTCCTCGAGCTGCTTCTTGAGGGCTTCGGCGTCGGCCTTGGAGATGGCTTCCTTGACGGGCTTCGGTGCGCCGTCGACCAGGTCCTTGGCTTCTTTCAGGCCCAGACCGGTGGCCGCGCGAACGACCTTGATGCACTCGACTTTCTTCTCGCCGGCAGCCAGCAGCATGACGGTGAATTCGGTCTGCTCTTCCACCGCAGCGGCAGCAGCGCCACCACCGGCCGGTGCGGCCACAGCGACCGCAGCGGCAGCCGCCGAGACGCCGAATTTCTCTTCCATGTCCTTGATGAGGCCGGACAGCTCGAGCACGGTCATGCCGGCGATCGCGTCGAGGATTTCGCTTTTGTTCAGTGCCATGATGTCAATTCCATTCTTTGCTAAAAGGGTTCAGATTCAGGAAGCGGGTTTCGGTTTCAGACTGATGCGGGTGCATCGGCCTTTTCGCGCTCGTCGCGCAGGGCAGCAACGGTGCGGACAAATCTGGCCGGCACTTCGTTGAGCGTCTGAACGAACTTGGCAACCGGTGCCTGCATGGTGCCCATCAACTGCGCCAACAGCACTTCTCGGCTGGGCATCGAGGCCAGCGCCTTGACCGCATCCGTGTCGAGCACGGAATTCGCCATGGCGCCGCCCTTGAGGACCAGCTTGTCGTTGCTCTTGGCAAAGTCGGAGAGCACCTTTGCGCAGATCACCGGATCGCTGGACATGCCGTAGATGAGCGGGCCGACGAGCTTGTCGGTCAGTCCTTCGAACGGCGTGCCGGCGATTGCCCGACGCGCTAGCGTGTTCTTGAGAACACGCAGATACACACCCGATTCACGTGCCTGCCTGCGCAGACCCGTGATCGCGCCGACTTCCAGGCCACGGTACTCCGCGACGATGATGGCCTGAGCCGTTGCCACCTGGGCACTGACTTCGGCGACCACTGCCGCTTTCTCTTCACGATTGAGACTCACGTCTTTCGCTCCTACCAGAATTGGTGCGACGGCCGAATGGCCGGAACACCGGTTACGGCGACCGAACGTGAGTCACTGCCGCAGTCGATGGAATCCAACGCCGGAAACCCTCTGTTGCTGCCGAAACCCGCTTCGGGGACGCCATCTGCGCCGGGCGCTTTCGCGTTTAAAGTGCCGCGGACCAAGGTCCACTGCGCTCCCTGCGGTCTTTGATAACCTGCCTGCCTTGGTGCAGCAGACAGCCCAAAGTCCTTTACCTGTCCGGTCGCGCGCCTCTCAGCGATCGACCGGCACTGTCTTGCGTTGAATCAGGCCGCCGGAGCGGTCAGACTCATGGTGTCAACCCTGACGCCGATCCCCATGGTGCTTGAGACCGCGATCTTGCGAAGGTAGATGCCTTTGGAGCTCGCCGGCTTGGCGCGTGCCAGCGCATCGACCAGCGCTGCCAGGTTGCTGCGCAAGGCGGCGGGCTCAAAAGACGCGCGACCGATGGTGGCGTGAATGATGCCGGCCTTGTCGGTCCGGTACTGCACCTGACCGGCACGGGCGTTCTTGATGGCGGTCACGACATCGGCCGTCACCGTACCCACCTTGGGGTTAGGCATCAGGCCGCGCGGACCGAGAATCTGACCGAGGCCACCGACCACACGCATCGCGTCGGGCGAGGCAATCACGATATCGAAGTTCAGGTTGCCGGCCTTGACCTGCTCGGCGAGGTCTTCCATACCGACCACGTCTGCGCCCGCAGCCCGGGCTTCATCAGCCTTGGCACCCTGGGTGAAGACCGCGACGCGGACCGACTTGCCGGTACCGGCCGGGAGCACGACCGAGCCGCGCACCACCTGGTCGGATTTCTTGGCATCGACGCCAAGCTGAACCGCAACGTCGATGGACTCGTCGAACTTGGCGACGGCGCATTCCTTGACCAGCGCGATCGCGTCGGTCACCGGATAGAGCTTGCGTGAGTCAACCTTGCCACGCAGGGCCTTGGCGCGTTTGGTGAGCGTTGCCATTTACAGTCCCTCCACCGTGATGCCCATGCTGCGAGCCGACCCGGCGATGGTCCGCACAGCCGTCTCGAGATCGGACGCGGTCAGGTCAGGCATCTTGAGCTTGGCGATGTCCTCGGCTTGCGCGCGAGTAATTTTGCCGACCTTGTCGGTATGCGGCGTCTTGGAGCCTTTGTCGATCTTGGCCGCCTTCTTGATGAGGATGGTCGCCGGCGGCGTCTTCATCACGAAGGTGAAGCTCTTGTCGGCGAACGCGGTGATCACCACCGGAATCGGCAGACCCGGCTCGACACCCTGGGTTTGGGCATTGAAGGCCTTGCAGAACTCCATGATGTTCAGGCCGCGCTGGCCGAGTGCCGGTCCGATCGGGGGCGATGGATTGGCTTTTCCTGCAGGAACCTGCAGCTTGATGAAACCGATGATCTTCTTGGCCATGGCTGGCTTTTCTCCTGGCTGGGTTGAGTTCTAGCGCCGGCTCGATTGCCCTCGGGTCGCTGCCCGTGGTCGTTCTACTGCGGCTCCTCGATGCGATCACCGGACAATTTGTCTGGTGTTGCAGCAACCGGCTGCCCGGTGGCCGGGGCGCACGCAACGCCCCTTGATCAGACCGCTCGAATCAGGTTTTCTCGACCTGACCGAACTCGAGTTCGACCGGGGTGGCACGACCGAAGATCGTGACCGAGACCCGCAGGCGGCTCTTTTCGTAATTGACCTCTTCGACATTGCCGTTGAAATCGGTAAACGGACCCTCTCGCACGCGGACCATCTCGCCGACCTCGAACAGGGTCTTGGGCTTGGGCTTTTCGACGCCCTCCTGCATCTGGCTCATGATCTTGGCGACCTCCTTTTCGGAGATCGGCGTCGGACGATGACCCGACCCGCCAACGAAACCGGTGACCTTGGCGGTGTTCTTGACCAGGTGCCAGGTGTCGTCGTCCATGTCCATTTCGACCAGGACGTAGCCAGGGAAAAAGCGGCGCTCGGAGATCGTGCGCTGTCCGTTCTTCATCTCGACCACTTCTTCGGTCGGCACCAGAATCTTGCCGAAACGATCCTGCATGGCGGCGCGATCGACACGCTCCTGCAGGGCACGTGCGACGCTTTTTTCCATGCCCGAATAGGCATGAACGACGTACCAATGCTTGCTCATGAGCGTTTCCATCCGAGAACCAGGTCGTAGAGGAGCCACTCGAGACTCTTGTCTACCGCCCACAGAAAAATCGCCATCACGAACACGAAGGCAAAGACATAGGCGGTCACCATCCATGTCTCTTTGCGCTCGGGCCAGACAACACGCTTGGTTTCAGCCCAGGCATCACGGGCAAAACCGATGAGTCGCTGGCCGGGGCCCGAAAACCAGCCGATGGCGACACCCGCTCCGAGGCCGACCAGGATCGAGGCCAGCCGAACAACCATGGGCTGCTGGGCAAGCAGGTAGTAGCCGACGATCCCGCCGACGACCGCACCCACTGCCACGACGACTTTTGCCGTGTCAGCGGTGCTATTGACCGTTTCAATTTGCTGGTTGGACATCATGGAACCTGGCAGGGGCAGAGGGAATCGAACCCCCAACCTGCGGTTTTGGAGACCGCCGCTCTGCCAATTGAGCTATACCCCTGGAGAACTGGAAGATTCAAGCGACGATCTTGGCGACGACGCCGGCACCGACGGTACGGCCACCTTCGCGAATCGCAAAGCGCAGGCCCTGCTCCATCGCGATCGGGGCAATCAGCGTGACCACCATCTTCACGTTGTCCCCAGGCATCACCATCTCGGTGCCCTCGGGCAACTCCACCGAGCCGGTCACGTCGGTCGTACGGAAATAAAACTGCGGACGATAGTTGTTGAAGAACGGCGTGTGACGACCACCCTCGTCCTTGCTCAGCACATACACCTCGCACTCGAACTTGGTGTGCGGCTTGATCGACCCCGGCTTGGCCAGCACCTGGCCACGCTCGACATCCTCACGCTTGGTGCCGCGCAGCAGCACGCCAACGTTGTCGCCCGCCTGACCCTGATCGAGCAGCTTGCGGAACATCTCAACACCGGTGCAAGTCGTCTTGACCGTGTCCTTGATGCCCACAATCTCGATCTCTTCGCCAACCTTCACAATCCCGCGCTCGATCCGCCCGGTCACCACCGTGCCGCGACCCGAGATCGAGAAGACGTCCTCGATCGGCAGCAGGAAGGCACCGTCAATCGCCCGCTCAGGCGTCGGAATGTAGGTGTCCAGCGCGTCGGCAAGCTTCATGATCGCGCCTTCGCCCAGATCACCCTTGTCGCCCTCAAGCGCCTTGAGCGCCGAGCCCTTGATGATCGGCACATCGTCGCCCGGAAAGTCGTACTTGCTCAGCAGCTCGCGGACTTCCATCTCGACCAGCTCAAGCAGCTCCTCGTCATCGACCATGTCGCACTTGTTCATGAACACGATGATGTAAGGCACGCCCACCTGACGCGCCAGCAGAATGTGCTCGCGCGTTTGCGGCATCGGGCCGTCGGCCGCGCTCACCACCAGAATCGCACCGTCCATCTGCGCCGCACCGGTGATCATGTTCTTCACATAGTCAGCATGGCCCGGGCAATCAACGTGCGCATAATGACGCGCCGTTGTTTCGTACTCGACGTGCGCGGTGTTGATCGTGATACCGCGTGCCTTTTCCTCAGGCGCCGCATCAATCTGGTCGTAGGCCTTCGCCTCACCGCCAAACTTGGCCGACAACACCGTCGTGATCGCCGCCGTCAACGTCGTCTTGCCATGGTCCACGTGACCAATCGTGCCCACGTTCACGTGTGGCTTGTTACGCTCGAACTTACC
>CAMCXH010000207.1 GCA_945883285.1 Bordetella parapertussis | reverse complement strand
CCTGGGGGCGGTGCTGCCGGCTGCAGCCCAGGTCAATGCCAAGGCGCCGGATGAATTCAGCCGGATCCTCAGCACTCAGATACTCGACCAGATCAAGCAGGACAAGACCCTGCGCAGCGGCGACATCCACAAGCTGGCGGCCTTCGTGGATGAGTCGGTCATGCCCAATGTCGACTTCGAACGCATGACCGCGCTGTCGGTCGGGCGCAACTGGCGCGAAGCCACACCCGAGCAGCAAAAGGCGCTGATGACCGAGTTTCGGGCGCTGCTGCTGCGCACCTACGCCGGCGCCCTGACCGCGGTGAGCGATCAGCAGGTGCGCGTCAAGCCGCTTCGCGCCGCGCCCGAAGACACCGAGGTGGTGGTGCGCAGCGAGATCGTCCAGGCCCGAGGCGAGCCGATCCAGCTCGATTACCGGCTCGAAAAGAAGGGCGACACCTGGCGCATCTTCAACCTGAACATCGCCGGGGTCTGGCTGGTCGAGACCTACCGTAATCAGTTCACCCAGGAGATCAGCGCCAAGGGCATGGATGGACTGATCCAGAGCCTGGCCGAGCGCAACCGCAAGTTTGCTCAGGCCGCCAAGGCGTCCTGACCGACCGTGCCGATCGACAGCTTCCCCGGCGAGATCCGGCTCGCCAACGCGGTTGCAGCGCTCGCGCAGGCCCGTGTCGCGCTCGGGTCTGCTGCAGGGTCGGCGACAGGGTCGATCGATCTCGCAGGCCTCACGGTTTTCGATTCGGCTGCGCTCGCGGTTCTGGCGGCGCTTCGTCGCGATGCCGGCGGGTCGCTGCGCTTTGCCAATCCGCCCCCCAATCTGCGCAAGCTCGCTGCCCTCTATGGCGTCGATGCCCTGCTGTTTGAGCCTGCCGACGGCCCCGCCGCGGCATGAGTCCGAGCCGATGACCGCTGCCATCGATGTCCGCGCCGTCCACAAGCGCTACGGCAGCTTTGAAGCGCTCAGTGGCGTGTCGCTGCAGGTGGCGCAAGGCGAGTTCTTCGGGCTGCTCGGGCCCAACGGCGCCGGCAAGACCTCATTGATTGCCCTGATCGCCGGACTGAACCATCCCAGCTCAGGCAGCGTCTCGGTCATGGGCCACGACGTGGTCAGGGATTACCGGCAGGCGCGCCGGGCGCTCGGGGTCGTGCCCCAGGAGCTGGTCTATGACCCGTTTTTCACCGTGCGCGAGACGCTGCGCCTGACCTCGGGCTATTACGGGCTGCGTCGCAACGACGACTGGATCGACGAGATCCTTGCCAACCTCGACCTGACCGCCAAGGCCGACGTCAACATGCGCGCGCTGTCGGGCGGCATGAAGCGGCGCGTGCTGGTGGCCCAGGCCCTGGTGCACCGCCCGCCGGTGATTGTGCTCGACGAGCCGACCGCCGGTGTCGATGTCGAGCTGCGCCAGACCCTGTGGCAGTTCGTCAAGCGGCTCAACCGCGAGGGCCACACGATCGTGCTGACCACCCACTATCTCGAAGAAGCGCAGGAGCTGTGCGGGCGTATCGCCATGCTCAAGCGCGGCAAGGTGGTGGCGCTCGACGACACCGCGACCCTGCTCGGGCGCTTCGGCGGCGGCACGGTCTCGATGCGGCTGAGCGGTGCGCCCCTGCCGGCGTCGCTGCATGGTGCGCTGGTCGATGAGCCCGGCCCCGATCGGCGTTGCAGCCTGCGCCTGGGCGACTGGCAGCAGCTCGAGCCGGTGCTGGCGAAGCTGCGCGATGCCGGCTGCCATATCGACGAGATGGAAGTCCAGCACACCGATCTCGAGGATGTCTTTTTGCGCATCATGGCCTATACCGGGGCGGGGCAGCCATGACCGGATTTCTCACTCTGCTGCGCAAGGAATCCTGCGGTTCTGGAAAGTCGCGGTGCAAACCGTCGGCGCGCCCATCCTCACCGCGATCCTCTATCTGCTGGTGTTCTCGCAGGCCCTGGCCGAGCATGTGCCGGTCTTTCCGGGCGTGAGCTACGGCGCCTTCCTGATTCCGGGGCTGGTCATGATGTCGATGCTCCAGAACGCATTTGCCAACCCCTCGTCATCGCTGATTCAGTCGAAGGTCACCGGCAATGTGGTCTTCATCCTGCTGCCGCCGCTGTCCTATTTCGAGCTCTTTGCCGCCTATGTGCTGGCCTCGGTGGCGCGAGGCCTGCTGGTCGGACTGGGGGTTTTTCTGGCTACGGTCTGGTTTGCGCCACCGAGCTTCGTGGCGCCGGTCTGGGCGCTGACCTTTGCGGTTCTCGGCTGCGCGATTCTCGGTACAATGGGACTGATTGCCGGTATCTGGGCCGAAAAATTCGACCAGATCGCCGCGTTTCAGAGCTTTCTGATCATGCCGGCCACGTTCCTTGCCGGCGTTTTTTATTCCATCAAGACTTTGCCACCGTTCTGGCAGCTCATCTCGCACCTCAATCCGTTCTTCTACATGGTCGACGGCTTTCGCTACGGTTTTTTTGGCCATTCCGATGTACCGCCCACCACCAGCCTGGCAGTGGCGCTGGTGACCCTGGCGGTGGTGTCCGGTGTAGCGATGCAACTGCTGAGAACCGGCTTTCGGATCCGCCACTGAGAGGCACCGCTCCATGACCACACCTGAAAACATCCACCAGTACATCAGCGACGGCATGGCCTGCGAGCACCTGAGCGTCGATGGCGACGGTCATCACTTCGAGGCGGTGATCGTCTCGCGCGAGTTCGAAGGCAAGCGCCCGATCCAGCGCCATCAGCTGGTCTATGCGGTGCTCGGCGACCGGATGCGCCAGGAAATCCATGCGCTCTCGATGTCCACGCTCACGCCCGACGAGTGGGCTGCCCGCGGATCGAAGTAATCGCGCCATGGACAAACTGCTGATTCACGGCGGCCATCCGCTCAAGGGTGAGGTGCCGATTTCCGGCGCCAAGAATGCCGCGCTGCCGATCCTGTGCGCGGCCATTCTCGTGCCCGGCACACTCGAGCTCGACAACGTTCCCAGGCTGCAGGATGTCGGCACCACGCTGCGCCTGCTCGAGCGCATGGGCGTGAAGTCGATCCAGGACGGCAGCAAGGTCGTGCTTGATGCCTCGCAGATCACCCATCTCGAAGCGGCCTACGATCTGGTCAAGACGATGCGCGCCTCCATCCTGGTGCTCGGGCCGCTGCTTGCCCGCTTCGGCGAGGCCCGCGTGTCGCTGCCGGGCGGCTGCGCAATCGGTCAGCGTCCGGTCGATCAGCACATCAAGGGTCTGCAGGCGCTTGGCGCCCGGATCGAGATCGAACATGGCTATGTCGTGGCTCGCGCCAAGCGCCTGCGCGGCGCCCGCATCGTGACCGACATGGTGACGGTCACCGGCACCGAGAACCTGATGATGGCGGCCACCCTTGCCGAGGGCGAGACCATCATCGACAACGCCGCGCGCGAGCCCGAGGTGGTCGATCTGGCTGCCGCGCTGACCGCGCTGGGTGCGCGCATCCGCGGTGCCGGCACCGATCGAATCGTGATCGAAGGTGTCCAGGCCCTGCATTCGGGCGCCTACCGGGTCATGCCCGACCGCATCGAGACCGGCACTTTTCTGTGCGCGGTGGCTGCTGCCGGCGGCAGTTTGCGCCTGACCGGTTGCGACACCGCCGCGCTCGATGCCACGCTAGACAAGCTGCGCGAGACCGGTCTGGTGATCGAGTCGGGTACCGACTGGCTGCAGGCCACCATGTCGGGGCGCCCGCGTTCGGTCGACATCCGCACCGCGCCCTATCCGGGCTTTGCCACCGACATGCAGGCCCAGGTCATGGCGGTCAACTGCGTCGCCCAGGGCACGGCAGTGATCACCGAGACCATCTTCGAGAACCGCTTCATGCATGTCCAGGAGATGGTCCGGCTCGGTGCCGACATTAGCATTCAGGGCAATACCGCGGTCATTCGCGGCGCCCCGGGGCTGTCGGGCGCGATCGTCATGGCCACCGATTTGCGTGCTTCGGCCGGGCTGGTCATCGCCGGACTGGTCGCCGAGGGCGATACCCTGGTCGATCGTATCTATCACCTCGATCGCGGCTACGACCGCATGGAGCGCAAGCTTGCCGCGGCAGGCGCCCAGATCGAGCGGGTGCGCACCGTGGTCGACGCATGATCACGCTGGCGCTCTCCAAGGGCCGCATCCTCGATGAGACCCTGCCGCTGCTCGCTGCGGCCGGCATCTCGGTTGATCCGGCGGTGCTCGATTCGCGCAAACTGATCCTGCCGACCGCCGACCCCGGCCTGCGGCTGATCATCGTGCGTGCGAGCGACGTGCCGACCTATGTGCAATATGGTGCGGCCGATATCGGTGTGGCCGGCAAGGACGTGCTGCTCGAGCATGGCGGCGAAGGGCTCTACCAGCCGATCGATCTGCGCATCGGCCGCTGCCGGCTGTGCGTGGCGGTGCGTCGCGGCTTTGACTACACCGCCTCGGTTCGCAGTGGCGCGCGGCTGCGCGTGGCCACCAAATACACCCTGGTCGCGCGCGAGCACTTTGCGGCCAAGGGCGTGCATGTCGATCCGATCAAGCTCTATGGATCGATGGAACTCGCGCCACTGGTGGGCCTGGCCGACGCGATCGTCGACGTGGTCTCCACCGGCAGCACGCTCAAGGCCAATGATCTGGTCGAGGTCGAGGACATCATGCCGATCTCGGCTCGCCTGGTGGTCAATCAGGCTGCGTTCAAGACCCGGAGAGCGGCGCTTGCGCCCCTGCTGGCCGCGCTCGAGCGGGCGGTCGATCAGTCGGGTGTGCCGCCCGCCGGTATCACTGGCCGGGCCGGAGCGTCTTCATGACCACACCGTCTTTGCGTCCGATCATCAGCCGGCTCGACACCGCGCAGCCCGATTTCGATGCGCGGCTGGTCGCGCTGCTGGCCTGGGAGGCCTCGCAGGATGCCGCCATCGAGCAGGTGGTGGCCCAAATCATTCGCGACGTCCGGGTGCGCGGCGACGCAGCGGT
>CAMCXH010000206.1 GCA_945883285.1 Bordetella parapertussis | reverse complement strand
CAGCCCAGCCGCGACTGGCATCTCGGGCACCTGTATGCGCCGCGGGCCTACACGCCCGGGTCCATCATGCCGGCCTACCCGTTTCTGTTCGAGGTGCGAAAGGGTGCCGCGCAGCCTGGTGACGTCGTGGTCAATTTGCCGCCCAAGTGGGCCCGGCCTGGCGAGGTCGTGGTGGCCAAGCCCGAGACCATCGCGCTGGTCGAGTACCTGATCTCGCTGGATCGCACCTACCCGGCCTTGAAGCCGCTGCCAGCGCCTGCAACCGGGGGTGCGCGATGAACGACAAGCCCCCGGTAAACGGACCGGACGCGACCAGCGGCAGCAGCGAGTTCAACAGCAGTGAGTTCGCGGCCTTGCGCCGTGAAAACAGCGATCCTGACGAGCGGATTCGCCCGCTGCCATGGTTCTTCATCATGTTCCTGGGCGCCATTGGCATGTGGGGCGCTTTCTACATTGCCATCACACCGTCCGGCGAAGACTCGGCTTACGGTGACCAGCGCACCGTGGCGCTGCTGCGCCCGCCTGTGGCGACGACGGGCACCGCGCCGGCGATTGACGGCAAACAGCTCTTCGGCGCCAAGTGTGTCGCCTGCCATCAGGCCAGCGGGCTGGGTGTCGCGGGGGTGTTTCCGCCACTGGCAGGGGCCGAATGGGTGCTGGGCGAAGAAAAAGTGCTGATCAGCATCCTCCTGCACGGCGTACAAGGCGAACTGGAAGTAAAAGGCAACAAGTACAACGGCGCGATGCCAGCCTTCGGTACGCTGGCCGACGCAGAGATCGCGGCCGTGCTCAGCTACATCCGCAGCGACTGGGGCAACCAGGGTCCGCCCATCACCGCCGCAGCCGTGGCTGCCCAGCGTGACGCCACCAAGGATCAGACAACCGCCTACGCTGGCGGGGCCGCTTTGAAGGCCCTGGCGCCCTGACGTGAGCGCCTCGCTCCGCGACCCGCTGCACGGCCTGGCCGGCACGTTCGCCCTGTGCGTGGTCGTCCTTGTCGCTGGCGTGACCGCCATCTTCCAGGCCACAGCGGGCGGGGCCGCCTTCACCACCGAAACCCTGCGCCGAACAGCCGTGTCGCAGTCGCCGGTCGCGGTGCCTGATTACCCGGTGGTCGACGCGCAGGGCCAACGCCACAGCCTGCGAGGCCTGCTCGGGCAAGACGCGCGCGTGCTGATCGTCGACTTCGTCTATACCCGCTGCAGCACGCTGTGCCTGGCCCTGGGCACGGTTTTCCAGCAGTTGCAGGCACAGATCGTCGAACAGGGCCTGCAGGATCGGGTCGGTTTGCTGTCGATCAGTTTCGATCCGCTGCAAGATCAGCCGCCAGCCCTGGCCGCCTATGCCGAGCGCATGCGCATGCAGCCCGCCGTGTGGCAGTTGGTCAGCCTGCGCAGCGATGCGGACCGCCGCCGGCTGCTGGACATCTTCGGCATCATGGTCGTGCCGGCGCCGCTTGGCGAGTTCGAACACAACGCGGCATTGCACATCGTCACCCCGCAAGGACAGCTGGTGCGCATCATGGGGATAAGTGATGGCGATGGGGCCCTGGAACTGGCGCGCTCGCTGGCGGTAGCGCCGCAGCAGTCGGGTGCACCGTGAGCGCCACCACCGAAGACTCGGGCCGGCCGGCTGCAGTTGCAACCTTGGGGGCCGCCGCACTGGCGACGCTGGCGGGCGTGGGCTTGTCACTGCCGCCGCTGCGTGCATTGATCGAACAAAGCATGGTCTGGCACATGCTGGTGCAAATGCCCTTGCTGGTGCTGGCCGGATGGTGTGCGGCCGCCGCTTGGGCGCCGGCGCACGGCCTGCGCTGGAACCGCTTTGGTCTGAGCGGTTTCATGCTGGCGCAGTGCATTGCTGCGTACTGGATGATCCCGGCTCTGGTCGATCGTGCCGTGGTGCTGCCTTCGGTCGATGCTGCCAAGCTGGTGACGCTGTGGCTGGCCGGCCTGGCGCTGAGACTGGGTTATGTGCAGGCGCCGCGGCTGGTGCAGTTGTTTTTCATCGGCTACGGGCTGCCGATGATGGCCTGGCTGGGTTTGTACCTGTCCGGCACCGACCTGCGCTTGTGCAATGCCTATTCACTCGAAAGCCAGATTCGGGCTGGCTGGGGACTGACAGGGCTGGCGGCGGCGTTGGGCACCGCCTGGCTGCTTGGCATTGTGCGTGAAGGCACAACCCGCCCGACGGGTCAGCTGATGACCGTCAACAACGACATCAACGCCGTGCGGGACTATGTGAAATGAGGCCTCACACCAGCCGTGATTCGGCGATGCGGGCGCCCTCGACCAGCGCGCGAAGTTTCGCGGCGGCCACCTCCCGGCTCATCGGCGCCATGCCGCAGTTGGTGCACGGAAACAGCCGGTTGGCCGGCACATAGCGCAATGCCCGCCCGATGGTGTCGGCCACCTGTTCCGGCGTCTCGACCTCCTCGCTGGCCACATCAATGACACCGACCAGCACATCCTTGCCGGCCAGCAATCCCAGAAGATGGTCGGGCACCCGGCTGTTGGCGCACTCGAGCGAAATCTGATCGATGCGGCTGGCCGCCAGCGCCGGGAACACCGCCTCGTACTGTCGCCATTCTTCGCCGAGCGTTGCCTTCCAGTCGACATTGGCCTGGATGCCATAGCCGTAGCAGATATGGACCGCCGTTGTGCAGGTCAGGCCTTCAATCGCCCGATGCAGCGAGGCGATGCCCCAGGTGGGCACATGGGCCATGAACACGTTGTAGGCCGGCTCATCGAACTGGATCACATCGACGCCATCGGCCTGCAGCGCCAGCGCCTCCTGATTGAGCAGCTCGGCAAAGGCCATCGCGAGCTTTTCGCGGCTGCCATAGTGGGCGTCGGCGACGGTGTCGACGATGGTCATCGGGCCGGGCAGCGTGAACTTCAGCTTCTTTGCGGTGTGCGCCCGGGCGATCTGCGCTTCGAAGGCATGGACACGGCCCTTCAGACGGATCGGGCCCACCACCTGCGGCACCATCGCGTCATAGCGGTTGTCGCGGATACCCATCTTGACCTTGTGCTCGAAGTCGATGCCCTCGACCGCTTCGAGAAAGCCATGCACGAAGTGCTGGCGACTCTGCTCGCCGTCGGTGACGATGTCCAGGCCGGCGTCTTCCTGCTCCTTGATCCACAGCAGCGTGGCGTCGCGCTTGGCCTCGCGCAGCGCATCGCCCTGCTCGCGCCATTGCGGCCACAGCTTCTGGGTTTCGGCGAGCCAGCCGGGTTTGGGCAGGCTGCCGGCAAGGGTGGTCTTGAACATGGGGGGCCTCAGCAGGGTCAGGAAGGGGTCAGGAAAGGCGACATGTTAGCCGCAGACCACCCCTGCAGACCCCTAGCGCACGTTGAGTGCCGCCCCCAGCTTGCGGCGCCATTCGGACACCACCTGCGGCTGGGCCGAGGCGAGATCGAAGACCGCCACCATGCGCTTGCGACCGATGTCATCCTGGAAGGCCCGGTCGCGCCGCACGATCTCGACCAGCTGCTCAAAGGCCTCGGCCCACTGCTTGTAGCCGATGTAGTACTCGGCCAGATCGAGGCGGGCCTGCAGATCGGCCTCATTGGCACTGACCCGGGCGAGCTGCTCATGCGGCACCGGCGGGCGCGCGGCCTCGACCGCGGCCGCCACCTCGGCCATCATCTCGGCGACCTGCGGATCGGCCTTGGCTTGCGCTGACAGCGCCTCGAGCTGCCCCTGGGCCCCGGCCGGTTCGCCGCCGGCCAGAAGCAGTTGCGCATAAAGAAGGCGAGCCGAATCGTTGGCCGGATCGAGTTCGATCGCCTTTCGCGCATGGTCGGCCGCTGCCTCCTGATCGCCTCGATCAAGCGCAGCGCCGGCCTGGTCGAGTTCGACATCGGACGGGTTGGGCATCAGCCGATCGATGAACTCACGCAGCTTGGGCTCGGGCAGTGCACCCTGGAACTGATCGACCGGCTGGCCACCGACAAAGGCAAACACCGTCGGGATCGAGCGGATCTTGAAGTGCTGTGCGAGCTGCTGCTCCTTGTCGCTGTCGATCTTGACCAGCTTGAAGCGACCGCCGTAGTCATGCTCGAGCTTCTCGAGCATCGGCCCGAGGGTCTTGCACGGGCCGCACCAGGGCGCCCAGAAATCGACCAGAACCGGCACCTGCATCGATGCGTCGATGACATCGGCCTGGAATGACTGGATGGTGGTGTCGATGCTCATGATGATGGCCGGCTGCGGGGAAGGACCGCCATTCTGGCATGCCCGCGCGGGCGGCCCGCCGGCTTCCGGTGAGACGAACACCGGCGCGGTGCTAGGATCGACGCCAAACTGGAGGGCTTACCCATGATCGTTCTCGTGCTCGGCATAGCGCTGATGCTCGGCGTGCATTCGACCCGCATCTTTGCCGACGACTGGCGCGGCGCTCAGATCGCCCGCCTCGGTGAAAAACCCTACAAGGGGATCTACTCGCTGCTCTCGCTGGTCGGCATCATCCTGATCGTCTGGGGCTATGGCCAGACTCGCATCGCACCGGTCGATGTCTGGATGCCGCCGCTGTGGACCCGCCACCTGGCAGCGCTGCTGATGCTGGTGTCCTTCGTACTGCTGGCGGCCGCCTATGTGCCGGGCACGCGAATCAGGCGGGCGGTCGGCCATCCGATGGTCCTCGGCGCAAAGACCTGGGCGCTGGCGCATCTGCTGTGCAATGGCCGGCTCGGCGACATCGTGCTGTTCGGGTCGTTTCTGGTGTGGGCGGTGGTGCTCTATGCCGCCTCGAAACGGCGCGACCGCAAGGCCGGTACGGTCTATGCCGTCGGGCCGATCTCGCGTGACCTGATCGCGGTGTTCGGTGGCCTGATCGGCTGGGCGGTCTTCGCCTTCTGGGCCCATGCCTGGCTGATTGGTGTACAGCCGTTTGGCTGAGCGATACCCAGCCCCTCGGCTGATCAGCCCGCCATCTCGATCACGATCTTGCCGGGCGCGCCGCGATTGGCCAGCGCGCGAATCGCCTCGATCGACTGCTCGAACGCAAAACGCGCACCGATCAGGGGCTTGAAGACACCCTCGGCGGCCAGCCGCGCGATCTCGGCCTTGAT
>CAMCXH010000205.1 GCA_945883285.1 Bordetella parapertussis | reverse complement strand
CGGCGCGGCATTGGCTTGCGCCAGCATCGCAGTACCGGCCTGCTGCATGATCTGCGCCCGGGTCATACGCGCGGTTTCCTGGGCGAAGTCGGCATCCATGATGCGGCTGCGGGCGGCGGCCTGATTCTCGGCCCCGATCTGAAGGTTGCCGATGATCGCCTCGAAGCGGTTCTGCATGCCACCGTATTTGGTGCGCTCCGAGTTGATCGTTGACAGCGCGTTGTCGATATTGGTGATGGCGGTCAAGGCACTGCTGCCGGTCGTACCCGAAATCACCGACGCTGTTCCGGTTACCGAGGTAATCGTCGAGCTGGCGCTCATGTCGGTGGTGCTCACCGTCAGCTGATCGGTCGTGGCGTTGTTCGCACCCACCTGGAAGGTCTGGCTGCCGGCGCCGCTGCCGATGATGGCAGTGCCGTTGAACTTGGTCGCCCCCAGCGTGCGGGTGATCTCCGAGGTGAGCTGGGTGAACTCATTATTCAGGCTGTCGCGATCGATACTGGTGTTGGTCGCGTTGGCAGACTGCACGGCGAGTTCACGCATGCGCTGGAGCATGTCGGTGATCTTGCCGAGTGCGCCTTCGGCGGTTTGTGCCAGCGAGATACCGTCGTTGGCGTTGCGAACGGCCACATCCATACCGCGAGCCTGGGCGTCCATCCGGATACCGATGCCCAGGCCGGCTGCGTCGTCCTTGGCCGAGTTGATGCGAAGACCGCTGGAAAGTCGCTCGATCGAGGTGCGCATTGCACCTTGCGATCGATCCGCATTTCGCTGAGCGGTCAGCGAAAGCGTGTTTGTAGCAATGACTGCTGGCATGACTCTTCCCCTTGAGAGAAAAAATGGAAGCAAGCAAATTTCACGATGAAAGTTGCCGGCAAATAACTGCGTGACCTAAGTTACTTAGTCGGTAGACCGACATATGAACCTGATCATCCGATCTGTCCATACACATGAATTTTCGGATTTTTAAACCGAAACTTAAGCAATAGATTGCAAAAACTTTGTGATGTTTGATTTGTTGTCAATAACCATTGCAGTACATTTTCTATTTTTGAAAATTGATTTAACAGAAGATAAATAGTCAGGTTGACGGTGCAGGCTGCCAACTCGAAAACCCGATCAGACCGCCAGGCGCAAGCCAGACCCGACTCACCCCTTGAGCAGTTGCAGGACCTGCTGGGGGATCTGGTTGGCCTGCGAGAGCATGGCCATGCCCGCCTGCTGAAGGATCTGCGCGCGGGTGAGCGCTGCAGTCTCGGCGGCAAAGTCGGCGTCCATGATCCGGCTGCGCGCTGCGCTCTGATTCTCGGAGGCAAGCTGCAGGTTGCTGATGATCGCTTCGAAGCGGTTCTGCATGGCGCCGTAACGCGAGCGCTCGCTGTTGATGGTGTCGAGTGCGGTGTCGATCGCACCGATCATCGACATTGCATTGCCGCCGGTGGTGCCGCTGATGAGCGCAGAGGTCGCGGTCGTGACTGATGTGATCGCGCTGGCGGTCGACATGTTGAGGGTGGCGACCGTCAGCGAATCGAACGCAGTCCCGTCAGGCCCGATCTGGAAATTCAGCGACCCAGCGGCGCTGCCCAGAATCGCCTGGCCGTTGAAGCTTGTGCCGCCCAGGGTACGTGCGATCTCGTCGGCGAGTTGGCGGAATTCATTGTTGAGGCTGTCGCGGTCGATGACGGTATTGCTGGCATTGGCAGACTGAACCGCGAGTTCGCGCATCCGCTGCAGCATGTCCGAGACCATGCCCAGGCCGCCTTCTGCGGTCTGCGCCAGCGAGATGCCGTCGTTGGCATTACGGATGGCGACGTTCATGCCTCGGGCCTGCGCATCCATACGATTGGCAATCGCCAGTCCTGCCGCATCGTCTTTGGCCGAATTGATCCGCAGACCGCTCGACAGGCGGGCAATCGACACACTGAGAGCCGACTGCGAGCTAGAGAGGTTTCGCTGCGCGATGAGGGACGCGACATTCGTATTGATGACGGACATGGCTCGCTTTCCGAAGCTTGTCTGTAGGGTGGGGTAGCCGAAATGACTGCCCCGCGTCTCGTTGTTTACGGCGCTGCGATGTCGGACTTGAGCGCTGTGCGCGGTCTTCGCGGGACTAAGTCACAGTCGCGATTCAGACTGACTGAAGCGAGTCGGCAAAATGAAAAAACCGGCGCTGCCCTGAGGGGGCCGCCGGTAAGGCGAAACCTGCGCCCGCCGTGGCAGGCACTTGTCTGATTTTGAACCGAGGCGGCGAAAGGGCCGCCTCGATGGGTCAGCCTCGCAGAAGCTGCAGCACACTTTGCGGCGCCGAGTTGGCTTGGGCAAGCATCGCAGTACCGGCCTGCTGCATGATCTGGGCTCGCGTCATCGCGGCGGTTTCCTGGGCGAAGTCGGCATCCATGATGCGGCTGCGGGCGGCGGACTGGTTTTCGGACGCGATCTGCAGGTTGCCGATGATCGCCTCGAAGCGGTTCTGCATGCCACCGAACTTGGTACGCTCGGAGTTGACCGTTGACAGCGCACTGTCGATGTTGGTGATGGCGGTCGTGGCATTGCTGCCGGTCGTGCCCGAGATCACCGACGCTGTTCCGGTGACCGAGGTAATCGCCGCATTCGAACTCATGTCGGTGGTGGTCACCGTGAGCTGATCGGTTGTCGCGTTGTTCGCACCCACCTGGAAGGTCTGGCTGCCGGCGCCGCTGCCGATGATGGCAGTGCCGTTGAACTTGGTCGCCCCCAGCGTGCGGGTGATTTCGGCGGTGAGCTGGGTGAACTCATTATTCAGGCTGTCGCGATCGACGCTGGTGTTGGTCGCGTTGGCGGACTGCACGGCGAGTTCACGCATGCGCTGGAGCATGTCGGTGATCTTGCCGAGTGCGCCTTCGGCGGTTTGTGCCAGCGAGATGCCGTCGTTGGCGTTGCGAACGGCGACATCCATGCCACGGGCCTGGGCGTCCATCCGGATACCGATGCCCAGGCCGGCTGCGTCGTCCTTGGCCGAGTTGACGCGAAGGCCGCTGGAAAGTCGCTCGATCGAGGTGCGCATTGCACCTTGCGATTTGTCCGCATTTCGCTGAGCGGTCAGCGAAAGCGTGTTGGTAGCGATGATTGATGCCATGGTGTGACTCCTTGAAAGGGTTTCGCCTGCGACGGATCGCGTGTTTCTTTTTTGTCCGGTGTGACCCGGACGTTTACGGAATGAATCCCGATATGTGGTTATCGGGCCGCAGTTGTTCGACTTGAGAAACCTTTTGATCTTGGTGAACGACCATTCATCGCGTTATGTCGGAAAACCCTTACGGGTTGTCGGATCCTTACCGACGAGCCGTACAGCGCAGCCCCGATATTCGAGACTTCGCTGTGGGCGGACACTTCAATCCGTCACAACGAAGACACAACACGGATCCAAAAAATGGAAAATCAAATCGACAACCGCTGGATGACCGAGATTCGCGAAGTCAACCTCAGCTATCTGATGCTGGCGCAGGGCATGGTCCGCGCCGACAAGGCCCAGGCGGTGTTCTGTCTTGGCGTGTCCGAAGCGGTTGCCGATATCCTGGCCGATCTGAGCCCGGCGCAACTGATCAAGATTGCCTCCGGCAACATGATGATGTGTCGCTTCCGCTTCGACGACGAGATGGTCTGGTCGCTGCTTTCCGAACACGGTCGGCGCAGCCCGCAGGGTCTCGACGGCAATGCGTCGCGTCTGCATGCCAGCATCGTGATGGCCGGCAACTTCGCAGAGGCCGTCTGAGATGGCCGCTCGCAGCCTGCTCGACGAAAACCGCCAGATCAAGCGTGCCATTGAACTGATCAACCTCGGCGCGCGCCTGCAGGTGCTCGAGTCCGAAACCGATCTGCCTTACGAGCGTCTGCTGCGACTGTATAAAGAAGTGGCCGGGCGCTCGCCGTCGAAAGGGCAACTGCCTTTCTCGACCGACTGGTTCATGACCTGGCAGCCCAATATCCACTCGTCGCTCTTTCTCAACATCTATGAGTATCTGCAGAAGTCGACCGATATCGAGTCGATCGATGCGATCTCCAAGGGCTGGCGCCTGTATCGCGACGAAGTGAGTGTGCATGGCGTCGAGCCGCTGCTGTCGATCACGCGCGCCTGGCGTCTGGTGCGCTTCGTCGATTCGGGCATGTTGTGTCTGACACGCTGCAAGAAATGCGGCGGACGATTCGTGACCCACACCTTCGAGCTCGACCAGCAGTTCACCTGCGGTTTGTGCGAGCCGCCTGCGCGTGCGGGCAAGGCTCTGCGGGGCGGATCGATTCACTGATCGACCGACGGCGCTGCACTGCCGCAGCGCCCGACGAAAGGCCGGCCGTGCTGCTCAAGTCGAATAGGGCAGCGCCGAAAAAAGAATGTGAGCGCCAGAGTGCGTCGGCCATGAGGGTTTGTTCCAGATGTTTGTGATCATCGGTTATGTCGTAGTGCTGGTGGCCGTCTTCGGCGGTTATTGGCTCGCCGGGGGCAAGTTCCCGGTCATCCTCAAGGCGGCTCCAATTGAGCTCGCGATCATTGGCGGCTCGGCGCTCGGTGCTTTCCTGGTCGGCAACAGTACGAAGGTCATCAAGGCGACGCTTGCTGCGGTACCGACCCTCTTCAAAGGGTCGAAGTACACCAAGCCCCGTTACATGGAGCTGATGGCGCTGCTGTACGAAATTCTTGCCAAAGCGCGCAAGGAAGGCCTGATGTCGATCGAGGGAGACGTCGAAAACCCCCACGATTCACCGCTTTTTCAGAAGTTCCCGAATATTTCGGCAGACCATCATCTGGTGGAGTTCATTACCGACTATCTGCGCATGATGGTCTCGGGGAACATGAACTCGCACGAGATCGAGAACCTGATGGATGGCGAGATCGAAACGCATCATCACGAAGCCCATGCGCCGATGAACGCGATCCAGGGTGTCGGTGACGGTTTGCCGGCTTTCGGCATCGTGGCTGCCGTGCTGGGCGTGGTCAAGACCATGGCCTCGGTCGGCCAGCCGCCGGCAGTGCTCGGGCAGATGATTGCCGGCGCCCTGGTCGGTACCTTCCTGGGGATTTTGCTGGCCTACGGTTTCGTGAGTCCGCTGGCCAAGCTGCTGGAGCAAAAGGCCGATGAAGGTCACAAGGAACTGCAGTGCGTGAAGATCACGCTGCTGGCCAGC
>CAMCXH010000204.1 GCA_945883285.1 Bordetella parapertussis | reverse complement strand
GCAATTGCTGCCCTGCCCTATGCGGCGCGTCTGCTCTGTTGCTTCGTGCTGATCGCGCCGCCCGCCTTCCTGATGGGCTTCCCAATGCCGGTGGCGATGACCACGCTGGGCCGCTTGGGCAAGGAGGCGATGTTCCTGTGGGCTTGGGGCATCAACGGATGCTTTTCAGTGATTGGCGCCGCGCTGGTGCCTGTGCTGGCCACGTCCTTCGGACTGCACAGCGTCCTGGCCGTCAGCGGCGCAGCCTATCTGCTGGCACTGCCGATGTTCTACGCGGTGCTCAAGCCGCTGCAAGGCAATGCGATGCGCGGAGCATTCGGGTGAAAACCGGGCGCCGCGCCCTGCTTGGGGCAGTCGGCGCGGCGGTCGGCGCAGCCGCAACCTTGCGCAGCGCCTCGGCCCGTCCTGTGCTTGCCGAACGCCAGATGCTGACCACCATGCACCATTCGGCCTTCCCGTATGAGGGAACAGTACCCGATACCGGTCGGCCGTTTCTCGATACCACGCAGGATGGCCATATCGGCCACATGACGACGCGCGGCGGCTTCTACGCGGCCGAAACCACCTACAGCGATCGCAGTTCCATGTTGCATGTCGGGGCCGCCTATCGCGGCTCGAGCAGATCCCTGGTGGTGGTGTTCTTTCACGGCAATGGCGCCACGCTGACACGCGATGTGATTGCGCGCCAGCGTGTCGCCGAGCAGTTCGATGCATCGGGCATCGACGGCGTCCTGATCGCCCCCCAACTGGCGGTCGATGCCTGGGATTCGAGCGCCGGCCATTTTTGGGACAGCCGATTTGCGCCGCGATATCTGGATGAAGCCTTCGGCCATCTGACAACGATGTCCGGTGTGCGACGCGAGGCACTGCAACGCTCTCGCGTGGTGCTGGTAGCCTACAGCGGCGGCTATCTGCCGCTGTCCTGTTGCCTGGCGGAGGAAGGCCTAGGCACGCGACTGGCCGGCGTCGTCCTGCTCGATGCCCTCTACGGCGAGCAGGAGCGCTTCGAGCGCTGGATCACGGCCCATCACCGTCGGGCTTTTTTTGTCAGCGCCTGGGGCAACTCGAGCCTGAGCGAGAATGTTGCGTTCAATCTGGCGCTGGCGCGACGCGACATCGCGGTTCAGGCCGGAGCGCCACAGCGACTGTCGGGTGGCGGTGTCTGGACAGTGCCATCCCTGGCCGCCGATCACCGGGACTTTGTCACCCGCGCCTGGGTGGACGAGCCGCTGCGCGATCTGCTGTCGAGGATGCGCTGAGCGATACCGGCACACCCAGAAAATTTCCAGAAACCGCACGGATACCTGCTCTTACGCTGATATGAAAATTGCCACCTGGAACGTCAACTCCCTGAAGATCCGCCTGCCCCAGGTTTTGACCTGGCTGCAGGCCAATCCGGTCGACATCCTGTGCCTGCAGGAGACCAAGCTGACCGACGATCGCTTTCCTGCGCTCGATCTGGCTGCGGCTGGCTACAAGTCGATTTATTCGGGGCAACCGACCTACAACGGCGTGGCAATCCTGTGGCGCGCCGATCGAGGCTGGGAGCCAAGCCAGACCGTCATTGGCAACCCCCACTTTCCTGACGCCCAACAACGACTGATCAGCGCCGAATTCGATGGTGTGCGAGTGGTCTGCGCCTATGTGCCCAACGGGCAGGCGGTGGGCAGCGACAAATACGACTACAAGTTGCGCTGGTTCGACGCGCTCATTGCCTGGACCGGCGAAATGCTGAACACCCAACCCCGGCTGGTGGTGGCCGGCGACTACAACATCGCACCCGAAGATCGCGATGTGCATGACCCGGCAGCCTGGGCCGATCAGGTGCTGTGCTCGGTCCCCGAGCGCGATCGCCTGCGCCAGTTGATGGCGCTGGGCTTCAGTGATGCCTTCAGGCTCTTCGATCAGCCCGACAAAACCTTCAGCTGGTGGGACTACCGCCAGCTGGGTTTCCAGAAGAACCGCGGCCTGCGCATCGATCACCTGCTGGTGAGTCATGCGCTGAAGGCCTCAGCCACTGCCTGCCATATTGATCGAGCGCCCCGAAAGTGGCAGCAGCCTTCGGATCACGCGCCGGTGGTCCTTGAACTGGAACCCGGCCGCGCGACTGACTGACAGCTCAGATACTCATCGCCGCCAGCACGCCCAGCACGCCCCCCACCGCGGCCACCGCATACACGCCGCTCAGGAGCCACGTCCGACGGGTCAGCAGGGCAATCGCGGCGAGTGCAATCGAAATCTGCAGCACGGTGGTCGCCTGAGCCCAACGGTGATGCACATGCAGCGCATGGTCGCTGTCTTGATCCCATTTGAGCGATTCGGCCTCGAGTTTTTCGGCGTCCTTCTTGATCACCGCCTTCTCATCGGCATAGCGCTTTACCTGCGCCCGGTATTCGTCCTGGCGAGCCGCAGGCGCAATCTCGATGGCAAGCTCAGCGAGGTTCTGCTTGCTGCTCTTGGCCTGATAGTAATTCCATTGATTGGAGGCCTCGGTCTTCTTGATCGCGGCGTTGTTCTTGAAGAGCATCGACTCGGCCTGCGTCGCACCCGACTGGTAGGAGAAGATCGCGCCGATGGTGGCGATCAGCGCGGTGGTGACCGCAATGCGGCCCGACATCCGGTCGTGGGCGCCGAGTTCTGCAGCATGTTCGATCTCATGGTCGTGGGGACCATGAACATGAAACTGATTACCTGACATGAGCTTGCCTCAGTGGTTTGAAGCCTGAATTGAAGCACATCTCATCAACCGAGAGATGACGGCAGGCATCCCAGGCAGCCCGGGCATGGGGGCCTGCAACGACCGACGCCACGATCGACGCTCAGTCGTCGTCTTCCAGGCGCAAATCCTGAATCTTGCGGGTGATGGTGTTGCGCCCGATGCCCAGACGCAGCGCCGCATCAATGCGACGCCCGCGGGTATGGCGCAACGCGGTCTTGATGATCGTCGACTCGAACACCCGGGTCAGCTGATCCATCACCTCCGACGTGCTCGGGGGTTCGCCGCCGCGCGCAGACTGCGCCGACAGGATCTGCAGCACTTCGGTCTCAAGGAGCGCGGCCCAGTTGGGCCGCAACGGCTGCACCACTGCGGCTGAGCCAGGCCCGAAAGTCGACGGCCTGCCAATCCCTTCATGCGCAGGCGGACGTGCCTCAAAGGGACCACCCACCGCCGGTGCCTGATGCGGATCGCTGGCGTCAGGCTCGCGGGCCAGGTCGGAGTCGGCCCATCCGCCCATCTCGGCCGATGACCCCGGGATGCTCCGATTGACTGCACCTTGAACCAGCGCGTCGCTGCCCGAAGCCAAAGCCACCGGGGCAGGCCAACCGGTGGGTACAGTGGCCGGGGCGGCCACCGCATTGCCACTCGTGTGGGCCAGCGGCAAAGGCTGCGAGGCCGCGGCAATCACCTCGGGCGGCAGATCCTTGAACTCGACGGTTTGCGCAGGCGCCATCACGGTCAGCCAATGGCAGACATTCTCGAGCTGTCTCACATTGCCCGGCCAGGAAAAGGCCGACAGACTGGCCAGCGCCTCATCGGACAGACGCTTGGCGTCAACACCCAATTCGCGCGCGCTGCGGGCCAGAAAATGCCGCACCAGCAGCGGCACGTCCTGGGCTCGCTCGCGCAGCGGCGGCAGTCGCAGACGAATGACATTCAGCCGGTGGAACAGGTCTTCACGAAACAGACCCTGACGCACCCGCTCCTCGAGATTCTGGTGAGTCGCGGCAATGACTCGCACGCTCGCCTTCAGCGGCTGATGCCCACCAACCCGATAGAAATGCCCGTCGGACAGCACCCGCAAGAGCCGCGTCTGCAATTCGGCCGGCATGTCGCCGATCTCGTCGAGAAAGAGCGTGCCGCCCTCGGCCTGCTCGAAGCGACCGCGGCGCATCTGCTGCGCGCCGGTAAAGGCACCCCGCTCATGGCCAAAGAGCTCGGACTCGAGCAGATCACGCGGAATGGCGGCAGCGTTCAGCGCCACGAAAGGCTGCTTCGCCCGCGCGCTGTGGCGGTGCAAGGCCTGGGCGATCAGCTCCTTGCCGCTGCCCGACTCGCCGGTGATCATAACGGTGACATTCGACTGCGACAGCCGGCCGATCGCCCTGAACACCTCCTGCATCGCAGGGGCCTGCCCGAGCATCTCGGGTGATTCAGGAATCAGTTCTTCGGCTGCCGCCTCGCGATCGCTCTCGGCCACCGCACGACGGATCAGTTCGACCGCCTTGGGCAGATCGAAGGGCTTGGGCAGATACTCGAAGGCTCCACCCTGAAAGGCGGACACCGCACTGTCGAGGTCAGAAAATGCGGTCATGATGATGACCGGCAGTCCCGGGCAACGCTGTTTGACCTGCTGCAGCAGTTCGATGCCTGAGGCACCCGGCATCCGGATATCGGACACCAGCACCTTGGGCTCACCGGAGTCGAATGCGCTCAGGCACTCATTGGCCGACGCGAAGGCCCGGACATCGAAACCCTCGCGCGACAGCGCGCGCTCGAGTACCCACCGAATCGACTGGTCATCGTCGACGATCCACACTTCGTTCATGCGTCAGGTTTTCCGCGGCTGCGCGACTGCCAGAGGCCCTTTGAAACCGGTCAGGACAAAGGCAGAAGAATTCGGAAATCGGTATGACCCATGGTGCTTTCGCATTCGATCAGTCCGCCGTGCTGCTGCACGAAGGTCTGAGCAAGCGTCAACCCCAGGCCGCTACCGCCCTCACGGCCCGAGACGAGCGGCAAGAAGATCCGATCGCGGATGTCCTCTGGCACGCCCGGGCCATTGTCAATCACATGCAAGTCTAGTGCCAGGCGATAGCGAAGCTTGTCGATCGTGACCTGTCGGGCGATTCGGGTGGAGATCGTGATCTGACCCTGGCCGCGCAAAGCCTGCGCGGCGTTGCGAACCAGGTTGAGCATTGCCTGGATGAGTTGCTCCTTGTCACCACGGAAATCGGGCAGGCTGGCGTCGTAGTCGCGAACGATATCGAGCCCTTGCGGATACTCGGCGCCGACCACCGAACGCACCCTCTCGAGGACTTCGTGAATATTGACGTCGCCGACCAGCCGGGGATGCCGGTGGGGCGCAAGCAGCCGATCGACCAGGGTCTGAAGACGATCGGCCTCCTTGATAATCACCTGCGTGTATTCGCGCAGGCTAGAGCCGGACACCTCGGTCTCGAGCAACTG
>CAMCXH010000203.1 GCA_945883285.1 Bordetella parapertussis | reverse complement strand
ACGCCGACAGGCACGCAGTTTTCGCTGACGCCCTATATCTGGCTGCCGACGATCAACTCCAAGATCAACTATCCGGTCTCCAGCCTGCCCAACGGTGGTTCGGGCGGGGCGTCCGGCCAGGCACCTGATGGCTCTGTCGATTCAGAGATCGGCCCGAATGACTATCTGAGCAAGCTGAACTTTGCGCTCATGCTCAATGGCGAGGTTCGACGTGGTCCATGGTCTGCCACTGTCGATTACATCGGTGTCAAGGCAACCGGCCTGGGCAGCCAGGTCAGAAGTTTCAAGCCCCTCGGACTGCCGAATATTCCGGTGTCGAACTCGCTCAACACCAGCACGACATCGACGCTCAAGACAACGCTCTGGACGCTGACTGCGGGCTATGAATTGATCGGAAACGACCGCATGCGACTTGACGGATTCGCGGGTGCCCGCTTCGGCAACCTCGACAGCACCGTCGACTGGAGCCTGTCGGCGCAAGTCACCCTGCCCAATCGCGACCGTGTTTTTGCGCGTCAGGGGTCGGCGAGCACTGCGCGCAACTTCGTCGATGGGATTGTCGGCCTCAGAGGCAGCTACCGTCTCGGTGAACAGTGGTCGCTTCCCTACTACGTCGATGTCGGCGCCGGCCCGTCGCAGAGCACCTGGCAGGCCATGCTGGGCGCAAGCTATCGCTTCGGATGGGGCGACGTGATCGTCGCTTACCGTCATCTGTCGATGCGCAACGACGAAAACACCGCGGTGACGAACTTTGAACTCAGTGGCCCGATGATCGGGGCGACCTTCCGCTTCTGATTCGGCGGGGCCTGAGGGGCTGTTTTGTCCTTCAGGCCTTCTTGACCCGACTCATCATCAGCGGGTTGTCGCGCCATCCGCCCCATCGGAAGTAGCCCCAGGCCAGCAGCGCCGAGCTGATCGTGCCGACCGGAAAGCTCCACCAGATCGCCGCCTCGCCAAGCACCGGTTCAAGCGCCATCGCAAAGGGCACCCGAAACACCCACATGGTGATCGCAAAGATCAGGGTTGGCGCGAGCATCGCCGAATTGGCCCGCACCACGGCGGCCAGACCCGAGGTGATCGAGACCGCGATCCAGCCCCAGACCACGATGGCATTGATGTCATGAGCCTTTTGCAGCGTTTCGCCGCCCTGCGGTAAAAAGAGCAGCAAGGGCCGATCGCCGAGCGCGTAAATCAGCAGCGCGGCGAGGCTGGTCACCGCAACGCCAAGCGCACAGCCTTTGAGCGCGATGGACTCCACGCGCGGCCATCGCGCCGCACCGATGTTCATTGCGGCCATCGCGGCCATCGAGGAGGCCACCGCCTGGCTTGGCATCTGCACATAGCTCCACAGCTGCGCCGCACCACTGTAGGCCGCGGCGGTCATCGCGCCATGCTCGTTGACCATCGACAGCAGCACAAAGTACGAGCCCTGGACGATGAAGGACTCGAGTGCCATCGGTGCAGCGCGCTTCATCAGCAGCCACAGCAGCCGGAGGTCGGGTACGAAGTGGCGCAGGTCGGCACCGCGAAGGGCAATCGGCACATCGCGCCGATAAAGTGTGACCACCAGCGCAAGCAAGGCCAGGGCATTGGCCAGCAGCGCGCCGATCGCCACGCCCGCGATCCCCAGCCTCGGCAGGCCGAAAGCACCGGTCAGCAGGATCGGTGACAGTGCCAGTCCCAGTCCGATCCACAGCAAGGTAAAGCGAAACGGTGTCTTGGCATCGCCGGTGCCGCGCAGCGTCATCATCATCACGATATAGACGAACATGCTCGGCATCTGCAGGCAGATCAGCCGCAGGTAGGTAATCGCCGCATCGCGACCCGACTCGGGAACATGCATGCGATCGAGCAGCACCGGCGCCAGCATCCAGCCTGCCGCAGCCACCAGTATCCCGAAGCCTGCGACTGCAGTGATCGAGGTGCCTACCACTCGCCGCACCGCCTGGGCATCACCCGAACCGATCGACTGACCGATGGCGACACCTGCCGCAAGCCCGATGCCCATGACCGCGCCCATCATCATGTACATGAAGATGTTCGAGTTCACGACCGCGGTCAGGGCATAGTCGCCCAGCACATGGCTGACCCAGATTGCGTTCCAGGTGCCCGACAGCGAATGCAGGAAATTGGTGAGCAGCAGCGGCAGCGCGAAGCGGATCAGCGTCGGCGCGATCGGCCCCTCGAGAAGCTTTGCCTGTCGGGAGGTCAGAGCGGCATCCAGCGATCGCCTTCCTTGCGGGCTCGCCCTTCCTCGACCAGCTTGTCGAGGTGCGCGAGCAGCGATCGTTTGGCCACCGGAAAGAGCGCCTGATTGACGTCGTTGTAGGCAGTGGGCACCAGATCGTCGAGCGTGCCACCGCCCACTGAGTCGAGTGCCGCAGCGATCTTCGCTTCGCGGGTCAAACGATGGGCGATCAGTTTTTCCATGGCCGCCTTGGCCGAACCCAGGACATAACCGTGAGCCGGAAGGATGAAATCAACCGGCTCCTCCGAGAGTTGTCTCAGCGACTTCAGATAGGCAAGCATATTGCCGTCGGGTGGGCCGACAACCGTGGTCGAGCCATTGAGCACATGGTCGCCCGAAAACAGCAGCCGGTCTTCTTCAAGCACCAGGCAAAGATGGTTCGCCGCATGACCCGGGGTGTGGATCACGCGAAGCGTCGAGTCGCCCACCGAGATGCGTTCGCCATCGGCGAGTTCGCGGTCGGCGACGAAAAAAGAATTTTCTGCTGCATGGGGCCCTGAGGACAGCCCGAGGATCGGCGGCTTGCCGCCGACCGCCCGGCGCAGCATCGGCGCGCCCGGCGAATGATCGGGATGCGAGTGCGTGCAGATGATCGCGCGCAGCCCATCACCCACGGCAGCGGCGATGCGATCGATGTGCTCTGGCAGATCCGGGCCCGGATCGATGACGATGTAGTCGCCCGGCTCGCCGACGATGTAGGTGTTGGTGCCTGGCCCGGTCATCATGCCGGGGTTGGGGGCGGTCAGCCGCTGCAGATTGCTGCGCAGTGCAACCGGAGCGTCATGTCGCCAGTCGAGCGAATGCAGGATGCGGCCATCGGGTGAGACCAGTTCGAGTTCACCATAGGCCATCTCGTCTTCGCTGAAGCGGGTTTCCTTGCCCTTGAGATGGGCGCCGCGGGGGCAGGACGAAAAGACTTTTGATTGGCTCTGACAGGCATCGAGCACATCATCGACTCGCGAAAAGCGCGAGAGCATCCCCAGGGTCCTGATTGTCGGAAAGATCATGTCGAAGCCGCCCGACTCATGGCGCTTGAGCGCCGAGGCAGGGCTCACCCAGACCGGATCGAACTGCTCGGCGCCATCGGCAATCGCTTCCTGGCCGTGCGGCATCGGCGCGACGAAAAAGCGCACATCAAAACGCTTGGGCAAATCGCGATCAGTGATCCAGTGCGCAAGCCATCCGGTGCGATCAAGCGCGAGTTCGGCATTGACATCGGCAAGTTGTCGATAGAAATCGGCATCGACCGATCGATCCAGTGTCGTGCTCAGATGAGGCGGGCAGGGCAGGTCATGGCCCTTTTGCCATGCGAGCAGCACACCGAGTTCTTCAAACGCCTCGCGCAATGCGGCGCTCGCGAATTGACGATGCGTTGCATCCTGATCGTCGCGCGCGCGAATGACCGATTGCGCCGAGTCGGAGCCGTCGGCTGCATCAAGCGCGCCGCCCGGAAACACATAGACGCCGGGTGCAAAGCTGGCAGTGGGTGATCGACGGGTCATCAGCACCTGCAGCCCTTCGTCGGCTTCACGCAGCAGCAGGATGGTGGCGGCCGGGCGGGTTGCGACAGGGTCGCGCCAGCCATGCAAAAGCTTGTCGTGTCGAATGTTGTTCATGACTGGGTCCGGTTGAGTCGGGTGAGCGCGGCGGGCGAGGGTTCGAAGCGCGGTCCATAGCGCGAGGCCAGCTCGCGGCAGCGATCGATGAAGCGATGGCGGTCGGCTTCGGGCAGCATTTCAAGCACCTGCGCCGAGCTGCTGGCAATGTTCGGCCCGAAGCTTGCCGCCATCAATTCGCTGTCGGCCGAGTCATCGATCGTCAGGGCCGCCAGCATGGCAGCGTGCGTCAGTCGATCTGTGATGTCGGCCCCGGGGATGCCTCGATTGCGCCGCTCGAAAGTCTTCAGGCCCGACCAGAGCTGAGGCGGCGTTTCGTTGTAATCATAAAAGCCCGCGCCTGCTGCCTTGCCCAGTCGCGAATAACCATGGGCCATTTTCTCGAGGACATAGACGGCCGACTCGGTCAGGCGCGCGGCGTCGTGTTTGTCGGAGTGGGTCGGTTTGGCGTGAACATGATCATGAGAGTGCTCGTGTTTGTCATGGTGGCCGTGGCCGTGGCCATGGTCATGGTTGTGGCCATCACCATGCTGGCTTTGGTGATCATGCTTGTGTTCATTCTCATGGCCGTGCTCATGCTGGTGTGCGCTATGACCGGAGTGGTCGTGAGTCTGCGGATGAGCAAGCGCGTGCAAGGCGTCATGCAACTTGTGGTCGATCACTTCTAGCGAGACCGCATCGATGATTGCAAGAACACCAGAGGGCATCGCAGCGTCCAGTGCGCCCGATTCGATTGCGGCCGCGGCGATGCCATCGCCAAGCAGCGCCATGGCCTCATTGAGGACCGCGGCTGCGGCGGGCTGCGAATAGAGGTGTGCCAGTTGCGGCAAGGAGTGATGGGCGTTGGACATGGAGCGATCTCGCGCGCCGCATGATGCGGCTCAAGAGATCAATCATAGCCGGAGCGTGCCGTGGCCCCAGGGTAGACGCGCATGCTGTCACCTGCGCTGACTGACAAGGGGTGAGAAATTTCACACGTCGCACCTTGAGCGGCAGGGGTAGTATTGGCTGCAGGGCGCCCTCAGTCGCGGGGGCCCGCAGGTCAAAACAATGAAGCAGCAGGCGAATAAACCAACTGTTCCGAAATCGGTTGTCCTGAACGGACCTGGCGTTTTGCAGATTCGCCGACCAGATGACCTGCTGCAATGGCACTCGATCGGAATGATCGATGTCGCAACGCTCACGCTGCACCCATCTTCAAATGAGTTGGATCGACCGGCGATCGTCAGATGCGAAATGGCCATCGTTGATGCACGACCAACGACGCTCCTTGCGATCTATCAGGGTCTGATCGGTAGTCGGAAAGCTGACAGGGGTCCGTTGACGATCGAGCAACTTGCGGCCTTCGCCAAAGCCACTCAAACCTCGTCCCATCCTGTTGTGCCGATCGAAGTCAGATTGGAGGCCCTGACCGCCGCCCAGGGTGAACTGATGGGGCTGTGCCTTTATGCGTGGCGTCCCGGCCCGGCTGAGGCGATCCTTGACCGTTCAGGACGTTTGAGCGGGGTTCGGATAGCGGGCGAAGCCTTGCC
>CAMCXH010000202.1 GCA_945883285.1 Bordetella parapertussis | reverse complement strand
GCGACACCAACCTGGCCAACCTGCGCGAGAACATTGCCCCCAGCCGCGAGCGGGCCAATGTCGTGCTGCGCAAACGCCACGACCACCTAATCGGCGAGGTCTGGCTGCGGCAGATCTGAGGCGGCTGAATGAGGCGGCTCAGTTCAACGCAAGCGTGGCGCAGGTGTGCTCGGCAATCATGCGCTCCTCGTCGGTCGGAATGACCCAGGTCGAGACCCGTGCGCCCTCTGGACTCAGACACTGGCGCGAATCGCGGTTGGCCTGCGGATCGATGTCGACACCCAGCCATCGCAGTCGATCGCAGACCGCAGCCCGAACCGGCGCACTGTGCTCGCCGATGCCGGCAGTAAATACCAGCGCGTCCAGGCCGCCGAGCGCCGCCGCGAGCGACCCGGCCTCCCGCGCCACCCGATAGGTGAAGTAATCGATGGCCAGCCGGGCGCGCGGCTCGCTGCTGGCCTGCAGCACCCGCATATCGGCCGACAGACCCGACAGCCCGAGCAGCCCGGACTGCTGGTAGAGCAGGGCCTCGATCTGGTCGAGGCTCATGGCGCGCTCGCGCGCCAGATGAAGCAGCACGCCCGGATCGAGGTTGCCGCTGCGCGTACCCATCGGCAAGCCGTCGAGCGCGGTGAATCCCATGGTGGTGGCGAGGCTGCGGCCACCCCGCAAGGCGCACATCGACGCGCCATTGCCCAGATGCGCAACGATCACCCGGCCTGCCGCTGCCTGCGGCGCCACTTCGGCGATTCGCCGCCCGACGTACTCGTACGACAGTCCGTGAAAGCCGTAGCGCCGCACACCCTCGTCGTAAAAGTGCATCGGCAAGGCAAAGAGCTCGGCCTCGATCGGCTGGGTGCGATGAAAGGCGGTATCGAAACAGGCCACCTGCGGCAAGTCTGGGCGCAAGGCAAGCAGCGAGTGGATCGGCGCGAGATTGTGCGGCTGGTGAAGCGGCGCGAGCGCTGCCAGACCCTCGAGATCAGCGAGCACCGCAGCATCCACGAGCACCGGTCGGCTGTGCAGGCTGCCGCCATGCACCACCCGGTGCCCGACACCGACCAGGCGCGCGCGATCGAGCTGAGCGCCGAGCCATCCCCACAGGGCATCGAATGCGACCGCCTGGGTCCCGACCTGCGCGATCGGGGATGCCTTCGTGAGCGTGAAGCCCTCGGCCGGCAGATCGCTGCCGTCGCCGCGCCACGCCCGAATCCGCGGCGTCGTGCCGAGACCCTCGATCAGGCCACGGATCACGCACTGCAAGGCACCGGCGGCAAGATCAAAGACCTGAAACTTCAGACTCGAGGAGCCGGTATTGACGACCAGGATCAACGGGCGCTCAGCCCCCGCGGCAGACAAGGCCGCCGTCATGCACCCGCCCCTTCAGCAGTCCCGTCAGCGCCGTTCTTCACGTCAGCGCCACCTGTCAGCGCGCGTCGGCGCGAGTCGGCGATCAGTGCTGCCACCGCGCACGACGCCAGCCGCGACCGCACGCTATCGGCCCGACTGGTCAGCACGATCGGCACGCGCGCGCCCAGCACCACGCCGGCGGACAGCGAGCCGGCCATGAAGGTGAGCTGCTTGGCCAGGATGTTGCCGGCCTCCATATCGGGCACGACGATGATGTCGGGGTCGCCGGCCACCGCCGAGCGGATGCCCTTGATTCGTGCGGCCTCGGCGCTGATTGCGTTGTCCATTGCCAGCGGGCCGTCGAGCAGGCCACCGGTGATCTGATCCCGGTCGGCCATCTTGCACAGCGCAGCCGCATCGCAGGTCGACGGAATCTTCGCGGTCACGGTCTCGATGGCCGAGACGATCGCGACCTTCGGCAGCGCGATGCCCAGCACATGCGCCAGATCGATCGCGTTCTGGCAGATGTCGCGCTTGTCATCCAGAGTCGGAAAGAGGTTGATCGCGGCATCGGTGATCATCAGCAGCTTGTGATAACCGGGTACATCCATCAGAAAGACATGCGACAGGCGCCGCTCGGTGCGCAGGCCGGTCTCGCGTGCGACTACCGCAGCAAGCAGCTCGTCCGAATGCAGGCTGCCCTTCATCAGCATCTCGGCGTCGCCGGCACGCACCAGATCGACCGCCGCCTGCGCGGCCGCATGGCTGTGCGGCACATCGACCAGCCGATAGGGCGACAGGTCGATCTGCAGGCGGGCAGCGATCTCGCGGATGCGCTGCTGCGGGCCGACCAGGATCGGCACGATGAGGTGGCGCGCCGCCGCTTCAACCGCTGCCTGCAAGGCGCCATCGCTGCAGGGGTGGGCGACTGCGGTGGGCATCGCCTCGATGCGATCGGCCAGCGCGAAGATCGGCTCGAACAGATCGTCGGCCCGCGGCTCGGCCATCGGGTTGTGGCGCTTGATCATCGACTCGCTCCTCTGGTCAGGGCATTCAGGCCATTGTCGCCTGCTGCCCGAACATCCCGGCGAGATGGGCCTCGCCTTCCTCCAGCAAAAAGTAGCGGAAGGCCTCGGCCGCCGGCGACAGAAGCTTGCCGGCCGCCACAACCAGATTCCAGCGCCGCATCATCGGCAGACCCTCGACCGCCGGCGCAGCGATCAGCCCATGCTCCCACTCCAGGCCGATGGTGTGCTGCGACACCAGGCTCACACCGAGCCCGGCCATCACCGCCTGCTTGATCGCCTCGGTGCTGCCCATTTCCATCAGGAAGGTCGGTTGCAGGTGATGCTGTGCCAGGTACTCCTCCAGCACCGCACGGGTACCCGAGCCCGGCTCGCGAACGATGAAAGGCTCGCGGGCCAATGCCAGGGCAGGGACGCTTTCGGCCCGGGTGAAGGCATGGTCGGGCGCGGTCACCAGCACATGCGGATGCATCGCGAAGGGCTCGGCCCGGTTGGGCCAGTCGCGTGGCGGACGCCCCATGACCGACAGATCGATCTCGTTGGCCTTCATCATCGCCACCAGCTGCTCGCGGTTGCCCAGACGCAGGCGCACCTCGATCGCCGGATGCTCGGCATGAAAACGCGCCAGCAATCGCGGCAAAAAGTACTTGGCCGAGCTGACCATGCCGATGGTGAGCACGCCGGACTCGACCCGGGTCAGTCGCGCCATCGCATCCTCAGCTTCCTTGAGAGTGGCTTGCAGCCTTCTTGAATAGACAAGGAAGTACTCACCTGCAGTCGAGAGGACCAGGCGCCTGCCGGGGCGGTCGAAGAGCACCAGCCCGACCTGCGACTCGATTTCCCGGATCTGCATCGAGACCGCTGGCGCGCTCAGATGCAGGGCTTCGGCGGCCCGCTGAACGCTGCCCTGGCGGGCCACTTCGTTGAAGACGCGCAGCTGACGGAAGGTGATGTTCATGGGTCTCTGATCAATTCAGTTAAGTATTTACTTAATCAAAACCAATTAAAGCCTTACTTTACCTTACGCGACCATGGTTTTACAGTGGGATTACCCCCCTCCCACCCACTGGAGTTTCCGTGAACCAACCCGTTGCAGGCGGCGCAAACGCCGACACCCAGATCACCGACAAGAAGCAGCGCTACTCAGCGGGCGTCCTCAAGTACCGCCAGATGGGCTACTGGGCGCCTGACTATGTGCCGAAAGACACCGACGTCCTGTGCCTGTTTCGCATCACGCCGCAAGACGGCGTCGATCCGGTCGAAGCTGCCGCAGCCGTGGCCGGCGAATCGAGCACCGCGACCTGGACCGTGGTCTGGACCGACCGCCTGACCGCCTGCGACAGCTACCGCGCCAAGGCTTACAAGGTCGAGCCGGTGCCGAACAACCCCGGCCAGTACTTCGCCTGGGTAGCCTATGACCTGATCCTCTTCGAAGAGGGCTCGATCGCCAACATGACCGCCAGCCTGATCGGCAATGTCTTCAGCTTCAAGCCGCTGAAGGCCGCCCGCCTGGAGGACATCCGCATTCCGGTCGCCTACGTCAAGACCTTCAAGGGCCCGCCGACCGGCCTGATCGTCGAGCGCGAGCGCCTCGACAAATTCGGCCGTCCGCTGCTGGGCGCCACCACCAAGCCCAAGCTCGGCCTGTCGGCCCGCAACTACGGCCGGGTGATCTATGAGGGCCTCAAGGGCGGCCTCGACTTCATGAAAGACGACGAGAACATCAACTCGCAGCCCTTCATGCACTGGCGTGACCGCTTCCTCTATGTGATGGACGGCGTCAACAAGGCGAGCGCGGCCACCGGCGAAGTCAAGGGCAGCTACCTCAACGTCACCGCCGCCACCATGGAAGAGATGTATGAGCGCTCCGAGTTCGCCCGGGACCTCGGCTCGGTGGTGATCATGGTTGACCTGGTGATCGGCTGGACCGCGATCCAGAGCATGGCCAACTGGTGCCGCAAGAACGACATGGTGATGCACATGCACCGCGCCGGCCACGGCACCTACACCCGCCAGAAGAACCACGGCGTGAGCTTCCGGGTCATGGCCAAGTGGCTGCGTCTGGCCGGCTGCGACCACCTTCACACCGGCACCGCGGTCGGCAAGCTCGAAGGTGATCCGATGACCGTGCAGGGCTACTACAACGTCTGCCGCGACAGCTATACCCATACCGACCTGCCGCGCGGCCTGTTCTTCGACCAGGACTGGGCCGACACCAAGAAGGTGATGCCGGTGGCCTCGGGCGGCATCCATGCCGGCCAGATGCACCTGCTGCTCGACCTCTTCGGCGACGACGTGATCCTGCAGTTCGGCGGCGGCACGATCGGCCATCCGGCCGGCATCCAGGCGGGCGGCGTTGCCAACCGGGTCGCGCTCGAAGCGATGGTCAAGGCGCGCAACGAAGGCCGCGACATCAAGAACGAAGGCCTCGACATCCTTCGCAAGGCAGCCCAGTTCTGCACGCCGCTCAAGCAGGCCCTCGATACCTGGGGGGACATCAGCTTCAACTACACCTCGACCGATACCAGCGACTACGCGGTCACGCCGAGCGCCTCGAGCTGATCACCGCCCACGCCGCCGACACCACGACCACACGGAGCCAACCACCATGATGACCAATCCGACCGGCCGCATCACCCAGGGCCAGTTCAGTTTCCTGCCCGACCTGACCGACGCCGAAATCACGATGCAGGTCGAATACGGCCTGAAAAAGGGCTTTGCCTGGAGCATCGAGTACACCGACGATCCGCATCCCCGCAACACCTACTGGGAGATGTACGGCATGCCGATGTTCGATCTCTCCGACCCGGCCGGCGTGCTGATCGAGCTGAACGCCTGCCGCAAGACCTTTCCTTCGCATTACATCCGACTGATGGCCTTCGACTCGACCCGCGGCATCGAATCGATCGCGATGAGCATGATCGTCAACCGGCCGGCCAATGAGCAGGGTTTCAGGTTACATCGCCAGGAAGTCGAAGGACGCACGATGCGCTACACCATCCAGGGCTATGGTCTCGATCGCCCCGAGGGCGAGCGCTACTGACGCCTCAACGGACGACCATCGTGGCCAATCCGCTTTACACCATTCCTGGTTCGTCTCAGCCGCCGGCCACGCCGCCGGCGGTGGCGGGTGTCACGTCAACCGCAGCCCCGACAGCCGCCGCATCACCGGCGTTGTCAGCGGCC
>CAMCXH010000201.1 GCA_945883285.1 Bordetella parapertussis | reverse complement strand
AATCGAAGCTGATCGAATACTCGCCGTTGGACAAGCGCTCGACGATCAGGTCCTTGCCGTCGATCGTGACGATGTCGTCAATTGCAGCCGCCCGGTCGAAGATCGCCCGGATCGAACGAACATCGATGCCATCAGTCCGAGCCTTGACGATCGCGCGCTTGATGGCGAGGTACTCGTTGACCGTCGGCGCGATCTTTAGCGCCAGCGTTGCAGCGAATGCGACCAGGCAAGCGATGATCAGCAGGCCGAGCAGACTCAGCCCGCGTTGGTTGCGTCCCTTGCCGGCACAAAACCGGGATACTTCAGCAGAACCCGAACGCATTTCGCTCATTGGAATCGTCCGATCCGTCCGAAGTCGCCGAAATTCATCCAGATGAAAAACGCCCTTCCGACGATGTTCTGCTCTGGAACGAAACCCCAGTAGCGGCTGTCGAGACTGTTCTCGCGATTGTCGCCCATCATGAAGTAATGCCCCTTGGGCACTTTGCACGTCAACCCCGACCTGCCATAGCTGCATTGATCACGAAAAGGGAAGGCGTCAGCGCCAGCGACAAATGAAGGTTTATCCAGATCTGTCAATAACTTATGCTCGGTTTCTCCGAGCGTTTCTGAATACTGGCGATAATATACCAAGCGGTCGCCGTCATAAAACTCGCCGGCATCGCGCAGCGCGACCGCCTGTCCATTGATCGTCAGACGATTGTTTTCGAAGGTCACGGTATCGCCCGGGATGCCCACCACCCGTTTGATGTAGTCGACCGACGGGTCTTTCGGAAAGCGAAACACCATGACATCGCCGCGCTTGGGGTCGCCGACATCAATGATCTTGGTGTTGATGACCGGCAACCGCACGCCGTAGGTGTACTTGTTGACCAGGATCAAGTCACCGACCAGCAGGGTCGGAATCATCGATCCGGACGGGATCTTGAAGGGCTCGAACAGGAAAGATCGCAGCAGGAAGACCACCGCGATGACCGGGAACAGCCCCGCGGTGTATTCGAGCCACATCGGCCGGCTGTCGGTGCCCTGCCGTTTGCGGGCCGGTGCCAGCCAGGCAATATCGAGCAGCCAGATCACGCCTGTGACCAGCAAAAGCACGAAAAGCAGCAGCGCAAAATTCATTGAATGTCCTGTGAAAGGGCAGGCATGCGAGGGTGGGCCATGTCTTAGCGATCATCGACCTGCAGGACCGCCAGAAAGGCCTCCTGGGGAATCTCGACGGTCCCGACCTGCTTCATCCGCTTCTTGCCGGCCTTTTGTTTTTCGAGAAGCTTTTTCTTGCGCGTGATGTCACCGCCATAGCACTTGGCCAGAACATTCTTGCGCAGTGCCTTGACGTTTTCGCGCGCCACGATGTTTCCGCCAATCGCCGCCTGAATCGCGACGTCATACATCTGCCGCGGTATCAGTTCGCGCATCTTGGCGGCGATCTCACGGCCCCGGTAGGGTGCATTGGCGCGGTGAACAATCAGTGACAGTGCATCGACCTTGTCGCCGTTGACCAGCAGGTCGAGCTTGACCACATCGGCCGCCCGATACTCCTTGAAGTCGTAGTCCATCGACGCATAGCCGCGCGAGACCGACTTCAGCTTGTCGAAGAAGTCGAGCACGATCTCGTTCATCGGCAGGTCGTAATGCAGATGCACCTGCTTGCCGTGATACGACAGATTGGTCTGCGTGCCCCGCTTGGTGGTGCAAAGCGTGATCACCGCACCGACATACTCCTGGGGAACAAAGACCGTCACCGAGACGATCGGCTCCCGAATCTCCTGGGTGCGGGCCAGGTCGGGCAGCTTGGCAGGGTTTTCGACGCGCTCGACCGTACCGTCATTCATGAGCACCTCATAGACCACGGTCGGCGCAGTCGTGATGAGATCCATGTTGTATTCGCGCTCGAGCCGCTCCTGGACGATGTCCATATGCAGCAGACCCAGGAATCCGCAGCGAAACCCGAAACCCAGTGCCTGCGACACCTCAGGCTCGAATTGCAGCGACGCATCGTTGAGCTGAAGCTTCTCGAGCGCATCGCGAAGCGCTTCGTACTGATTCGCCTCGATCGGATAAAGACCGGCAAAGACTGAGGGCTTGACCTCCTTGAACCCCGGCAGGGCAGCCTGCGCGGGCTGCCGCTCGAGGGTCAGGGTATCGCCGACTTTGGCCGCCTTGAGCTCCTTGATGCCCGAGATGACAAACCCGACCTGCCCGGCCGACAGCGACTCGCGCTGCGTCGACTTCGGCGTGAAGACACCCACCTGCTCGCACAGGACGGTGACGTTGGTAGCCATCAGCCGAATCTTGTCCTTGGGGCGCAAGGTGCCGTTGAACACTCTGACCAGCATCACCACGCCGACATAGTTGTCGAACCAGGAATCGATAACCAGTGCCTGCAGCGGCGCCTGCGCATCGCCTTTTGGCGGCGGGATCCGGGCGACCACCGCCTCGAGGATGTCGTCGATGCCCATACCGGTCTTGGCACTGGCCGGAATCGCATCCGAGGCATCGATGCCGATCACCTCTTCGATCTCGATTTGCGCCTGCTCGGGATTGGCCTGCGGCAGATCCATCTTGTTGAGCACCGGCACGACTTCCACACCGAGTTCGATGGCGGTGTAGCAGTTGGCGACCGTCTGTGCCTCGACGCCCTGCGAGGCATCGACCACCAGCAAGGCGCCCTCGCAGGCCGACAGCGACCGGCTGACCTCATAGGAGAAGTCGACATGGCCAGGCGTGTCGATCAGGTTGAGGTTGTAGATCGCACCGTCCTTGGCCACATAGCGCAGCGATGCGGTCTGGGCCTTGATCGTGATGCCCCGTTCGCGCTCGAGGTCCATCGAATCGAGCACCTGTTCGGCCATCTCGCGATCGGACAGCCCGCCACATCGCTGGATGAGGCGATCGGCGAGCGTCGATTTGCCGTGGTCGATATGCGCGATGATCGAAAAATTGCGAATGTTTTGCACGTTCAGACCCGGCGCACGCGGCGCCATCGAACGCCCGGTGATCGCCGAGCGGCACTCAGCCTGGCTGGCAGGAGTGCCAGCGCAGGTCAACCCATGATTCTATCCGACAGCGCGAGAAAGCCGGCGGCTGATTGTCAGCACGCCGGGCATCGGGCTCTCGCTGATGTCATCGGTGGGTCATCGAGCCTCGGGCGCAGCCGCACCAGCCGGGCCTGCCGGACGAATTGGCACGAACTGGGCGTTGTCGCCACGACGCACCAGCATGACCTGGGTCCTGGTGCGATCGAGCTTGGTGACCGCTTCGTTGAACTGCTTGGCGTTTGCGACATCCTGATTGTTCAGCGACAGAATGACATCGCCCTGACGCAGTCCTGCCCGCGCGGCCTGGCCCTCGACCGCATCGACCAGCACGCCCGACTTGATCCGGAGCTGGGTTTTGCGTTCATCCGAGATGTCAGAAACCACCAGTCCGAGCGCATTGGCCTGGCTCGGTGTCGCCTGGCCGGGCGCAGGCTTGCCGGCAGCCGGGGCCCGGGCAGTCGGCTCGGACTGCATTTCAGCGACAGTCAGGCTGAGCTCGCGCGCAGCACCCTTGCGCCATACCGACACCGGCGCCTTGGTCCCGGGCCTGGTATTACCGACAATACGCGGCAGGTCTGTCGAGCGCTCGATCGACTTGCCGTCGAATTTCAGAATGATGTCGCCAACCTCGATGCCCGCTTTTTCAGCCGGACCACCCGCTTCGACATTGCGAACCAATGCTCCGGCAGCCCGTGGCAGCCCGAGAGGCTCGGCGACATCCTTGGTGACTTCGGCGATACCCACCCCGATCCGTCCGCGGGTGACCCGACCGCTGGCCCGCAACTGATCACTCACCCGCATGGCTTCGTCAATCGGAATTGCAAACGAGATGCCCATGAAGCCGCCGGTGCGGCTGTAGATCTGCGAATTGATGCCGATCACCTCGCCGCGCATATTGAGCAGCGGGCCGCCGGAATTACCTGGGTTAACCGCGACATCAGTCTGGATGAAAGGCAGATAGTCCCCGGTATCGCGGCCCTTTGCCGAGACGATGCCGGCGGTCACGGTATTGTCCAGGCCGAAGGGCGAGCCGATGGCGACCACCCATTCTCCGACCCGAAGGCGAGCCGGGTCGCCGATCTTGAGCATCGGCAGATTGGCCGCCTCGATCTTGACCAGCGCGACGTCGGTGCGGCGATCGGAGCCGATCAGGCGTCCCTTGAATTCACGCTTGTCGGTAAGCGTGACGTAGATCTCATCGGCGCCCTCGACCACATGGTGGTTGGTCAGCAAAAAGCCATCGGCCGAAATGATGAAGCCCGAGCCCACACCACGCGGCACCTCACCCCCCGACCCGTCACCGCGCCCGCGAGGCCCCTGACCGCCCTGCCCCGGCCCTTGACGCGGCGGGATGAAACGGCGAAAAAACTCGTAGAGCGGATCGTTTTCGTCCATGCCTTCCGGCATCTGCGGTGTGGCCGCCGGGGCATTACCCCGCGATCGCTCGGTGGTACGGATGTTGACCACTGCCGGCCCGGTGCGTTCGACCAGATCGGCGAAATCGGGAAGTTCACGCGAAGCCTGCGCTGACGCGCTGATCGGGATCAGGCTGGCGCCGACCGACAAGGTCATCAGCAGGAATGAAAAAATCAGTCGTGTCATGTCGATGTGTTTCCGGGGGGCTGCTGAAGGGATTGACCGCGAAGCTGCCAAAGCAGCCAGGCATTGAGACTACGCCATGACTCGACGGTCATGGCATCGCGCCCGAGCAACAACGTGATGACTTGGCTGCTCGGCGCGCGATGCGCTCCAGATGGGGCTAATGCCATGACGATCAAGCCGGGCAGTCGGCAAACCGACCGCAACGCAAGCGCTTTCACAGATCCGCCGGACGAATCACTGCAGGCAATCGAGCCGTCAGCGCTGGCGCTCAGCCGAACCGGCCAAGCGTCAGTCGAACCGGCGGACAAGCTTCGTACGCTCAAGCCGCACAGACCGGCAGCCGCCACAAACAATGCGCCGGCAAGTGGCCATCGCAGCGCATCGCTGCCTTGCATGACGAAGCTCGGACCAGCGAGAAGCGAAACGCCGGACAGCAGCAAGCCGGTTGCCGGAATGACGCTCGAGATCAGCGTCAACGCCGCCGCTCGCGCAGAGCGCCTCACCTCGATCTGAAAGGCGACGCTCATCGTGCCACCTTAAATCAGACCAGTCGCTTGATAACCAGTGTTCCATTGGTGCCGCCGAACCCGAAAGAATTGGAAATGGCGGTATCGATGCGCATCGGCCGCGCTTCATTGGCGCAGTAGTCGAGATCGCACTCGGGATCCTGGTTGAAGATATTGATGGTCGGCGGCGAGACCTGGTGATAGACCGCCAGTGTCGTGAAGATCGATTCGATACCGCCTGCTGCGCCAAGCAGATGCCCGGTCATGGATTTGGTTGAATTGATGACGAGCCTGGAGGCATGATCTCCGAAGGCCAGTTTGATCGCTTCGGTTTCGTTCTTGTCGCCCAGAGGGGTCGACGTGCCATGTGCGTTGACGTACTGGATCTCGTCGGGATTGACCTTGGCATTACGAAACGCCGCTTTCATGCCACGGGTCGGCCCATTGCGATCGGGCGCGGTGATGTGATGCGCATCAGCGCTCATGCCGTAGCCGACGAGCTCGCCATAGATGCGCGCTCCGCGCTTTCGGGCATGTTCGTACTCTTCGAGCACCAGAACCCCAGCGCCTTCGCCCAGCACGAAACCGTCGCGGTCGCGGTCCCAGGGCCGGCTCGCGGTCGTGGGGTCGTCATTGCGGCTTGACATGGCACGGGCAGAGCAAAAACCCGCCACACCCAGTGGGGAAATCG
>CAMCXH010000200.1 GCA_945883285.1 Bordetella parapertussis | reverse complement strand
CGACAACTGGAAGGACGTGAAGGACAAGCTGCAGTACCTTGAAAAGTGACCTCTGACGGCCGAATGGACGGCCTGGTCCTCGATTTCGGCCTGAGCTTCGAGGATCTGCATCAGCGCGACGGTCTGAAGCGCCTCGACGACCGATGGCTCGAATCCCTGAAGCGGGCCAACCCCGGGCTGGGACAGCGCTATGTCGATGCACGCCAGGCACCCGACGCAATCGAGTCACGCGCCGAAGCCGCCCTGCTGCTGGAAGTCAGCGCCCATGTCGAGGCTTTCCTTGCACGGCTTTTCGGCATTGCCGAATCTGTCGAGCTGCTGAAGGCGGCGCACACCCGGCTCGATCCGCTGTATCGGGTCAAATGGAAATTCGTCAAACGCCAGGCGCTCCTTGGGGTCACGGCGCAGGCGCTGGTCGGATTTGATGCCGATGCTGCGCGCACGATCCTGCGCCAGGCGATCGCAAGCGATTCGGCCGATCCCGACCCGACCGTTATCCAGACCGACGATCTCGCCGATTTCGACGAACTCGCCTTTGCGCGGGCAGTGCTGCGCTGGCAGACCGATGCATCAACCCATTCAGATCGGCTCGAAATCGCCCGTCTTTACAGCGCATGGGCGGTCACCACCGATGCGGGGCGCAAGCGCCACGGACACGGTGTGCTGTTTCGGCATCCCGCGAACATCGATCCGCTCGATCTGCTCAGGCACACCATCCGCCACGAACACGATGGCGTGAGCATCACCACGATCCGGCCCGATCAGATCCGGCGCAGGCTCGATCATGATCGCGCGCCCTTTGCGCTCACCGATGCCGGAACCGGTCTGGCCGGTGCGCTCGATGAGTCGCACTATTGCCTGCTGTGCCACAAGCAGGGCACCGACTCGTGTTCGACAGGACTGCGCCAGACCCCGTCCGGTGAGGGCACGGCGCCCTGGCGGCGCGATGCCTTCGGCAATGCCCTGTCGGGTTGTCCGCTCGAGGAGCGGATCTCGGAGTTTCATACGCTCAAGCGCTCAGGCTTGGCGATCTCGGCGCTGGCGATGATGATGATCGACAATCCGATGGTCGCGGCCACCGGTCATCGCATCTGCAACGACTGCATGAAGGCCTGCATCTATCAGGCGCAAACGCCGGTCGACATTCCTCAGGCCGAGACCCGCACGCTCAAGGATGTGCTCGAGCTGCCCTGGGGCCTGGAGATCTATTCGCTGCTGTCGCGCTGGAACCCGCTCAATCTGCGGCGTCCCCTGCCGGCACCGGCCAGTGGCCGCAAGGTGCTGGTCGTCGGCACCGGCCCGGCGGGGTTCACGCTGGCTCACCATCTGATGAACGACGGGCACACCGTCGTGGCGATCGACGGGCTGAAGATCGAACCGCTGGCGCCGTTGCTGTCGGGCGTTGACCCGTACGGCACCCGCGTCGCGTTTGAGCCGGTGCGCGACATCGATTCGCTGCACGAAGACCTTGATTCACGCACGATATCGGGCTTCGGCGGCGTGGCCGAATATGGCATCACGGTTCGCTGGGACAAGAATTTCCTGAAAATCGTGCGACTGCTGCTCGAGCGGCGCGATCAGTTCACGCTGATCGGCGGCGTGCGCTTTGGCGGCACACTCAGTGTGGAAGATGCCTGGCGGCTCGGCTTTGACCATATCGCGCTGGCCATCGGGGCCGGTAAACCGACCACCCTCGATATTCCCAATGGCCTGGCTCGCGGCGTCAGAACCGCGAGCGACTTCCTGATGGCCCTGCAACTCACCGGCGCCGCTCAGGCCGATTCGATCGCCAACATGCAGTTGCGGCTGCCCGTGGTCGTGATCGGCGGCGGACTGACCGCCATCGATACTGCAACCGAGGCGCTGGCCTACTACGTGAGTCAGGTCGACAAGTTTCTCGCTCGGCACGAGGCGCTGGTTGCCGACATCGGTGAGGCAGCGGTTCGTGCCGGCTGGCGCGCCGACGAGCACACGCTGGCCGATGAATACATCGCGCACGCCAGAGCGCTGAGGGCCGAGCGCGAGGCAGCCCGCAGTCAGGCTCGGGCGGCCCGGCTGGTCGAATTGCTCCAGTCATGGGGCGGCGTGACGGTGGCCTATCGTCGCCGGCTGATCGACAGCCCGGCCTACACGCTCAACCACGAAGAATTGAGCCGGGCGCTTGAAGAAGGCCTGCACTTTGCCGAGTGCCTGGCACCGCGACGCATCGACGTCGATACCGAGTCTGCGGTGCGCTCGATCACCTTCAGCCGCCAGCGTCGCGATGCTCAGGGCCACTGGCAGGACGGCGACGACACCGAATTGCCGGCACGAACGGTCATCATCGCCGCCGGCACCCAGCCCAACACCGTGCTTGCGCGCGAGGACGGCGAGCATGTCGTCCTCGATGGCCGCTACTTCCGGGCGCTCGACGAATCGGGCCAGCCGGTTGTGCCAGAACGCGGCAACCCCAAGCCGGCCGCTGCCCGGGTGCTGATGGCAGGCGCACCCGGCGAGCGGTGGATCTCCTGTTTCGGCGATGTGCATCCGAGCTACGCCGGCAATGTGGTCAAGGCGATGGCGTCGGCCCGTCAAGGCTATCCGGTGGTCTCGCGGGTGCTGGCCGAGCGGGAGCCGGCAAGCAGCGAGTCGGCCGCCAGGTTTTCAGCACGTTTGAATCACCTGCTGCGAGCCCGCGTGGCGCGCGTCGAGCGGCTGGCACCCGACATCGTGGAGGTGGTCATTCATGCACCAATGGCCGCGCGCCGCTTCATGCCGGGCCAGTTCTATCGGCTGCAAAACTATGCATCGCAGGCCACCCGGGTTGAACACCTGAACGCGATGACCACCCGGCTCACGATGGAAGGCCTGGCAATGACCGGCGCCTGGGTCGACAAGGAAAAGGGCCTGGTCTCGACGATCGTGCTCGAAATGGGCGGTTCGTCCGATCTGTGCGAACGGCTGCAGGTCGATGAGCCGGTCGTGATGATGGGCCCGACCGGCTCGCCGACCGAGATCGTCGGCGGGCAGACCGTGCTGCTGGCCGGCGGCGGGCTGGGCAATGCGGTGCTGTTTTCGATCGGCGCGGCGCTGCGGGCAAGCGGCTCGAAGGTGCTTTATTTCGCGGGCTACAAGCAGGCCGCTGACCGGTTCAAGGTGGCACAGATCGAGCAGGCCGCCGATGTGGTCGTGTGGTGCTGCGACGAAGCGCCGGGTTTCGTCCCTTCGCGGCCTCAGGACCGTGCCTTTGTCGGCAATATCGTCCAGGCGATGCAGGCCTGGGCCGAGGGTGCTCGCCTGCAGGCCCCGGCAGGCATCGTCGGCGAGGCAGATCGACCGATCAGGCTGCAGGAGGTTGATCGGCTCATCGTGATCGGGTCCGACCGCATGATGGCGGCGGTCACCCGTGCCCGCCACCACGAACTGGCGGCGTTTCTGAACCCCTCGCATACCGCGATCGGTTCAATCAATTCGCCGATGCAATGCATGATGAAGGAGATCTGCGCGCAATGCCTTCAATTGCAGATCGACCCGCTCACCGGTGCACGGCGCTACGTCTTTTCCTGCTTCAATCAGGATCAGCCGCTGGATGCGGTCGATTTCGACGGGCTTGCGCAACGACTGGGTCAGAACTCGCTGCAGGAAAAGCTCACCGCGCGCTGGGTCGAGCGCTGCAAGTCTGAATTGAAGGACGCCTGAGCCAGCAGCCGGCTGGCCATCCGGCCGGTTCGCAGGCGGCATTAACGCCTCCCGACGGCGCGAGTCGTCCGTCCGGCGACATGGAAGGCCTGCTCAGTTTGCATCGCAGCAGTCAGCCAAGGACAATGCCAGATTCGGTCTTCTGTCAATCGGAGTAAGTCGCGTGCTCTATCAACTGCGAGAAGCTCAACGAGCTGTGTTGAATCCTCTGTCGAGCTGGGCCCAGACCCTTGGCAAGCTCTACAGCCATCCTTACAGCCCGTATGCCTATGTGCCGTTTGCGCCGCGTCTGGCGGCCGGCTTCGAGCTGATGCACCGACTCGGCAAGGATTATGACAAGCCGAAGTGGGGGCTTGAGACGACCGAGATCGACGGCATGACGGTGCCGGTGCTCGAGCAGGTCGAAATCGACAAACCCTTTTGCCGACTGATTCACTTTGCCAGACAGTTTCCGAAATCTGCCGCACGCCGGCCTGCCGATCCGACGGTACTGGTTTTTGCACCCCTGTCGGGCCACCATGCCACGCTGCTGCGCGACACCGTCAGGGCACTGCTGCCCCATCACGATGTCTATGTGACCGACTGGATCGATGCACGGCAGGTGCCGCTGTCCAAGGGCCCCTTCCATCTGCACGACTACATCGCCTATGCCATCGAGTTCACCCGGCATCTCGGCCCGAAGGTGCATCTGGTGTCGGTCTGCCAGCCGACCGTGCCAGTGCTGGCTGCGGTCTCGATGATGGCCAGCCTGAACGATCCGAAGCAGGCCCGCACGATGACCATGATGGGCGGGCCGATCGATACCCGTTGCAGCCCGACCTCGGTCAACAACCTTGCCACCGAAAAACCGTTCAGCTGGTTCGAGCGCAATGTGATCTATCGTGTGCCGGGTCGCCATGCGGGCGTCGGCCGACTGGTCTATCCGGGTTTCCTGCAGCATGCTGGCTTCGTCGCGATGAACCCGGATCGGCATACCGAATCGCACCGCGAGTTCTACAACAATCTGGTGCGGGGCGCCGACGAAGACGCCGACAGCCATCGCGCTTTCTACGACGAATACAACGCAGTGCTCGACCTGCCCGCCGAGTATTACCTGGACACCATCAAGGCGGTCTTCCAGGAGCACCAGCTGGCGCGCGGCATCTGGAAGGTGCCCTTCGAGGGACGCATGATGACGGTCACACCCGAAGACATCACGAAGGTGGCGCTCTTTACCATTGAAGGTGAACTCGACGACATCTCGGGTATCGGTCAGACGAGCGCGGCCCTCGAGCTGTGCAGCAAGCTGCCGGCCCACATGAAGCGCCAGACCATCGTCGAAGGTGCCGGCCATTACGGCATCTTCAGCGGCCGGCGCTGGCGGACCCTGGTACGCCCCCAGATCAGCGATTTCATCAGAGAGCACGCCTGAGTCTGTCGAGCCCGCCACCGCCGCTGCCTGCCTGCGATCCGCCCCCAGGCGGCTCGCAGCCGCGCAATCTGGACCAGACCGATCGTGACGAACTGGTCAGGCAGATTGATCGCGTGTTGCCGCAGACCCAGTGCACGCAGTGCGGATTCAGCGGGTGCAAGCCCTATGCCGAGGCAATCGTTGATCAGCAGGCGCCGATCAACCGATGTCCGCCGGGGGGTGCAGCCGGCATCGAACTGCTGGCAGCCGTCACCGGCCGGGCTGTAGCAGCGCTCGATACCTCCTGCGGCGTCGAGGCGCCACGCAAGATCGCCCGCATCGTGGCCGAACTGTGTATCGGTTGCACGCACTGCATCCGGGCCTGTCCGGTCGATGCGATTGCAGGCGGCCCGAAACGGCTCCACGCGATCATCCCCGAGCTTTGCACCGGCTGCGCGCTTTGCTTGCCGCCCTGCCCGGTCGACTGTATCGAGATGATCGAGCCGCCTGCCGCATTCGCCGACTGGACACGCAAGGATGCCGACGCCGCGCGCGGGCGACTGAACCGGCGTGATGCAAGACTGGCGCGACTGGCACGCTCGGAGCGCTCGCGGCTTGCTGAGCACGGCGCTGGCGCCAGGACATCCGTCCCGCTGTCCACCACCCCCTCCACCCCCTCCACCCCCTCCTCAACCGCATCAGCGCAGCCCGCTGCCGGCCCCCCCGCGCCACAGACCGGTGCCGATCGCAAGCGCGTGATGATCGAGGCCGCTGTTGCCCGCGCACGCGCGCGGCTGAACCCCCCGACATGAAGCTCGCCGATCGCCTTGAACTTTTCACGCGGTTTCGGGCAGCCAATCCGACGCCCACCACCGAGCTCGAATTCACCACCCCCTT
>CAMCXH010000199.1 GCA_945883285.1 Bordetella parapertussis | reverse complement strand
CAAGGGAGGCAACCGGGCTGGGCTGGGCGGGCGGGCGGGAGGCGTTTGCCTCGGTGGTGTCGTTCATTGGCGCGGTTTCCGCCGCGATTCTAACGCGTGCACCAGCGCTGACCCGCCCGGCGGATGCTCAATGACCTCTCGCCACCCGTGTTCTCGCAGCGCCTGCGCAATCTTCGGATGCTGGGTCATCACCGGCTGACTCATCAGCCAATCGGCACAGGGCAGCGCCAGGACATGATTGGCCAACCGGCGACCGGCATCGGCACTGGCAATCGAAAAGACGAATCCGCAGCCACTGGCAACTTGCGCACCGAACCACGCGTTGGCGCAAGGCGACGGCACAAGTTCGATCATGCGATAGACCGACCGCGCGATCACCTCGGCGCCTCGGTCCGCCAGGGTGTGCAACCAGGCTTCACGGCCATCAGCGCGGCGCAGCACCACCACCTTGTCGCCCGAGATCCGATTGAGCTCGGGACGGGCAAGCAGTCGCTCGGCATCGAAGGGCGCGACATCCGGGGCGATCGCTGACTCCGCCGCCAATCCGGCGATCCTCGACTGCCAGGCACCAAGCATTTCGCGGCTGCCAGGTCCGATCAGACCGATTCCAGGCCCCGAAGGCCAGCTCAGACCCTGTCGGTGCAGGGCCGCCATGACCACCGCAATCGCTGCCGGACTCGGAAACAGCACCCAGCGCGACTGCGCAACGGTCAGGCAGATTTCAGGCCAGTCGAGATCGGATTCTTCGGCAATGACGCTCATCGGCACCTCGACCGGCTCCCAGCCGGCCGCCCTCAGCGCATCCTTGAGCGCGTCGCTGCGAAGCGTCGGCTGGGTGAGCACGACGCTGTGCATGGCATCTCGGCGCAGCATTGGCAGCGTTGGCGCACTGACCGTCATGACGGCTGGGACCTGGATCGGCACCGGGTGCAATGGCACCGAGCCATGTCAGCCGCTGGCGTCAGGCCAGGCCGACCGCTGCCCGTTCGCCCAGCGCCTCGGCAGCGTCGTAATCGGGCCCGAGGCCTTCGGTCAGGCGCGTGGCGTCGGCTGGCGCAAGACTGACCGGGCGCGGCGTTCGCACCGAGGTGCGACGTACAAGCCCGTCGGTCGCGAGCAGCGCGTCGAGTTGCAGTGTCCCATCCGACTGAAGCACTGCGTATGCGGCCAGGGGGATTCGGCAACTGCCGCCAAGCGCGCGCGACACCGACCGTTCGGCAGTGACTTCGAGCCAGCTGCGACGATCGACCAGCGGCGCGAGCCAGGACCTGATATCGGCGCGCCCGGCCGAGATCTCGATGCCAAGCGCACCCTGACCCGGGGCCGGCAAACTGTCGGCGGGCGGCATGACCGAGCGGATCCGGTCGATCAGGCCGAGTCGCTTCAGACCCGCCGCTGCCAGTACGATCGCGTCATACTCCCCGCGGTCGAGCTTTCCGAGACGGGTATCGAGGTTGCCACGCAGCGGCAACACCTGCAGATCGGGGCGACGCTCCGACAACTGGGCGGCGCGCCGCAGACTCGAGGTCCCGATGCGAGCGCCCTGGGGCAGATCGTCGATCGACGCATAAGCGCCCGACACGAAGGCATCGCGAGGATCTTCGCGCTGCAGCACGGCCGCCAGCTCGAACTCGGGCGGCAAGCTCATCGGCACGTCCTTGAGAGAATGCACGGCCAGATCGGCTCGGCCATCGAGCAGCGCAAGCTCAAGCTCTTTGGTGAAGAGGCCCTTGCCGCCGATTTCGCTGAGAGCCCGATCAAGGATCTGATCGCCGGTGGTGGTCATGCCCAGAAGCTCGACCTGGCAGTCAGGGTAAAGGCCGAGAAGGAGATCACGGACATGGTGTGCCTGCCAGAGCGCGAGGCGGCTTTCTCGCGTCGCGATGACAAGCCGGGTAGGCGCTTGGGACATGCTCAGTTCAGAAGGTGAGAGGGTTGATCGGACAGGAGAGATGTCGAGGCGCGCAACCGTGCTCAGCTGACCAGACCCTTGACGATCGACCATTGACGACGACTGACCGGAAGCTTTTCGCCGACTTCGCGCAAGACAACCTGCCAATAAGGATCACCGGCCTCGCCCTCACCGGTTGGCGTCACCCGCTCGAAACCGGCGATCGAGGGGCGAGCCACCAGCGCGTTTCGGTGAATCCGCACGAAGCGCTCGCTGAACTCATCTTCGAGCGAAGTGAGCGACTCTTCAATCAGGAATTCACGCTCGCGCGTGCGCACGGTGATGTATTTGAGCTCGGCCTTGAGATAGAGCACCTGCTCGACCGGCACCAGGATGACGCGACCGCGCTCGTGAACCGAGAGCTGGCGACGACGGGTATTGGTCGCCTTGGCCAGTTGATCGATGGCCTCGAGATGCTCGGCAGGCAGCAGTGTCTGCGCCCGAATCAGTGCGCCCAGCAGGCGCTGGGCCCGAACCGGCTTGAGCAGGTAGTCGAGCGCATTGACCTCGAAAGCCTCGACCGCAAACTCGTCGAAGGCGGTGACGAAGATGATCAGCGGCATCGGCTTGGGATCGTCCTGATCGGCTTCGGCCGCGCGCGCCGAAATATGCCGGGCCAGTTCGATGCCCGTCATGCCCGGCATCTGGACGTCCATCAGGACGATCTGCGGACGCTGCGATTCGATCTGGGCGAGCGCCTCGGGGGCATTGGCCGCTTCACCGACGATCCGGTGCGGGAATTGGGGCGCAAGGTCTGAAAGCACCTCGCGGAGCCGGCTGCGGGCCGGCCCTTCGTCATCAACGATCAGGATCGAAGTAGCGTCGGACATCTCGGCTTCGCCTTTCTTTGCGGTATGGGAATTCAAGCTGAAGGCGGAAACGATCGCCTTCTGCGCCTGTTTTGAGATCTGCCTCGATATCGTACAGCAGCATTAGGCGCTCCCGGACATTCGACAAGGCCATCTGATTGCCGGAACGAGTTTGTGTTGCGGCCGGAATCGGATTGAGGATTTCGACCCTGACGCGGTCGCCGGTGCGCCCGACCGTGATCGCAATCGTGCCTTCATCACTGCTGGGTTCGATGCCATGGTGAACAGCGTTCTCGATCAGCGGTTGAAGCAGCAGCGAGGGCAGCAGCGCATCCCCGGGCATATCGTCGAGTTGCCAGACGACCTTCAACCGCTCACCCAGACGAAGTTGCTCGATCGCCAGATATTCCTTGCAGGTCACGACCTCATCGTCGAGCGCGACCAGCTCACGGGCATCGCGCATGAACACCCGAAAGAGATCGGCAAGATTCTCGAGTGTGGCTTCGGCGCGTCGCGGATCGCCCCGCATCAGCCCCAGAACGGTATTGAGACTGTTGAAAAGAAAGTGGGGGCGAATGCGCGCCTGAAGGGCCTGCAGACGCGCCTCGGCAAAAGACGGGGAATAGGCGCGCGCTCTCAATCGGAAATACTCGACGACCGCCCAGGCAGCTGTCGCGGCGATCAGCGCGCGTGACAGCATCATCCAGATGATCTCGGGGACCGACAACTGGATGGCGAGAAGCTGCGTAACGACCAGCGACACCAGCAAGGTCAGCAGCACCGGCAATCCGATTGCCACCGCCCACTGCGATGAATGTGCCGACGCGTTGGTGCTTTTTCGCACCAGACAGACCAGCGCCAGCGACAGCAGCAGCGAGGGTTCGAGAACGGTGGCAATGAGGAGGAACCGGGTGACGGCTTGCCACACATCGTTCGACAGCGCGGCCGCAAACAGCATCGCCAGGAGATTGAACGCGCCCAGACAACGCAGCACGACGCCGAGATTGCAGGCGTCGGGGATCAGCGGGGCCAAACCGCCTTCGACTTGCCGGCGTGCCTTGACCGCAGCGGCCGTTGCCGGATGGGGCGCCTTATAATCGACGGTTTTCGGTTCGTTTGACGCCATAGGCCTGCAGTTTATGACAGATCAGTTCAGCAAGAAATCCGAGGCTTGGTCAGCGCGGTTCACCGAGCCGGTGGCCGACCTGGTCAAGCGCTATACCGCCTCGGTTGACTTCGACAAGCGGCTCGCGATGCAGGACATCGCCGGGTCGCTTGCCCATGCCGACATGCTGCAGGCCGTCGGGCTGCTTGGCCAGGCCGATCTGGAAGCGATCCAGCGCGGTCTGTCCAGCATCCGCACCGAGATCGAAGCCGGGCGCTTCGTCTGGTCACTCGACCTGGAAGACGTTCATCTGAATATCGAGAAGCGCCTGACCGAACTCATCGGCGATGCCGGCAAACGGCTGCACACAGCCCGCTCGCGCAATGACCAGGTGGCCACCGATATCCGGCTGTGGCTGCGCGACACGATCGACGATATCCGTACGCTGCTGGCCGCCCTCCAGACCGCCCTGATCGACCTGGCCGATCAGCATCACGCCACGATCATGCCGGGCTTCACGCATCTGCAGGTCGCGCAGCCGGTGACCTTCGGCCATCATCTGATGGCTTATGTCGAGATGTTCGCCCGCGACGACGAACGCATGCACGACTGCCGTCGCCGGGTCAATCGCCTGCCTCTGGGCGCCGCAGCGCTGGCTGGCACCAGCTACCCGATCGATCGGGAGCGGGTGGCTCGCACTCTGGGATTCGAGGGGGTCTGCGCCAATTCACTCGATGCGGTGTCAGATCGCGACTTTGCGATTGAGTTTTGCGCCGCGGCCTCGCTGGTCATGACGCATGTCTCGCGACTGTCCGAAGAACTCGTGATCTGGATGAGCCCGCGGGTGGGGTTCATCGATCTGGCGGACCGTTTCTGCACCGGCAGTTCGATCATGCCGCAAAAGAAAAACCCCGATGTCCCGGAGCTGGCGCGAGGCAAGACCGGGCGGGTCACCGGTCACCTGGTTGCGCTGCTCACCCTGATGAAAGGCCAGCCGCTCGCCTACAACAAGGACAACCAGGAGGACAAGGAGCCGCTCTTTGACACCGCCGACACCGTGATCAACACCTTGCGGATCTTCGCCGACCTGGTCGGTGGCATCCGCGTCAATGAGCAACGGATGCGCCAGGCGGCGGCCGAAGGGTTCTCGACCGCCACCGACCTTGCCGATTATCTGGTGCGCAAGGGCTTGCCGTTTCGCGACGCCCATGAGGCCGTGGCCCGGGCGGTGCGCCTGGCAGCCGACTCTGCTCGAACGCTCGATGCGCTGACCCCGGCTGAGATGCAGTCGATCTCGCCGCTGATCGGTGCCGATGCCTATGCCGCCCTCACACTTGAAGGGTCGGTGAGCTCGCGCGACCACTTTGGCGGCACCGCGCCTGCACAGGTAAAAAGCGCCATTGAGGCTGCGCGGCAACGACTGAAAGCGCAGTGAAGCCCGGAGCGGCGCGCGGTGATTGCCCTAATTTCGTCTAACGCCTAGTATCGCGTTACCTCGGGCCAGACAGCCCGAGCAGTTTGCCGATCACACCCGAAACAGGGCGTCGGTCTCGCGAAAATCAACTGAGTTCAAATCGGAGACTCCATGGAACGTCGTTCATTTATCCGGAAGGCCGGAGCAAGTGCCGCAACCGGCGGCGCGATTCTGGCCGCCCCTGCAATCATCAGTGCCCAGCCCACCATTCGCTGGCGCTTGGCCTCGAGCTTTCCCAAAAGCCTTGACGCCATCTACGGCGCAGCCGAAGTCCTGTCGAAATCGGTGTCCGCCATGTCGGGCGGCAAGTTCCAGATCAGCGTGCATGCCGCCGGCGAACTGGTGCCGGCCTTTCAGGTGCTCGATGCGGTCCAGCAGGGCAACGTCGAGATGGGCCACACCGCGATGTATTACTTTTTCGGCAAGGACCCGACCTGGGCAATCGCCACCGCGATTCCCTTCGGTCTGAACTGCCGTCAGTACCAGGCCTGGTGGTATCAGGGCGGCGGCAGCCAGATCTATAACGAATTCGCCGAAAAGTCAGCCGGCGTCTACGCCATGCTGGCCGGCAACACTGGCGCACAGATGGGTGGCTGGTTCCGCAAGGAGATCAACACTGTCGAAGACCTCAAGGGCCTGAAGTTCCGGGTCGGTG
>CAMCXH010000198.1 GCA_945883285.1 Bordetella parapertussis | reverse complement strand
AGTGCGCCCGCCGGCGTCGCGCACCGCGCCACTCGGGATGGCCAGCACGCCGTCGCGTCTGTCGACGGCCAGCACGCCTTGAGCAAAGAGCCCTGCCCGAACCGACGGGTCGCGATTCTCCAGCGCAATGTAGATCGGCACCGAGCGCGTGCCCGCCTGGGTCGTCGGCGCAATCCGTACGATCTGCCCGATCTGGCGGGCACTCACACCTTCGATGCGCAAATCAACCGACTGGCCGATCTTGACGCTGCCGATCTCGGCGGCCGGCACCGGCGCTTCGATCTCCATTTTCGAGAGGTCAACGATCGACAGTACACGGCCGTCGACCGGCAGCTTCTCGCCCGGCTGCGCAAAGCGCTCGGCGACCACGCCATCGATCGGCGCAACCAGCACGGCGTCGGCAAGCGATTTGCGTGCGAGGGTCAGTTGCGCAGCCGCTGCATCGCGATTTCCGACAGCGACTTCCCAGCCCGATCGGGAGGCATCGAGGGCACTTTGCGAAACGAAGTTTTTTTCTTGCAGCTGGCGCGTGTTCTCGAGCGTGCGCAGGGTCTGGTCGACCTGCGACGTGGCCGATTTGAGCTGCGCCTCGCGCTCCTTGACCCGTACTTCATACTCGGTGAGGTCGAGCCGTCCAAGCAACTGCCCGCGTCGCACGCTCATGCCTTCGCGGACCGTGAGCTCGCGCAGTTCACCTTGCACCTTGGTCTTGACCACGGTCTGATTGACCGGACGCAGCGTGCCGGTCAGCGGAATGCTGCGGGTCAGGCCTTGTGGTGCAAGCGTGTAGAGGTCTTTGGCAGAAAACTCCACCTCGCTGGCGACCGTGACGCCTGAAGCGCCGGCTTCGATACCAGGCTTGGAGCCGGTCTTTTGCGATGACTCTGCGGCGTCGACAGTGCGCGCAGCGCGCGTCTTGTAGAACCAGCCGCCTGCGGCCAGCAATGCCGCCAGGACGAGGGCGAGGAAAACACGCGGGACAAGGTTGCGATTCATCGATTGGGGGGCAACAGGGCAGCTTGAATGAGTTGTATGTGGGTGGCGAGCAGTCGCTGCGGGTCGATCGACTCTGCCTGGAAGCCGCTGCGCTCAAAGGAGTGGGCCCAGATCGCCTTGAGCACCAGCGGTGAAATCAGGACGTGTGCGGTGGCCTCGGCGTCGACCTGCCGGAACTCGCCGCGTTCGATGCCGCGCCGGATCAGACTCGCGACCAGCGCGTTGTTGGGTTGAATCACTTCGTCGTGAAAAAAGCTGGCCACTTCGGGGAAATTCCCGGCCTCGGCCATGATGAGCTTGCACAGGCCGGCAAGCTTTGTGCTGCCGAATTCGATCCACCAGGTGTTGACGAACTGCTCGATCAGCACCGGGCCGGGTTCGTCTGAACTTGAGAGTCGGTCGCTGAATCGCTCGAGCAGCGGTACGACGCTTTCACGGACCAGCGCCTTGAAGAGCTCTTCCTTGTTGGCGAAGTAGAGATAAAGGGTTCCTTTCGAGACGCCGGCACTGGCTGCGATGTCGTCGAGTCGGGTGCCCGCGTAGCCGCGCTCCACGAAAAGTGCGAGCGCGGCCGCCAGCAGTTCGGCCGGGCGCCGCTCCTTGCGCCGCTCCCAGCGGGGCGGCTGCCCCGAGTGGACAGGGCTGTTCTGGGGTCCGGCAATCGTCATGAGCGTCGGGAGAAAATGGCGGTGACCGGCTTTTTGCAGAAGTCGCCGCAGCATAGCAGTTAAATGACCGGCGGGTCATTTAACGATGATTTCCCCATGATGTTCCGACAAGTGGCGACCCTGAATTCGCGACAGTCTGGCGGCGCAGGCATGATTCGGGCGGCCGTAGCGTCCAGCGCCGGCACCGAACCGCCTCATTTCATGCGCCCGATCCACGTTGTCCAATTGCTGCTGCTCTCATGCCTGTGGGGTGGCGCCTACCTCTTCATGCGGTCGTCTGCGCCGGCTTTCGGGCCATTTCCGATGGTGTTTCTGCGTATGGCGATGGGCAGCCTGCTGGTGCTGCTGCCACTCACCCTGTGGCGCACCGGTCTGGCACCGATGCGCGCCCACTGGCGCGGTGTGCTGATCTTCGGCAGCGCCTTTACCGCGCTCCCGTTTCTGGGGCTGGGCTTTTCAGCCCTGTCGATCTCGGCCGGCATGCTGGCGGTGCTGCAATCGACCGCCCCGCTTTTTTCGGCAATCGTGGCCCATGTCTGGCTGCGTGAGCGGATCACGCCGATGCGAGCACTCGGTCTGATCGTGGGTTTTGCAGGGGTCAGCGTGCTGGTCTGGGACAAGGTCGGCGCCTCCGAGGGTGCCACGCTCGCCATCCTGATCACGATCGCAGTCACGGTGCTCTGGGGCGTGTCCTCGAATTACGCGAAGGTGAATCTGACCGGCCTCGATCCCCTGTCACTGGCCACCGGCAGCATCACGGTGGCGGCAATCACTGCCGCGCCCTTTGCCCTGATGACCTGGCCGGCTCAGGATCCGGGGCTGGTTGCGTGGCTGGAGGTGATCTTCATGGGGATCGCCTCGTCGGGGCTGGGTTTCATCATCTACTTCGGTCTGTTGCGCGATATTGGTCCGGTGCGGGCGATCTCGGTCACCTTTCTGAACCCGATCGTTGCGATGGGCTCGGCGGCGGTCTATCTGGGCGAACCGATCACCTTGCGGATGGTGATCGGATGCGCCATCGTGTTGACCGGCACCGCGCTGACACTCGGACTTTTTCCGCGTCGATCATGACGCCACCCTCATCACTACCGCCTCCAAGACCGCCATGACGTCCACGATCTCACTGAGCAACCCCTCCATCGAACAGGCGCAGTTCGGACCGGTCACGGTCTGTTTCGGCGACAAGCACGGCAAATACCCCGACGGCAATCAGCTGATCGTTACCGGCAGCGATACACGCGCGGTCTTCGATACGCCCAAGGTCGCCAACCATATCGGCCCGCTCTTTGACGATGCCGATGTGGTGATCATGGGTCATGTGCACGAAGACCATATGGCCGGGCTGCATCGCTTGCCGGGCGTGCCGGTGCATGTTCATGAGGCCGACCTCGAGGCCGCCCGCAGCTGGGAGGGGCTGTCGCGCCATTACGGCTATCCGCAGTCGGTGCTCGACGGCTTTCGGGCAAAGATCGAACGCGATTTCTGGTATGCGCCCAGGCCCGATGCCATTGCCTATCGCGACGGCGCCACCTTTGATCTTGGTGGTCTGAAGGTGCGTGCCATCCATATGCCTGGTCACACCGCCGGCCACTGCGTTCTGATGGTCGAGCCGCATGGCATCGCCTTCATCGGCGATATCGACCTCTCGAGCTTCGGCCCCTACTACGGCGACGCGACCTCCAATCTCACCGACTTTCGCGCAACGCTCAAGGCGGTGGCCGAGTTGCCTGCATCGGTCTGGATTACCTCGCATCACAAGGGCGCGATCACCTCGCGCAACGAATTCGACACCTTGCTGGCCGCCTTCGAGGCTCGCATCGACCAGCGCAGCGAGCGACTGCTCGAGATGATCGGTGCCGACACCCGCTCGCTTGACGAGCTGGTTGCCCAGCGCCTGCTCTATCCGACCAGCCTGACCGAGGGCTTCGTCGATTCGGTCGAGCGTCACACCATTGCCCAGCATCTGGACGAGCTGCAGGCGCAAGGGCGTGTGCTCAGACTGGACGATGGGCGGTATCGGGCCGCAGCCTGAGCTCGATCCTGTACGATCTCCCCTTCTGTTGCTAGGGGTCCTGGCCGGCTGGTGCTGATCGCGCGAGCCGTCCGGGTGAGAGATACCCTCCGAACCTGATGCGGGTAATGCCGCCGAAGGGAAGCCGAGTCGGCCAGACGCGAGGCCCGCCTCGCGCAAGCCGCTGATTCGATCGGAGCCCCAGCGACACCACGAGTGATCTCCGGGGTCCGCCATGAATGCACCGCACGAATTTGCCGCCGCTACCGCCGCCGTCGACACCGCCGCGGTCGCCCCCTTGCCGCGATCGATGAAGCTCTATGTCGAAGGCGCGCGCCCTGATATTCGCGTGCCGATGCGCGCCATCTCGCAAGACGACACCTCGGCTTCAATGGGCGCTGAGCCCAATCCGCCGGTCTTCGTCTATGACACCAGCGGCCCCTACACCGATCCGGCGGCCAATATCGATATCCGCAAGGGTCTGGCGCCGCTGCGTGCCGAGTGGATCAGCGAGCGCAATGACACCGAGCTGATGGACGGGCCGAGTTCGCAATATGGCCGCGACCGACTGGCCGACACCCGCCTGGACGAACTGCGCTTTGACCTTACGCGCGCGCCTCGCCGTGCCCGGGCCGGCGCCAATGTCACCCAGATGCACTATGCCCGCCGCGGCATCATCACCCCCGAGATGGAGTTCATCGCGATTCGCGAGAATCTGCGTCGCGTCGAATACATCGCCTCGCTCAAGGCCGCCGGCCCGACCGGCGAGCGCATGGCCGAACTGCTCGGGCGCCAGCACCGCGGCGAGTCGTTCGGTGCCGTAATCCCGGCCGAGATCACGCCCGAGTTCGTGCGCAGCGAAGTGGCCCGCGGGCGCGCGATCATTCCGGCCAACATCAATCACCCCGAAACCGAGCCGATGATCATCGGGCGCAATTTCCTGGTGAAGATCAACGCCAACATCGGTAATTCGGCGGTCAGCTCGTCGATCGGCGAAGAGGTCGAGAAGATGACCTGGTCGATCCGCTGGGGCGGCGACACCGTGATGGACCTCTCAACCGGCAAGCACATCCACGAAACCCGTGAATGGATTGTTCGCAATTCGCCGGTGCCGATCGGCACCGTGCCGATCTATCAGGCGCTCGAGAAAGTCAACGGCAAGGCCGAGGACCTGACCTGGGAGATCTTTCGCGACACGCTGATCGAGCAGGCCGAGCAGGGTGTCGATTACTTCACCATCCATGCCGGTGTGCGACTGCCTTTCATTCCGATGACCGCGCGTCGCATGACCGGCATTGTTTCGCGCGGCGGCAGCATCATGGCCAAGTGGTGCCTGGCCCATCACCGCGAGTCATTCCTCTACGAGCGATTCGAAGACATCTGCGAGATCATGAAGGCCTACGATGTGTCGTTTTCGCTTGGCGACGGGCTGCGCCCTGGAAGCATCTATGACGCCAATGACGAGGCACAGCTCGCCGAGCTCAAGACCCTGGGTGAACTCACGCAGGTGGCCTGGAAGCATGATGTGCAGGTCATGATCGAAGGCCCGGGCCATGTGCCGATGCAGCTCATCAAAGAGAATATGGCACTGCAGCTGCGCGACTGCCATGAGGCGCCCTTCTACACGCTGGGGCCGCTGACCACCGACATCGCGCCCGGCTATGACCACATCACCAGCGCGATTGGTGCTGCGCAAATCGGCTGGTATGGCACGGCGATGCTCTGCTATGTGACGCCCAAGGAGCATCTCGGGTTGCCCAACAAGAAGGACGTCAAGGACGGGATCATGGCCTACAAGATCGCTGCGCATGCGGCTGATCTGGCCAAGGGGCATCCGGGCGCGCAGATCCGCGACAACGCGCTGTCGAAGGCGCGATTCGAGTTTCGGTGGGCCGACCAGTTCAACCTCGGTCTGGACCCCGATACCGCGAAAGATTTCCATGACGAGACCCTGCCCAAGGACTCGATGAAGACCGCGCATTTCTGTTCAATGTGCGGCCCGCATTTCTGCTCGATGAAGATCACCCAGGATGTGCGCGACTATGCCGAGAAGGCCGGTGTGAGCGCCGAGGCAGCCCTGCAGCAGGGCATGACCGAGAAGGCGATCGAGTTCGTGCGCAAGGGCAGCGAGCTCTACGGCAAGGTCTGAGGCCGCCCGGTTCAAGCCATGCTGTTGTCGGCGGGCATGCGGATTGCCCTGTAGGAACGAGGGAAGGTCATCCGGCCTTCTCTCGACTTTTCAGGTGACCACATGGACCAGAAAGACAGCAACAAGCCCGGCACGATGCCTGCCCAGAAACCGCAACAGGGGCAGGGCCCCCAGGCGGGTGCTCAGCAGGGCGCTGC
>CAMCXH010000197.1 GCA_945883285.1 Bordetella parapertussis | reverse complement strand
GCCGGTCTCGTGCATGGCCTTGGCAATCGCAAACCACTCCCAGGGATGGCCGACCGCGAACTTGAAACCGGTGGGCTTGCCGCCTGACAGCCGTCTGAGCTCGTCGATGAATTCGAGCAGACCGATGGGGGTCGAGAATGCCGAGTGAGAGGCGGGAGAGACGCAATCGACCCAGGGTTGCACGCCGCGTGCCGAGGCAATTTCGGGCGTGACCTTGGGGCCCGGCAGCACGCCGCCATGGCCGGGCTTGGCGCCCTGCGACAGCTTGACCTCGATCATCTTGACCTGATCGTCGCAGGCGTTCTCGACGAAGCGATCGCGATCGAAACGACCCGATTCATCGCGAGCACCGAAATAGCCCGATCCGATCTCCCAGATCAGATCGCCGCCAAATTCGCGGTGATAGGCCGAGATCGAGCCCTCGCCGGTGTCATGGGCAAAGCCGCCTCGTTTGGCGCCTTTGTTGAGCGCGCGGATGGCGTTGGCAGACAGCGAACCGAAGCTCATCGCCGAAATGTTGAAGATCGATGCCACATAGGGCCGAGCACAGTTCGGGCCGCCCACCGTCACGCGAAAATCATGCGGCTGCAAGGGTGCGGGAACCATCGCATGGTTCATCCACTCGAAACCGCTCGCATAGGTGTCGAGCTGTGTGCCGAAAGGGCGCTTGTCGATGTCCTGTTTGGCACGCTGATAGACCAGTGCGCGTTGCAGTCGTGAGAACGGCACCGCATCGCTGTCGGACTCGATCAGGTATTGGCGGATTTCAGGTCGGATCGCCTCGAACATGAAGCGCAGATGCCCGAACACCGGATAGTTTCGAAGGATTGCGTGGCGCGTCTGCAGCAGGTCGTAGGCGCCGAGCGCGGCGAGCAAGCCTGAGAGCAGACTCCACCACCAACCGATCTCGCCGGCACGCGCTGCCCAGACGAGCAAAGGGGTGGCGGTTGCGAAACCCGCAAGGGTCAGGAATCTGATGAGAGACGTCATCGACTGGGCTCCGGTTCTGATTGGCGCAGAGGCATGGGCCACAAAGCCCGACAGGTCGATCCGGAGTTTAGCGCGGCAATGATGGCAGGCCTGCGGCAGCCCCTGTGCTCTTGATGTTGGCCCCTGTTGCTTCGATCACCCCTGTTGCCGCCGCCGCTATCGCCCCGATGACCCTTTCGGCGCTGACAGGCCCTGCGCCGACGCAATGACGCCACCGCCCAGGCAGACTTCATCGTGATAGAGCACCGCCGACTGCCCCGGCGTCACCGCCCACTGCGGCTGATCGAAGGTGAGCGCAACCCCCCCCGAGCGCTCGGGTAAAGGCAACACGCGACACGCCGCATCGGCTTGCCGGTAGCGCGTCTTGGCGCCCTGCCTGTCGTGCGCGGGCGGCGCACCGGCGATCCAGTGGACATCGTCCGCCTGCAGCCAGTCAGCGCTCAGCCAGGGATGGTCATGACCCTGCACCACATGGAGTGTGTTGGCATCCATGTCCTTTCTGGCCACATACCAGGCCTCGCCGCTGCCGGACTTTTGCCCGCCGATGCCCACGCCCTTGCGCTGCCCGATGGTGTAGAAAGCCAGCCCGACATGCTCTCCAAGCAGACGCCCTTCGTCGTCGAGGATCGGGCCCGGCGCCGTCGGCAGATAGCGGTTGAGAAAGGCCCTGAACGGGCGCTCGCCGATGAAGCAGATGCCGGTCGAATCCTTTTTCGCATGATTGGGCAAACCAATGCGCTCGGCAATCTGGCGCACCTCGCGCTTGGGCAACTCGCCCACCGGAAACACCGTGCGCGCCAGTTGCGCCTGCGTCAGGCGATGCAGGAAGTAGCTCTGGTCCTTGGTCGCATCGAGGCCGCGAAGCAGTTCGTGGCGCATGCCGCCCGGCATCGAGTCATCCGGCACAGCCCGTACCCGGGCGTAGTGGCCGGTGCCGATGCGGTCGGCACCCAGCCGCATGGCATGGTCGAGAAAGGCCTTGAACTTGATCTCGGCATTGCACAGCACATCGGGGTTGGGCGTGCGGCCCACCGAATACTCACGCAGAAATTCGGCGAAGACCCGCTCGCGATATTCAGCCGCGAAATTGACCGCCTCCAGCTCGATCCCCAGCACATCAGCCACACTCGCGGCATCGATCCAGTCCTGGCGACTCGAGCAGTATTCGCTGTCGTCGTCGTCCTCCCAGTTCTTCATGAAGAGGCCAATGACCTCGTGGCCCTGCTCTTTGAGCAGCCAGGCCGAAACCGCCGAGTCGACCCCTCCCGACAAACCGACCACGACACGCGAAGCGCTCATCGGCCCGATGCCGAAGGGCCGCCAGGCGTGCGATCGAGGGCGCTGTCGTGCGTCCAGACAATGTCGAGATCGGCGCGTCGATTGGCCAGAAAATCGAGGACCGCACGCTCGACCAGCGGGCTGCGGTGCTGCTGCGGACAGGCAAGTATCTCGGCTGGCGACATCCAGAAGGCCCGCACGATGCCCTCATCGAGCGCGCGGGTCGGATCATGCGAGATCGGCCGGCACAAGAAGGTATGGCGCAGGTAGGTCACATCGACACCTGCCGCCGCATGCACAAACCGCGCCATATGCACGCCCTGCAAGGCAATCGCCTCGACCGTCCAGGCGGTTTCTTCGAGTGCCTCACGCACCACCGCCTGCTGCAGCGTCTCGCCGGGATCGAGATGCCCGGCCGGCTGATTCAGGCGCAGACCGAACGCGGTCTGTTCCTCGATCATGAGCAGCAGTCCATCGCGTTCGATGACGGCTGCGACCGTCGTACTGGGCTTCCAGATGTCCATTTTTCGAGTGTAACCGAGGCTAACAGGCCTGCGCCGAGAGCCCCGCGCGGGCAAAAAGCCCCGCTACAGGTTATCCTTTTGGGATTGCCTGGAGAAAACAGAATGAAAATCGGAGTGCCGACCGAGACGCGCGCCGGAGAGTCGCGGGTCGCCGCCACCCCTGAAACGGTGAAGAAACTGGTTGCAGCCAAGCACGAGGTCATCGTGCAGGCTGGTGCCGGTACCGGTGCCAGTGTGACCGATGCCGCCTACGAGGCAGCGGGTGCCATCCTGGCGGACGCCGCCGCTGCTTTCAAAGCCGACATGGTCCTGAAGGTGCGTCGCCCCTCGCCCGAAGAACTCACCCTGATGCCGCCCGGCACCGCGGTGGTCGCCATGCTCGATCCTTTCGATCGGGCAGGTCTCGAACAGCTGGCGGGTGCCGGTACGACCGCCTTCGCGCTCGAGGCTGCACCGCGCACAACCCGCGCCCAGAGCATGGACGTGCTGTCGTCGCAGGCCAATATCGCCGGCTACAAGGCGGTGATGGTGGCAGCCAATGCCTATCAGCGCTTCATGCCGATGCTCATGACGGCGGCCGGCACGGTCAAGGCCGCGCGCGTCGTCATCCTCGGCGTCGGCGTGGCCGGTTTGCAGGCGATCGCGACCGCCAAGCGGCTCGGCGCGGTCATCGAAGCCTCCGACGTACGCCCGCCGGTCAAGGAACAGGTCGAATCGCTCGGCGCCAAGTTCATCGATGTGGCCTACGAGACCGACGAAGAACGCGAGATCGCCAAGGGCGTGGGCGGCTATGCCCGGCCGATGCCCGAGAGCTGGATGAAGCGTCAGGCGGCAGCGGTCGCCGAGCGCATCAAGCAGGCCGACATCGTGATCACCACCGCGCTCATCCCGGGCCGTAAGGCGCCGGTGCTGGTCACAGAAGAGATGGTCATGTCGATGAAGGCCGGATCAGTCATCGTCGACATGGCGGTCGAGCAGGGCGGCAACTGCCCCTTGTCCGAGCCCGGGCGCACGGTGACGAAACACGGCGTGCACATCATCGGCGAAACCAATCTGCCCTCGATGGTCGCCGCCGACGCCTCGGCGCTTTATGCCCGCAACGTCATCGATTTTCTGAAGCTGGTGATCGATGCCGACGGCAAGCTCAAGATCGATCTCGAAGACGACATTGTCAAAGCCTGCCTCGTCGTTCGCGACGGCCAGGTCCTGCGGGCCTGAACCCAGAGCCTGCCGGTCTGACCCCCAACATCCCGCCGACAGAAGGTCATCCGAACAAATGGAAGTCATCAGTCCTACCGTCATCAACCTGATCATTTTCGTGCTGGCGATCTACGTCGGCTTTCACGTGGTCTGGAACGTCACCCCCGCCCTGCACACGCCGCTGATGGCGGTCACCAACGCGATTTCGGCGATCATCATCGTCGGCGCGATGCTGGCCGCCTCGCTCACCACCACGCCCCTTGGCAAGTTCATGGGCGTGGCCGCGGTGGCGCTGGCGGCAGTCAATGTGTTCGGCGGATTTCTCGTGACCCGCCGCATGCTCGATATGTTCAAGAAAAAAGCGCCGCGCGAAGGCGCAGGCAAGGCAGACAAGTCATGACGGTGCGCGCCTTCATCGTCCTGCTGGTCATCACTATCATCGGGATTGCACTCGGCGACCACATCGCAAAAGACTTTGCGGCACCCGGTCTCGAGCGTACTTTCACCGTGCTCGTGATCGCTTCGCTCATCGTCGCCCCCTGCGCCTGGATTCTCGGGCGACTGGGCTGGATCAACAGCGGCCGGATCGATTTCAGCCGCAACAGCCAACCGCCTCGCAGCAAAGGCCAGGCCTAACATGAACCTCATCGTCCTGCTGTACCTCGTCGCCTCGATCTGCTTCATCCAGGCACTCAAAGGTCTGTCGCACCCCACCACCTCCATCCGGGGCAACCTCTTCGGCATGGTCGGCATGGGCATCGCCGCGGTGACCACGGTCGCGCTCATTTACATGATGCGCGCCGAATTCGCACCGATGGGACTGGCCTGGGTGCTGCTCGGTCTGGTCATCGGCGGCAGTGCCGGCGCCTACATGGCCGCCAAGGTCGAGATGACCAAGATGCCCGAGCTGGTCGCCTTCATGCACAGCATGATCGGCCTGGCCGCGGTCTGTATTGCGATCGCCGCGGTAGCCGAGCCCTGGGCCTTCGGCATTACCGACTATCCCAAGGAACTGCTGATCGGCGCCCAGACCCAGGCCGGCGCCATCGTCGCCGACATCATCTCGCGCCCGCCGATTCCGACCGGTAACCGGCTCGAACTCTTCCTGGGCGCCGCGATTGGTGCGATCACCTTCAGCGGCTCGGTGATCGCCTTCGGCAAGCTCTCGGGCAAATACAAGTTCCGCCTCTTCCAGGGCGCGCCAGTGGTCTTCTCCGGCCAGCACATGCTCAACCTGGTGCTCGGTCTGGCCACGGTCGCACTCGGCCTGGTGTTTACTTACAACGAGAGCTGGCCGGCCTTCATGGCGATGCTCGCACTGGCCTTTTTGCTCGGCGTGCTGATCATCATCCCGATCGGCGGGGCCGACATGCCGGTGGTGGTCTCGATGCTCAACAGCTATTCGGGCTGGGCCGCGGCCGGTATCGGCTTTTCGCTCAACAACAGCATGCTGATCATTGCCGGCTCGCTGGTGGGTGCCTCGGGCGCGATCCTGAGCTACATCATGTGCAAGGCCATGAACCGCTCGTTCTTCAACGTGATCCTCGGCGGCTTCGGCGGCGACGCGGCGGCGGCCGCCGCAGGCGGTGGTGCACAGCAGCAGCGCCCGGTCAAGAGCGGCTCGGCCGAAGACGCGGCTTTCCTGATGAGCAATGCCGACACCGTTCTCATCGTGCCGGGCTACGGTCTGGCAGTGGCCCGCGCCCAGCATGCGCTCAAGGAACTCGCCCAGAAGCTCACCGACCATGGTGTGACCGTCAAATACGCGATCCATCCGGTGGCAGGCCGCATGCCGGGCCATATGAACGTGCTGCTGGCCGAAGCCGAAGTGCCTTATGACCAGGTCTTCGAGATGGAGGACATCAATGCCGAGTTCGGCCAGGCCGATGTGGCGCTGATTCTGGGCGCCAATGACGTGGTCAATCCAGCCGCCAAGGATCCGAAGTCGTCAATTGCCGGCATGCCCATCCTGGAGGCCTACAAAGCGAAGACCGTCATTGTCAACAAGCGAAGCATGGCCTCGGGTTATGCTGGTCTCGACAATGAGCTCTTCTACATGGACAAGACCATGATGGT
>CAMCXH010000196.1 GCA_945883285.1 Bordetella parapertussis | reverse complement strand
TCATCAGCGAAGCTCGCAAGAAGTCCCGAGCAAACCCTGGTGTCATCGACTTTTTCAATCGCGTTGCCGCCGCCGGCGACCCGGTCTATCTGTCGGCCGTCACGGTCGGCGAGCTGCGGCGCGGCGTCGAACTGATTCGGCTGCGCGGTGACACAGAGCAAGCGAGATTGTTGGAGGACTGGCTATCCGCCGTGCGCGAGCACTACGCGGATAAAGTCCTCGCCTTCGATGCCGACGCGGCGCAAGTGTGGGGGCGGCTACGAGTCCCGAACCCCGAGCACACCTTGGACAAGCAAATTGCGGCCACCGCGCTTCTTCACGATCTGACCGTCGTGACGCGCAATGCGGCCGACTTTGCAGGCACCGGTGCGAAGGTCTTGAACCCCTTCGTGGTGTCTGCGTCTTCGTGATGATGTCTGTCGTGCTCGATTGCGCAGCCATCCATTGAATACCTGACTCAAACGCAATACGCTCGTCGGATGAAATCCTCAGTCATTCCTGAAATCCGCGTCGAACCAGCCTTGCGCGCCGAGCTTGAGTCCGTGCTCCATCCTGGCGAAACACTGACCGACTTCGTCGAAGCGACAGTGCGAAATGCCATCGCATTTCGGCGGATACAGACTGATTTTCATGAGCGGGCCCAAGCCGCATCGCAGGAATACCACCGGAAAGGCGACTCAGTGCCGATTGAGTCAGTCCTCGAGCGACTTCAATCCAAACTTGACGCCAAGCGCAAGAAACTTGGTCGATAAGGTTTGTCGCCGAGTTGTCGCCGGCGCCTGAAGCTGATCTCGAACGCTTGTATGACTTCTTGCCTGAGGGTTGCGAGACAAGCGAAGATCTTGCCCGCGCTCAGTCCGCGAGTGACGCGATCAGGGCGGCAGCGCAGCACCCGGCGCAACGGGAATTGATCATCCCGTTCGGAAACACCGGGTACAGGAGCGCCGATTTCATCGGAGACCGAAGAGTCGTTTTCAATATCGGAAGGAACCACTACCGGCTGATCGTGGCGGTGACGTACCGAACGGGTTGGGTCTATGTGAAATTTGTCGGTACCCATGCCGACGATGACAAGGTCGACGCGGCAAGCGTGGAGATGTGAGCGATGGAAATCAAACCGATCAAAAACCAGAAAGATTACCGATCCGCGCTGAAGATCGTCTCCCGGCTTGTCGACTTGGACCCGGCGCCGAACACACCCGAAGGCGACCATCTCGAATTGCTCGGGACGCTGGTCGAGGCCTGGGAGCGGCGACACTTCCCGATAGAAGATCCAAGTGCGATCGAAGCCATCCGGGGCCGGATGGTTCAGGGGCGCGTCGACACGAAGAACGATGCGCTTACCTCGCGCTCACCCTCAAAGCGATAAGCCACCAGGGGCAGGATTACTCATCTGCGCTGAGGATGGCGACGATGTCCTGTCGGTCACCGAGCAGGCGGACGACATCGAGGTGACCGTCGGCCTCGAAGTAGAGCCACTGCATCGGAAAGCCGGTCACTCGCCAGGAACGCAAGCCAGGCAGTTCGCACAATTGCCCCATTCGCGGGGAGCCCATCGCAGGCATGAGCTCAATGGTTTCGAGCGCCGCGATGGCCGCGTCGAACATGCGCTCTGCGAGCTCAACGCTGCCTTGCGCTGCGTAGTGCCTCGTTGCGTCAACCAGATCTGCCTGAGCCTGAGGGCGCAGATGCGCGCGCTTCAACGCTGCTTACCCAGCGCCTGCTTCTTCAACTGTGCGATGCGCTGGGGCGTGAGCACTTGGCCAGGGCCGGATTTCAGTCCCTCTTCGATCAGCTCGCGCAGGCGCTTTTTGGCCTGCTCTTCCTGATCGCGCCGGATCAGTTCACGCAGGTATTCGCTGGTGTTGCCATACTGTCCGGAGCGCACTCGCTGGTCGACGTAGGCGCGCATGGCCTCGGGCAACGCAAAACTCATGGTGTTGGTACTCATCGCTCAGATAGTCGCGTGAATTATCAATAGTTGTCAATAATACGGCCAGTTCAAGATGCCGGGCTTAGCGGACAGATGGCCGCCTGCAGCGATAGTCGATCAGTAGAGTCATGAAAATGCCTTGGTCAGGTTCCGGAACTTCGTTAGTCGTTCGACGACACGAAGGACGAAGCGCTCAACTCGCGCTCACCCTCAAAGCGATACGCAACCAGCGGTCCTCTCTTTCCTGCGCTGTAATCAACGCAGGCGACTTTCGCAGTCTGGCGATCGGGCGTGCCGCTCAACCAGTAGTGCCCGCAAAAGACCGGATGCTCGTGCGAGTAGCCGGGGATCGCATCGTCAGACAGGAGCACGTCACGCACCTGATCAAGCTGTGAGCCAGGGCCAAGCGCCACATCCCGAAGCCTGGGTGGACCTTCATGCCACCAGCGCACTCGCGTGCGATTGCGGCGAATGTTATGCGCGTCGATGAACGACGTACCGCCCGGCAGATCAACTTCAAGACCCTTGAGCAGCGTCTCAACCGCGTCATGCACCGCCGGGCAGCGCGGCTGATCGTTGAGCTTGTGTGCATTCACCAGAAACTCCTCTGTGAGCTGATTGCCTCCACCGAGGCTTTTTCGGATCGCCTCGATGCTTGGCTCATGCCAGCAGGCATGCACGATGCGCAAACCGTCCAGCTCGAGCCATAGCGGGATAGTGCGAAACCAATCAATCCATTCAGTGTGCCTGGCCGAGCGATGCCCGACCTCAGCGAGAAAGGCCTTGTGCTGCAGGTTGTGATTCTGGATATGAGGTCGAAGGTAATAGCCACCGCCGCGATGTGGGTCTTGCGTCGCATAAGCAATCGCATTGAACTCGTGATTGCCCATCGTGACGAGCGCGCACTGCTGATCGACCATGGCGCGCACCAGTTCGAGCGTGCGCAGCTGACCCGGGCCGTTATCGATCAGATCGCCCACGAAGACGGCGGTGTGGCCAGCCTTTCGCCAGGCACCGGCGCGATGCTGGTAACCCATGTTTCGAAGCAGCGCCTCGAGCTTGTCGGCATGGCCATGCACGTCGCCGATGATGTCGTAATTCATGACTTTCTTGCCTCCGAAGGCTTTTTATCGAACTAAGCCATGGCTAACGGCAACGACCTTGGACGGCGCAAGCGGACCTGCACGCATGAGCACTTAACCCGAGCATCCGCGTTGATACCCGGAGCGGTTCATCAGAGGCCTGGGTGCACCGTCCGCCAGGGCTCTCAACGCCAAGACCGACACGGCTCAGACCCGCTGCGCCTTCGAAAACAGCACCGCGCCAGCCAGACCTTTGAAGTGTTCGTCGCAGGTCAGCAGCTCGGCGCCATGCTTGTGTGCTGTCGCATAAACGATCGCATCGGCGGTTGCCAACTTGTACTGCCGATGCAGGTCGGCAGCCAGCAGCGCAATCGTGGTGTCGAGTGACACGACCCGGCACTTCTGCGTATAGGCGATGACCTGATCAGCCTGCTCCTCGCCAAGTTCCCGCACCAGCCACTTCGACAGCTCAAGCTGCACGATCGTCGGCACGATGCAATCAGGCTTGTCGGGGAACTCCTTGCCCAGCTTCTTGCCGAGCGGACTGCCCGTCAGCCACTCGATCCAGGCTGAGGTATCGACAACACGTATCTGCGCCGCCATCAGTAGCGATCCTTGCGATCGCGATAGCCCTCCTTGCGTGCACCTTTGGCGATGCCGGCCAGGTCACTGAGCTCCGGCACCGGCATGACCAGGACACCCTTGCCCTTGGGAATAAACACGAACTCCTGGCCAGCGACCCAGTGCGCTTCTTCCCGAATGGCCTTGGGAATCGAAATCTGGAACTTGCTCGATAGCGTGGCGGTGGCGGTCATTTCCTTACTTCATGAGCATCGATCGACGTTAGGTAAGAATATACATTATCCAGGCTTCGCATCAAGCGAAGCTGTCATCACCTGTTACTTCGGGCGCCTGAATTCCCAGGGCTGACCTGCACCGCCCCGGGTTTTGAGGAGGCTCCTACGCTTGAAAAGATGGAGCGATGAACAAGCCCCACAACGGCGGTCAGCACGCCGGGCATGAAGGCGCCGCTTAGGTGGTGCACGGCGGGGTGGCCACGGTAGGGTAATCCCCCCAAAAATCCGAAGGGCTGAGAAGTAGAATTTCTTCCATAGGAAGGGATCTACGGAAATGAAGAAGTCTCGGTTTACGGACAGCCAGATCATGGACGCGCTCAAGCGCGCGGAGTCGGGGATTTCGGTGCCTGATCTGTGCAGGGAGCTGGGCATCAGCACGGCCACCTTCTAGAAGTGGCGCGCCAAGTTCGGCGGGATGGATACCTCGATGATGTCCAAGATGAAGGAGCTGGAGGAGGAGAACCGACGTCTGCGACGGATGTACGTCGAGGAGAAGCTCAAAGCCGAGATCGTGGCGGAGGCGCTTGCAAAAAAGTGGTGAGGCCATCTCGGCGACGCGAGATGGCCGAACGTGCGGTCAAGGAGCGCGGTGTATCGATTCGGCTGGCCTGCGAGATGTTCAAGGTCAGCCACCTGCTGTGGCCCAGTGGGAGATTCCACCGTCGACTGCTGCGGTCAGGATGTCGCTGAAAAACGTATCGTCGCCGCGAGGCATCGAAGAGTCGTGCGCGTGACTTTCCAAAGGCATTGACTGTCTCCTAGACAGATCCTGAGATCGGTTGGTTGAGCAACACCATCGCCGCTGACGTCAAAGCGTCTGCCCAATGGACTGCTGGCCGGCGGCACGAGTACTACGTAGCAGCATCAGCCATAGAGCTAGTGCATCACTTTCCCGCGGAAGTTCCCCGCCAGGGCGATTGAGCAGCTTACCGAATGTGGCCAGATCGGCGCGTTGGCGCAAGCCGATCGCCTGATATCCGCGACTGATATCTAGTCGCCTCCAATCGTTCTTTGCGAGAAACAAGACTGACCGCGCCAAGCGGTCCAGGCACCTTTGGTGCGAGGCGGTGGGTTGGCTCGCCGGAGCGCGCGGGCTTGCAGCCCGTGTGATCGGTCCGTCGTATCGGTTCATGTTTCTAGCCTGCCACTCGACGGAATCTTTGATCGGACGAAGTTGGTCGATATCGCTGCAATACATCGCTGCGATATGGGCCCTTCATCGCAAGCTCTTGCGCGAACACCGAGCGAGTCATCACTTGGAGCGCAACCCCATTGAGCGAGGCGATTCGACCTATGCATGGCGGACTGTTCGGCCCATCGTTGCCGGACAAACCTTAATGCAACGGTGAGGTTGCAGTGACAGATTCGAGCCCTCACCGTCCGCGCTGCGGCATTGCGAAACCAGCGACACACGACCCATGGAGAAATTGTCATGATCAGGTTCACAGGCTGGTTTTCCGAAGAATACTCTGCCGCAGTTCAACCCTCAGTGGCCGAGACACTGCGTCTTGCCTCGCCACAAACCACTTCAAGCAGCCGCCGCGGCTGGAACAAGTCGCTTCGCGCAGCAGCACTTTTTTCCGTCATTGCCTGCGCAACCTCCACGGCGAGTGCGCAGTGGACGATCACCGACCTGGGTGACCTGCAGGGGGGTGGCTACAACAGCTATGCACGTGGCATCAACAACGCGGGGCAGGTGGTTGGCTACAGCGGCGCTGCGACAGGTACCCGAGCCTTTCTTTGGCAGAACGGCGTCATGACCAACTTGGGTGACCTGCCGGGGGGTGCCGAGAACAGTGTTGCCACAAGCATCAACAACGCGGGGCAGGTGGTGGGCCACAGCGGCGCTGCGACAGGTCAGCGTGCCTTCCTGTGGCAGGACGGCGTCATGACCGATCTGAGCACAGCTTCCGGTGTCGCCGGTACGGGTTGGAGTTTGGTCGAGGCAACGGCAATCAACGATGTGGGCCAGATCGTAGGGTACGGGAACAATCCTCAGGGGGTAACTTCTGCCTTTATCCTCACCCCAGTCCCCGAACCCGAGGTCTACCTGATGATGGGCGTCGGTGTTTGCCTGGCGGGTGTGATCGTACGTCGGCGGAAAAATATCTCGCAGTAATTGAAAATCGCGAAAGATTGCGGACTTCCCGTGTTTGCTTTTTTTGACGAGTATTTCTCCATCCGAAACCAAAGCAGCGCCACCTTGAGATGAAGATCATTTGACCGCTCGCCGGTGACTGATCGGTGTCCTGAGCTTGCGCAGTCGATCCCTCTGGTGGTGGCTTCTCGCTGGCCAAGTCTGATCGCCAAGGCGTCGCCGTAGTA
>CAMCXH010000195.1 GCA_945883285.1 Bordetella parapertussis | reverse complement strand
CGCATGGTGTTCTCCGAAGAAATTCAGGGCCCGTTCAGGGCGTTCAGGCAAACGACTGCAACAGCGACTGGAACATCTGGTTGGCGGTGCTGATCACCTTGGCCGCCGCCTGATAGGCCTGCTGATACTCCAGCATGCGGGCGGCTTCTTCATCGAGATTGACGCCCGAGACCGCAGTGCGCGCGCTTTCCGCGTCGTCAAACAGCCGCTGACTCATATCGCCGGTCGCCTTGGCAGACTGCGCACGCGTACCGACTTCGCCCACCAGATCGGCATAGCGATCGATGACCTTGGCGCCGTCGACATTGCTCGCATCGCCGAGCGACTGCATCGCCCTCGCGTTGCGGTTGTCACCCGCCGGATTGGCAGTCGCCACGATCTGCATCGTGTCGCCGGCCTTGGGCGCACCCGACAACTTCAACGACCAGCCGTTGTAGCTGAGAGTCATCCCTGGGGTGTAGGTCAACCCGGTCGGATTGCCGGTGCCGGTGCCGGTGACATTGAAGGTGCCGGCGCCGGTGAAGGTGATCGAGACCGGCTGACTGGTATTGGCGCCGATGGCCGAGATGTCGAGACCGCTCGCCGACAGGTCACCGGTGTTGGCGGAACCCGGAACCGTCGTCACCGGCAGCGCAGTGGCCAGACGCGACGGATTGGTCAGCATCGACTTGACGCCCGACACATAGGCGCTGGCAGCGCGCAACAGGAACTTGTCACCGGCGGCCGGTGTGCCCGACCCCAGCGAGACCGTCAGACCGTCGACCACCTGAGGCAGCGAGCCGAAAGTCTGAACGTTGCTGTCGGACAGCCGTGTCAGGCTGTATTGGGTGCCGTCGAAACTGATCGAATAATCGCTCGCTTTCAATGCACTGCCGGTGGTGATCGCTGCAGTGATTTGCGCGTTACCGGTGTTGGCTGCCACCGGTGACACGGTCGGCGAACCGATCCCGAAAAGCGCCTGCCCGGCCGCACCGGTGGCATCGATGCCGAGCGCCTGGCGGTCGTTGAAGCTGATTGCAACCGCGGCAGTGATCTGGCCGAGTCGTGCCCGCGCCTCGCCGACATCGCTGTCGGCGAACTGGGCCAGTCCTGCGAGCTTGCCGCCGAGCTCGGAGGGCGCCAACTGGATCGATGTGCCATTGGAGCGCATCACCTGGACATCCAGCTTGCTGGCATCGAGGTCGTTATTCACCAGCTTGAGCTGCGCAAAGTTGTTGCCCACCACCAGCGGCTCGCCGCGGGCTGACGAGACCGTAACCATGCCATCAGCACCGATCGTGGCATTGGCGCGCATGACCGAATTCAGATCGCCCAGCAGCTTGTCGCGCTGGTCATAGAGATTATTCGGGGCAGACAGGGACGCATGGGCATTACCGAGTTGCTGATTGAGCAACGCCAGCGACTTCAGCGTGTCATTCGCCTTGTTCACCTCGGTCGACATCTGCCCGCGCGCCGAGGCGGCGAGTTGCTGCATCTGCCCGTCGATCTGGACCGCACGGCTGGAAAAGGCCGAGACCTGCGCGAGCACCGCGCCGCGCGCCGACGAATCGCCGGGATGCGCGGTGACATCGGCAAACGACGCCACCAGCGAATCGTAGGCCGCTCCCATGCCGGTTTCAGGATTACCGAACAGATTGTCAAGGCGGTTCAGGCCATCGCTGCGCGCTGTGTCCTGCGCGGCACCCGAGCGGTTCGCATTCGACTCGCGCACCAGAAACTCGTCATAGACCCGCTGAATCTGGGCAACATTGACACCCTGGCCGATGAAGCCTGAAGTTCCGTTGGTCCCGGCTTCCTGCAGCATTGCTTCACGGCGCACATAGCCGGGCGTCGACGCATTGGCGATGTTCTGGCCGGTGGTTTGCAGCTGGATCGATGCGGCATTCAGCGCGCTGCTGCCGATCCTCAAGAGATTACTCATCGCCGCCTCCGGATCATCAGGTTGTCACGCGGCGCAGCGACAGCGCCTGAGTGATCGTGCTCGTCAGCTTGGACGCATAGTTGGGGTCGGTCGCATAGCCCGCGCGCTGCATGTTTTTCGCAAACGATTCGACCGACCCGCCTGCGGAGAGCACACCGGCATACCGCGGATTCGAGGCCATCAGACGTGACCAGTCGGTAAAGGCCTCTTCATAGCTGCCGTAGGCCCTGAATCGTTCGACCGTCTTGATCATCTTGCCGTCGACAAACTCGCTGGTGGTCGCATCGACGGTGGCGCCTTTCCAGCCTGCACCAGCCTTGATGCCGAAGAGGTTGAACGAGGTGCGGCCATCGGCATACTTGAGTTCCTGACGGCCCCAGCCCGACTCGAGCGCCGCCTGACCGACGATGAAGCCTGCCGGCACGCCAGTGGCTCGCTGGGCGTTGGATGCCGCGCCCCACATGCGGTCGACGAATGCAGCCGGTGCCGCAGCAGATTTTCCGGTCGCACCGGTTGCAGCCGACGCAGCGGCGCTGTCCGGGCCGATCATCGGCATGCCGCTCAAGGCATCGCGCCGCATGGCCGGTGCCTTCATCGCCCTGGCGCGCGCGGCGGCGGCAGCAGCTGCCGCCACCTGCGAGCCGGCCGGGAAAATCGCCTCACCGTCGTCCGATGCGGCATTGGCTGGGGGCGCATCGAAGGCCGCCAGATTGCGTGCGATGCCCGCGGCCGAGACCTTCGGCACAGCGCCGGCACCGCCTGCAGCGGCCGCATCCGGTGGCATGTTGCGCATCAGCTGCTTGGCGATCAGCTCGCCCAGCCCACCCGGTTTGCCGGTCAAGCCCTGCGCGAACTGGGTATCCAGCATGCTCTGGAACGTGTCGCTGCCTGTGCCCTCGAGCATCCCGCTCTTGGGCACCGCATCGCGCATGCTCTTCATCACCATCTGCATGAACAGGGCCTCGAACTGCGAAGCGGCCTGGCGGATGGCAGCCTTCGGATCGCGCGCAGCGCCGGTTTTCAGCGCATCAAGCGAGCGAGCGTCAGACGCCAGCGAGCCGGACACATTCGCTGTCATATGATTTCAAGCTCCGCCTTCAGACTCCCCGCTGCCTTGAGCGCCTGCAGAATCGTGATCAGATCCTGCGCGGTCGCACCCAGACTGTTGAGCGCCTTGACGACGTCAGCAAGCTTTGCGGCCCCATCAATCATCATGAGTGCCGCGCCGTCCTGCTTGATCTGGATATCGGCCTTTTCGGTGACAACTGTAGAGCCCTGTGAAAACGGGCCTGGCTGGCTCACCATCGGCGTGGTCGAAATCGACACCGACAGGTTGCCGTGGGCCACTGCACTCGGTGCCAGCGTCACCGTCTGGTTCATGACGACCGAACCGGTGCGCGCATTGACAATCACCTTGGCCGGCGGCAAGCCGAGGGCGACATCGATGTTCTCAAGCTCTGACATGAAGGCGACCCTTTTTTCCGGGCCCGGCAGCTTGACTTTGATGACCCGTGCATCGATCGCCTGGGCGACCGGCTCCTCGCCGGCCGGCACACGATTGCGACGGTTGATCGCTTCGGCCACCTGCGTCGCCGCCGAAAAGTCGGTGGTCTTGAGCTCCAGATGGATCGACTCGAACTGCAGGGTGTTGTTGGGCACAGCCCGCTCGACGGTGGCACCGGCCGGAATGCGTCCGGCGCTCAGCGTATTGATCGTCACCTTGCTGCCTGCCGCCGCAGCACCGGCGCCGCCGATGATCAGGTTGCCCTGCGCCATCGCATAGATATTGCCGTCGGCACCTTTGAGCGGCGTGAGCAGCAGCGTGCCACCGCGAAGACTCTTGGCGTTGCCGATCGACGAGACGGTCACATCGATGTTCTGGCCGGGCTGAGCGAAGGCCGGCAGCTGCGCGGTCACCATCACTGCCGCAACGTTCTTGAGCTGGGGATTGACGCCGGCAGGCAGGGTGATGCCCAACTGCTGCAGCATGGTGAGCAGACTTTGCGAGGTAAACGGTGCCTGGGTCGTCTGATCGCCGCTGCCGTCCAGACCGATGATCAGGCCGTAGCCGTAGAGCTGGTTGGTGCGAACGCCCTGCACCGAGGCGAGATCCTTGATCCGCTCGGCGCGGGCACTGCCGCCCGCCGCCAGCATCGACACTGTCACCAGCGCGAGCATCAGCAAACCCGGGCCCGACAGGCGCGTCGGCAGACGTCGTGAAAGGGCGACAAGCCTTGCAAACGATCGGTTCATGCTCTTTCCTACAGCGGCGCGAAACTGAAGAAAATCTTTTGCAGCCAACCGGTCGTCATGGCGCGATCAATGTCGCCTCGGCCCCTGAACTCCAGTCGAACATCGGCCACCTGAGTCGAGGCAATCATGTTCGGCGGACGGATCTGACGCGGATCGATCACACCCGAAAACCGCAGTGAATCGACGGTCTGATTCACGCCGACCTGCTTTTCGCCGACGATCAGCAGATTGCCGTTAGGCAACACCTCGGTGACCGTCGCCGTGATCGTCCCGGTGAACACATTGGTGCTGCCGGAAGTACCCTTGGACGCAGTGTCGTTATTGAGCCCACCCTCGACCTTGCCCCGGGTCACGCTCGGGGCCGTCGGATTCACGAACGGGATCGCAGTGACCGAGCCCTCGATCTTGCCGGTTCGATTGATCGCGGCATTCGAGCTCTGGCTCGCGGTGGTGTTTTCCTGGATGGTGACCAGCACGATGTCGCCGACCATGCGAGCCCGGATGTTTTCGAACAGCGGCCGATAGGCTTCGCCGCCGGGAAAGATCGAGCCTGCACTCGCCGGCGCCACGACCGGCATCGCGGTCATCTGCGACCACGGACGGGGCTGTGCCACATCGACCTGCGGACGGGTGATATCGGCGCAGGCCGTCAGGCCGCACAGCATCACTGCCGCGCCCGCGCGCGCCATTCGTTGCGAAGCCATTGAACCGGTCATCATGATCCTCACAGCTGGGCAAGCTTGCCGAGCATCTGGTCGGACGTCTGGATGGCCTTCGAATTGATTTCGTAGGCGCGCTGGGTCTGGATCATCGCGACCAGTTCCTCGACCACATTGACATTCGAGGTCTCGACATAGCCCTGGCTGACCGTGCCGTGACCGTTGACGCCGGCCACCGCCACCGCCGGCGTCCCGGAGGACACCGTCTCGCGAAAGAGGTTCTGGCCGGCAGGATCGAGACCGGCCGGATTGATGAACATGGCGGTCGTGATCTGGCCCAGCGTGGTCGTGCCGGTCGAAGACGTCGAGGTCACTGTACCGTCCGAGCCAATGCTCAGCGCGGTCGAGTTGGCAGGAACCGTGATCGCCGGAATCAGCGGATAGCCGTTGGCGGTCACCATCTGGCCCTGCGAATCGACCTTGAAGCCGCCATCCCGGGTATAGGAGGTGGTGCCATCGGGCATCTGGACCTGGAAGAATCCATTGCCGTTGATCGCCAGATCCATCGGGTTTTCAGTCTTGTTCAGGTTGCCCTGGGTAAAGAGGCGGGTCGTGCCGACCGGGCGCACACCGGTGCCCAACTGCAGGCCGACCGGCGTGGTGGTCGCCTGGGTTTCCTGCGAGCCCGCCTGCCGCATGTTCTGGTAGAGCAGATCTTCGAACTGCGCGTGGGCGCGCTTGTAGCCGTTGGTGCTGACGTTGGCCAGGTTTTGCGAAATGGTGTCGAGCTGCATCTGCTGCGCATCGAGACCGGTTGCCGAAATCCAGAGTGATCGAATCATGATCCCTTACTCCCTAGCCGTTATTGGCGAGCAGCTTGGCTGCCCGTTGTTCGTTACTTTCGACGGTCTGCATCATCTTCATCTGCATCTCGAACTGACGGGCCGCGCCGATCATGCCGACCATCGAGGCCACCGGATTGACGTTGCTGCCTTCAACCGCGCCGGCGACGATTTTCACCAGCGGATCAGCCGGCGCAGGATCACCACCCCGCATGCGCATCAGGCCATCGACGCCCTTGCGCAGTTCACCTGGCCCGGGATTGACCAGCTTGATCGTTCCCATCGTGGTCGGTGGCGTTGTGCCCACCTTGGCGCTGACCGTACCGTCAGAGCCGATCGCCACCTCGGCGCCCTGCGGGATCACGATCGGGCCGCCGTCGCCCATCACCGCCAGTCCTGCGGGGGTCTGCAACGTGCCGTCAGCCGACACTGCCAGGCTGCCAGTGCGGGTGTAAGCCTCGTTGCCGTCGAGCCCCTGGACCGCGATCCAGCCGGCACCCTTGACCGCGATATCGAGGGCGCGCCCGGTC
>CAMCXH010000194.1 GCA_945883285.1 Bordetella parapertussis | reverse complement strand
ACCCTCACCGACCGGCTGATCATGGCGATCTCTGTAGCCGGCGTCTCGATGCCGGTGTTCTTCATCGGGCTGCTGCTGATCCAGTATGTCGGCTACAAGTGGGATCTGCTTCCCTTTACCGGCCGTACCGGCCCGGTCTGGGATGGCGGCCTGCCAAGCCTGATCCTGCCGGCGCTGACATTGGGCTGCGTGCTGATCGGCCCGATTGCGCGCCTCACACGCACCGCAGTGCTGGAGGTGCTGGGTGCCGATTTCGTTCGCACGGCGCGCGCCAAGGGCCTGCGCGAATCGGTGGTGATCATTCACCATGCGCTTCGCAATGCGCTGATACCGGTGGTCACGCTGATCGGGCTGCAGGCCGCTTTCCTGCTGGGCGGTGCGGTTGTCACCGAGACCATGTTCTCCTGGCCCGGCGTCGGTCGGCTTGCGGTGGGCGCCATCATCTCCAGCGACTTTCCGACGGCACAAGGCGCCATCATGATCCTTGCGATCGCCTTTCTCACCATCAACCTGCTGGTCGACGTGCTCTACGTCTACCTCGATCCACGAGTGCAACGCACATGAGCAGCCCGGCCCTCACCGTATCGCCATCGGGCATCGAGCGACGCAACAGCGTGCTTTCGCGGCTTGCTCGCGACAAGGTGGCCCTGACCGCGGCAATCGTGCTGGCCACGATTGCGCTCGCAGCGCTCTTTGCGCCCCTGATCGCGCCCTATGACCCCTACTACACCGACCTGTCCAAGCCGATGCAGGCGCCCGACGGTGAGCACTGGTTCGGCACCGACAATACCGGCCGCGACATCTTCAGCCGGGTGCTCTACGGATCGCGCAACACCCTGATCATGGCCCTGGCCGGTGTGCTGGCAGGCGGTGCGCTGGGCGGCGCGCTGGGGATCGCCTCGGCCTTCTACCGGCGTCTGGACCCCTGGATCATGCGGCTGGTCGACATCATGCTGGCCTTCCCCGCCATCCTGATCGGTCTGTCGGTTGCCGCTATCGTTGGTCCCGGCATCGAGTCAGTGATCATCGCGCTGGTGGTTTCGACCGTGCCCGATGTCGCCCGAGTCGCCCGCGGCTCGGCGATCGGCATCATGGGCCAGGAATTCATGGAAGCAGGCCGGGCAGTCGGCGTCTCGAACGGGGCGCTGATCTGGCGCTATCTGACGCTTAACTGCATTTCGACCATCTCGGTGTTTCTCACCCTGCGATTCGGCCAGGTGATCCTGGTGGGATCGGCGCTCGGTTTTCTGGGCATGGGCGCGCAGCCGCCGGAGGCCGAACTCGGCATGATGGCGGCGCAGGGTCGCGACTTTCTGTTCATGGCACCGCATATCGCAACCATTCCGAGCCTGGTGATCCTGCTGATCGTGCTGGCGGCGAATTTGCTGGGCGATGCAGTGCGTGACGTTCTGGATCCCAGACTTCAGCAGTAATCTCGGATTTACCGCAGTTTCACCCTATGACGATAACAACGACCTGGAGACGAGCATGAAGACACTGTTGATGGCCTCTGGCCTGGCGCTTTGCCTTGCAGCATCACTGGCTCAGGGGCAAACGCTCAACTACATGAAGGCGCTCGATGCGCCCCACTTCGACGGACACCGCACCACCTGGTCACCCAGCTCGGATGTGATCAACCTTGTGCAGGACACCCTTGTGGCCCTCGACTGGGACGGCAAGACCGCCCTGCCGCTGCTGGCCAAATCCTGGACCGTCAGTCCGGACGGCAAGACTTATACCTTCAAGCTGCGCGACGACGTGCAGTTCTGCAGCGGCAAGAAATTCACCTCCGCCGATGTGGTTTACAGCTTCAACCGTCAGCGCGAGGTCAAAGGACCCTTCACCTGGCGGGCGGGCAAGCTCAAGGAGCTCAAAGCGATCGACCCCTACACCGTGTCCTACGAAATGACCGAACCCTATTCGGATCTGCTCGTTCAGCTCACGATGTTCAACAACGCGATCCACAACAAGGAGAGCGTCGATCAGCTCGGCAAGGACTACGGCATCAAAGGGCTCGATGGCACCGGCCCATGGTGCTTTGTCTCGTGGCAGCCGCGTACCGAGGTCGTACTCAAGCGCCACGACGCCTATCGCTGGGGCCCATCGATGTATACCAACCCGGGACCGGTGAAGTTCGAACGGATGTCGATCAAGATCGTGCCGGAGGACTCAAGCCGGCTCGCTGCCATGATGGGCGGACGTTTCGATATCACGCCGCACTTTCCGACGCAGTTCATCGACCAGGCCAAGAAGGCGCCGATGCTCAATGTCGATCAGGCCAAGCCGAATTTCCAGCTGATGTATTTCGGCTTCAAGATCGATCGGCCGATGGTCTCCGACGCGCGCGTGCGCGAAGCGATGAGCATTGCACTGAACCGGGCCGAGCTGACCAAGGCGGTCATGCTGGGCCAGGCTGATCCGGCCTACACCTATATCGACCCCGAAGCGCTCGATTTCGCGCCATCGACCAAAGGCATCATCAAGGAAGATGTGAACCGGGCCAAGAAGCTGCTGGATGAGGCCGGCTGGAAGCCCGGTCCTGACGGCATCCGGGTCAAGGACGGCGTGAAGCTCGCACCGATCGTCTACATCCCGCAGGTGACCTATTTCCCGCGCATGACCGAGGCCATCCAGGGCTATATGCGCAAGATCGGTGTTGACTGGAAAATTGTCGCCCTCGACTCCACGATCATGCCTGCCAAGCTCAGCGGCCAGGACTTCGATATCTGGACCGTCACCGTGCCTTATCTGTCAGCCGGCGAACTGATGAACTTCTATTTCGATTCGGCACAGATTCCGGTGCCCAACCGGATGAACTACAAGGACGCTCAGACCGACGAATCAATCCGATTCGGGCGCACCGCACTGAACGACGCAGACCGGGCCAAGGGCTATGCCGCGGCACAGGAGCGGGTCATGAAAGACCATCTCTGGATGCCGGTCATGAACGTCAAGATGTACCAGACCTCCAACAAGAAGATCAAGGGTGCACGCGCGCACATGCTGTATCAGTACACCTATTACAAAGGCCTGGATATCGCACCGTGAATGAGGCATCAAACGTCATGAGCGATGCACCACTGCTCGAGGTCGAGGGCCTTCGCACCTGGTTCGAGACCGATCGCGGGCGATTCAAGGCGGTTGACGGCATCAGCTTTACCGTGGCCCGCGGGCGCACGGTCGGGCTGGTCGGCGAATCCGGATGCGGCAAGAGCGTGACCTCGCTGTCGCTGATGGGGCTGGTGCCGTCTCCACCCGGCAAGGTGAGCGCGGATGCCATTCGCTTCGAAGGTCAGGACCTGCTCGGACTGTCGCCTCAGGCGCGTCGCATGATGCGTGGCAACCGCATGTCGATGGTGTTTCAGGAGCCGATGACCTCGCTCAATCCGGTGCACACCATCGGACGGCAGATCATCGAAGCCATCCGTGCGCATCGTGAAGTGTCGCCCGAGGCCGCCAGAGCGCGAGCGATCGAAGTGCTCGAACTGGTGCGCATTCCTTCGGCAGCGCAGCGGCTCGACGACTTTCCGCATCACCTGTCGGGCGGGATGCGCCAGCGCGTGATGATCGCGATGGCGCTTGCCTGCGAGCCGGATCTGCTGATCGCCGATGAGCCGACCACCGCGCTTGATGTCACCATCCAGGCGCAGATCCTGGAACTGATGCGTGATCTGCAGGCGCGTCTGGGCATGGCGATTCTGATCATCACCCATGACCTCGGCGTGATCGCGGAGCTTGCCGATGACGTGATCGTGATGTATGCCGGCAAGATCGTCGAGAGTGCACCGGTCGGGGCCCTCTTCAACGATCCGCAGCATCCCTACACCATCGGGCTGCTCGGATCGATTCCGCGTCTGGACGTCGAGCGGGCGCGTCTGGCAACCATCGAAGGCAGCGTGCCGAGTCCGGCGAATCAGCCGGCCGGCTGCCGGTTCGCACCGCGCTGCCCCTTTGCGGATGCGCATTGCCATGCCAATGAACCGCCGCTGCGAATGCTGGAATCGATGCACAAGGTCGCCTGCTGGAAAGCACCGGTAGAGCTGTCGATGACGGCTGCCGAGTCGACGATGAGCTCATCAGCACTGGGAGATCCGGCATGAGCGACGACACCCTTCTGAGCGTTCAAGGGCTGGTCAAGCACTTCCCGCTCAAACGCGGCGTGATCATGAGCAAGACCATAGGACACGTGCGGGCGGTCGACGATGTCAGCTTCGAGATCCGTCGCGGCGAGACACTGGCGCTGGTCGGCGAATCAGGCTGCGGCAAGTCGACCACCGGCCGACTGATCCTTCGGCTGATGCCACCCAGTGGTGGCGAAATCCGCTTCCAGGGAAAAGACATCGCGCAGCTCGATGATGACGCGATGCGCCGGATGCGCCGGCACTTGCAGATCATTTTCCAGGATCCGTATGCCTCGCTGAACCCGCGCATGACGGTGGGCGACATCATCACTGAACCGATGCAGGTTCATGAAATCGGCAGCGAATCCGAGCGCGCTGAACGAGTCGGTGAACTGCTCAAGGTGGTTGGCCTCCTGCCAGAGCATGCGCGTCGTTATCCGCATCAGTTTTCGGGCGGCCAGCGACAGCGGATCGGCATCGCCCGAGCCCTGGCAGTCAACCCCGATCTGATCGTGTGCGACGAGCCGGTCTCGGCCCTCGATGTCTCCATTCAGGCTCAGGTCGTCAACCTGCTACAGGATCTGCAGCAGCGGCTGGGACTTTCCTATCTCTTCATCGCGCATGACCTGGCAGTGGTCAAGCACATCAGCGACCGCGTCGCGGTGATGTACCTCGGCAAGCTGGTCGAGATCGCCGACAAGGAATCCCTCTATCGCCGCCCGCTTCATCCCTATACCCAGGCGTTGCTGTCGGCGATTCCGCGACCCGACCCGGCTGCCGAACGCCAGCGCATCGTCCTGCACGGCGATGTCCCGAGCGCCATGAAGCCGCCCACAGGATGCCGTTTTCACACTCGCTGTGCGCATGCCCAGGAGCGGTGCCGGCAGGAAGAGCCGGTCTTGCGAGAAACCGCGCCTGGCCACCGAGTGGCCTGCCACTTCTTCGAGACGCTCCCGACGCCGGCCGATACCGGCGCACCTCGCGCGCGGCATGACATCAACTTCACGCGCCGGCTGGCTGCTTTCGAAGCAGCCGCCGAACGCGTCAAGTCAGCCTGAGCACAGGCCCCAAAGCGCAGGCCTATTCCGGCGCGAATCCGGCTTTGCGCATCATCTCGGTAAATGACACCACCAGTCTTGACTGGCGGTTGGTGAATTCGGCAGTCGTGCCGGTGCGCACGTCCAGACCGGTATTGAGCAGCTTGGTACGCAGGTCCGGCGATTCGGTTGCGGCGCTGAGCTCACGGTTCCAGGCATCGATGATCGCCGGGCTCATCTTCGGCGGGCCATAAAAACCGTAGAAGCCCTCGTAATTCAGGCTGGGGTAGCCGAGTTCGCTGACGATCGGCAGATCAGGCGCAAAGGGCAGGCGCCTGGGTGAACTCACCGCAATGATGCGAATCTTGTCGGCCTGATGATGGGTCAGAAAATCGGTGACACCGCCGCAGCCGGCCGCGACATGGCCGGCAAAAAGATCACCGAGCAAAGGCGCAGCACCCTTGTAGGCCACCGCTTCCAGCGGGGTGCCGATCGCCTGCCCAAGCAGCACACCGAAAAAGTGGGTATTGCTGCCTGGCGCGGTCGTCCCGAATGTCTCTTTGCCGGGATTTTTTTTGAGCCAGGCCATGTATTCGTTCAGGTTCTTCACACCAAGCGTGGACGACACCACATAAGCGGTGGCGGTCGCACCGGTCAGGGCAATCGGGGTGAGGTCTTTCTCGAGATCGAATCCTGGGGTCTTGCGGGTGACGGTGAGTGCCACCGTGGTCGCGCTGGTGCCGTACATCAGCACCGTGCCGTCTGCCGGTGACTTCTTGAGCGTATCGATGGCAATCGAACCGCTTGCGCCAGGCCGGTTGTCGACGATGACATTCGAGCCGGTACGCTCGCGCAATTTGTCGGCGATATAGCGAGCCATGATGTCGGTGCCGCCACCCGGCGGGAACCCGACGAGGATGCGGATGGTGCCGGTGGGCAGGGCCTGCTGGGCGAAGGCACGGTTGCCCAGTGTGGCAACCGCAATGGCACCGCCTGCCTTGAGAATCGTGCGGCGCGATGTCGAGCCGATGCTCATACCTGTCTCCAATGGCTCTGTGATCAGAGCTCTGAATGATTCGACGAAAGATTCGATGAACAGCGAGGCAAGAAAGCGCCGCGCCGACGCAGGGCCGCCCGGCTCAAGAAGCCGGCGCCCTGCTC
>CAMCXH010000193.1 GCA_945883285.1 Bordetella parapertussis | reverse complement strand
GCACGCTTTTTGTCGCGTGAGTTGAAGATGACTCTCACCGAAGTCGGCACGCCCTATCTGCACCGCCAGCATCTGGCTCGCGATCTGGCTCTTTTGCCGGATTCGATCACGCTGTCCGAAGGTCAGCATGTCGAGCGTCAGCTTGATCGCTGCCGGGCAATGCAGCCCGATCTGGTGGTCTGTGGCCTGGGTCTGGCCAATCCCCTCGAAGCCGAGGGCATGACCACCAAGTGGTCGATCGAGCTGGTCTTTACGCCGATTCAGGGCTATGACCAGGCCGGCGATCTCGCCGAACTCTTTTCGCGTCCGCTGCATCGACGCACCAAGATCGCTGCCTGAGCGCGCCGCCATGCAACTCGCACTCTGGACGTATGAAGGCCCGCCGCATGTCGGTGCAATGCGTGTCGCCACAGCGATGCGGGGCCTGCATTACGTCCTGCATGCGCCACAGGGCGACACTTACGCCGATCTGCTGTTCACCATGATCGAGCGACTGCCGCAGCGTCCGCCGGTGACCTACACCACCTTCCAGGCCCGCGATCTGGGCGGCGATACCGCCGAGCTTTTCAAGACCGCTGCGCGCGAAGCCTATGAGCGCTTTGCGCCACAAGCGATGATCGTTGGCTCCTCATGCACCGCCGAGCTCATCCAGGATGATCCGGGCGGTCTGGCCAAAGCGCTCGATCTGCCGATTCCGGTGGTGGCGCTCGAGCTGCCGTCGTATCAGCGCAAGGAAAACTGGGGCGCTTCAGAGACCTTCTATCAGCTGGTGCGCCATCTTGTTGCGCCCGGCAAGCGCCCCGAGCGCGCGCCGGGCAAACGGCCCAGCTGCAACCTGCTCGGCCCGACTGCCCTGGGCTTCCGGCATCGCGACGACATTCGCGAGATCACCGGGCTCCTTTCGCAACTCGGCATCGATGTGAACGTCGTGGCCCCGATGGGTGCAACACCTGCCGATATCGCGCGGCTCGGTGATGCCGATTTCAATGTCGTGCTCTATCCCGAAACTGCTTCACAGGCGGCTCAGTGGCTTGCCCGCAACCTTCAGCAGCCGATGACCAAGTCGGTGCCCCTGGGTGTTGGCGCGACCTGCGACTTCATCCGCGAAGTGGCCGAACTGGCGGGTGTCGACCCGACCCATGTGCTGGCCGGCGCACCGTCGCGCGCCACCTGGTATGCACGGTCGGTCGACTCGACCTACCTCACCGGCAAGCGGGTGTTCATTTTCGGTGACGCGACGCATGCGGTCGCCGCGGCGCGCGTGGCCACGCAGGAACTGGGCTTTACCGTCGTCGGTCTGGGGACCTACAGCCGGGAGTTTGCCCGCGAGATCCGCGAAGCCGCCAAGCTCTATGGCGTCGAGCCCCTGATTTCCGACGACTATCTCGAAGTCGAGGAAGCCGTCTCGGCAGCGCAGCCCGAGCTGGTGCTCGGTACCCAGATGGAACGCCACATCGCCAAGCGACTGGGTCTGCCCTGCGCGGTGATCTCAGCGCCGGTGCATGTGCAGGATTTCCCGGCGCGTTATGCGCCGCAGATGGGTTTTGAAGGCGCCAACGTGCTCTTTGACACCTGGGTTGCACCCCTGATGATGGGCCTCGAAGAGCACCTGCTCGGAATGTTCCGCGGCGACTTCGAGTTTCATGAGAATGCGCCCGCGTCGCATCTTGGTCGCACCGGTGTGGCAGCGGCGGCGATCGCCCCGGTGGTCGAGTTGCAAGACCAGGATCACGCGCTGCAAGCGCCGGCGCCGGCATCGATTGAAGTGATTTCCCCTGCGCCTGCGCTCTCAGACAGCGAGGTATTGACAAGCACGCCCAACGCCGCCGCAGTCTGGGATGGCGAAGCCCAAGCCGAGCTTAAAAAGATTCCTTTTTTTGTTCGTGGCAAGGCTCGCAAGAACACGGAGCGCTATGCACTTGAGCGCGGCGTGTCACTGATCACGGTTGAGACTCTCTATGATGCAAAATCGCACTTCGCACGTTGAACCGACTCCTGTGAACGTCGTCATCGTGACGATGGACACGCACCTGTCGAGCGCGGTCGATCGTGCGCGCGTGTCATTGAAGCAGCAGATCCCCGGTCTCAATCTGACGCTGCATGCCGCGTCTGAGTGGAGCGGTAAAGCCGACCGTCTTGAGCATTGCCTCGACGACATCGCCAAGGGCGATATCGTCATCGCGACGATGCTCTTCATGGAGGATCACTTCCTGCCGATTCTGCCGGCACTCAAGGCGCGGCGCGAACATTGCGACGCCATGGTCTGCGCCATGTCGGCCAGCGAAGTCGTCAAGCTCACCCGGATCGGCAAGTTCGATATGGACAAGCCGGCCTCGGGGCCGCTCGCGCTGCTCAAGAAACTGCGTGGCAGCGGCAAGGACAAGGCAGCAACCGGCGGCGAAAAGCAGATGAAGATGCTGCGCCGGATTCCCCAGATGCTGAAGTACATCCCGGGAACCGCGCAGGACGTGCGCAGCTATTTCCTGTCGTTGCAGTACTGGCTTGGCGGCTCTCAGGAAAACATGTTCAACATGGTCCGCTTCCTGATCGACCGCTATGCCGATGGTCCGCGCAAATCCCTGCGAGGTGCGTCGAAGCCGGCCGCGCCGGTCGAGTATCCAGAGCTCGGCGTCTATCACCCGCGCATGGCATCGCGCATGTCCGAGCGCATGGAAGACCTGCCGCTACCGGCCAATGTCGATGCGCCGCTGGGTACTGTCGGTGTCCTGATGCTTCGGTCCTATCTGCTGTCGGGCAACCACGGCCATTACGATGGGGTGATTGCGGCGCTCGAAGCGCGCGGCCTGCGGGTGATCCCGGCCTTTTCGGCTGGCCTCGATTCCCGTCCGGCGATCGACCGGTTTTTCATGCGCGATGGCAAGGCGACCATCGATGCGATGGTCTCGCTCTCGGGTTTCTCGCTGGTCGGCGGGCCTGCCTACAACGATGCCAAGGCGGCTGAGCATGTACTCGCCTCGCTTGATGTGCCCTACGTCGCGGCCCATCCGGCCGAGTTTCAGACGCTCGATCAGTGGGGCGGTTCTGACCGTGGACTGCTGCCGGTCGAGAGCACGATCATGGTGGCGATTCCAGAGCTCGACGGCGCGACCGGCCCGATGGTTTTCGGCGGCCGACCGGGCGCGCAGGGTGTGACCTGTGACGGCTGCCACCATCACTGCACCTTCACCAAGTCCGATACCGCGCAGGACATGGCCTCCTGTCCGGAGCGCGCCATCATGCTGGCGGCACGTGTCACCAAGCTGATCGCCATGCGCCGCGCCGAACATGCCGAGCGCAAGGTCGCCATTGTGCTGTTCAACTTTCCGCCGAATGCCGGCAATATCGGCACCGCCGCCTATCTGGCGGTGTTCGAGTCGCTCTACAACACGCTTGCCGGCATGAAGGCGCAGGGCTACACCATCGACATGCCTGAAAGCGTCGATGCGCTGCGCGAGTCGGTGCTCAAGGGCAACGCAGAGCAGCACGGCGCTGATGCCAATGTGCATGACCTGATCAAGGCCGACGACCATGTTCGTCGCGAGCGCTGGCTCAAGGAAATCGAGGCCCAGTGGGGCCCGGCGCCGGGCAAGCAACTGAGCAACGGCAACGCGATCTTCGTGCTGGGCAAGCAGTTCGGCAATGTGCTGGTGAGTGTGCAGCCGGCCTTCGGTTACGAAGGGGATCCGATGCGCCTGCTGTTTGAAAAAGGTCTGGCACCGACGCACGCCTTCTCGGCCTTTTATCGCTATATTCGCGAAGACTTCAAGGCGCATGCGGTCCTGCATTTCGGCACTCATGGGGCGCTCGAATTCATGCCTGGCAAGCAGGCCGGCATGTCGGGCACCTGCTGGCCCGACCGCATGATCGACGATCTGCCCAACCTCTACCTCTATGCCTCGAACAACCCGTCGGAAGGCGCGATTGCCAAGCGGCGTTCGGGCGCGACGCTGATTAGTTATCTGACGCCTCCAGTGGCGCAGGCAGGGCTTTACAGCGGGCTGACCGAACTCAAGAATTCGATCGACTCCTGGCGTGAGCTGGCACCGTCCGAGGTTCACAAGCGGGCCGATCTCGCGGTGCTGATCCAGTCGCAGGCTGCTGAACTCGACCTGGTCGCCGCCGCACCTTTGTGGTCGACCGAAACCGACGCGCGCATCCACGCGCTCGGCGACGAAATCCTCGAACTCGAATACACCCTCATCCCGCATGGCCTGCATGTGGCGGGGCAAGGGTGCAGCGAGCCCGAGCGCGTCGACATGCTGATGGCGATGGCCGAGTCGAGTCACTCTCAGGCACCGTCGCGCGAATCGATCGAGTCGCTGGTGGCGGGCGACAAGCCTGAGCGTGCCCTGTCGGTGTCAGGCCTTGCGATCGACGACACCTCACGAAAGCTCTTCGACTCCTTGGCCGACTCAAACCGGCTCCTGTCGCAGGATCACGAGGTCGGCGCGATTCTGTCTGCGCTCGATGGCCGCTTCATCCGGCCTTCGCCCGGCGGCGACATCCTGCACACCCCCGACGTACTGCCGACCGGACGCAATGTTCACGGCTTCGATCCCTTCCGCATCCCGAGCGCCTTTGCAATGCGCGATGGCGCGGCTCAGGCGCAGCGTCTGCTCGATACCTATGTGCAGGGCGGCAATTCGCTGCCCGAGACCATCGCGATGGTCCTGTGGGGCAGCGACAATCTGAAGTCCGAAGGCGGCCCGCTTGCGCAGGCTCTGGCGCTGATGGGTGCGATCCCGCGCTTTGACAGCTATGGCCGCATCGCAGGTGCCACGCTGGTGCCCCTGGCCGATCTGGGTCGTCCGCGCATCGACGTCATGGTGACGATCTCGGGCATCTTCCGCGATCTGATGCCGCTGCAGATCAAGCTGCTGGCCGAAGCGGCCTTCATGGCTGCCACCGCTGACGAAGCCCCCGAGATGAACTTCATCCGCAAGCATGCGCTGGCCTATCAGCTGGAGCATGGCTGCACACTCGAAATTGCCTCGCTGCGCGTCTACGGCAATGCCGAAGGCGCTTACGGCTCGAACGTCAACAATCTGGTCGAGAGCAGCCGTTGGGCCGAAGAAAACGAGTTGGCCGAAACCTATTCGCGCCGCAAGGGTTTCGCCTATGGCCGAGGCGGGCGGGCGGTCCAGCAGTCGGCGCTGTTGCAAAGCGTGCTGTCCGATGTGCAGCTCACTTATCAGAACCTCGATTCGGTCGAGCTCGGCGTCACCACCGTCGACAACTATTTCGACACGCTGGGCGGCATCACCGGTGCGGTCAAGCGGGCGCGCGGCGGCAAGGCCCCGCCGGTCTTCATCGGCGATCAGACTCGCGGCGAAGGCACGGTTCGCACCCTTGAAGACCAGGTGGCGCTCGAGACCCGCACCCGCATGCTCAACCCGAAATGGTTCGAAGGCATGCTCAAGCATGGCTACGAGGGTGTGCGCCAGATCGAGGTTCATGTCACCAACACCATGGGCTGGTCGGCAACGACCGGGCAAGTTCAGCCCTGGGTTTACAAGCAGCTGTCCGAGACATTCATGCTCGATCCCGAGATGCGTGAACGGCTGGCCCAGCTCAACCCCACCGCGTCCGCGCGTGTGGCCAATCGGCTGCTCGAAGCTTCGGAGCGTCAGTACTGGACGCCCGAACCCGAAATGCTGGAGGCCTTGCGTAGAGCCAGCGAGGAACTCGAAGACCGGCTCGAAGGCGTTTATGAAGGTGCCCCCGCATGACAACCGCAACTGTTCCGTTCTCTGATATCAAACGCCCTTCACGGGGCGCCGATGGCGCCGGCAGTGTGCAGGTGCAGCTCGACCCCAACCTGAAGATCGGCAATGCCAAGGTCTTCGCGGTCTATGGCAAGGGCGGTATCGGCAAGAGCACCACGTCATCGAACCTGTCAGTCGCTTTCTCCAAGCTCGGCAAGCGCGTGCTGCAGATCGGCTGCGACCCCAAGCATGACTCGACCTTTACCCTGACTAAAAAGCTGATGCCCACGGTCATCGACGTGCTTGAGTCGGTGGACTTTCATGCCGAAGAGTTGCGTCTCGAAGACTTTGTTTTCGAGGGCTACAACGGCGTGATGTGTGTCGAAGCAGGCGGCCCGCCGGCCGGCACCGGTTGCGGCGGCTATGTTGTCGGTCAGACCGTCAAGCTGCTCAAGGAGCATCACCTCCTTGAGGACACCGATGTGGTGATCTTCGATGTGCTGGGCGACGTGGTGTGCGGCGGTTTTGCCGCACCCCTGCAGCATGCCGATCGTGCACTGATCGTGACCGCCAACGATTTCGATTCGATCTTCGCAATGAACCGGATCGTTCAGGCGATTGCCGCCAAGGCCAAGAACTACAACGTGCG
>CAMCXH010000192.1 GCA_945883285.1 Bordetella parapertussis | reverse complement strand
CGGGTCGAGTGACGCAGGGCAGGGTTCCGACGCCGGTTGTTGCGATCGTCGGTCGACCCAACGTCGGCAAGTCGACGCTCTTCAATCGCCTGACTCGCAGTCGAGACGCCCTGGTACACGACATCCCGGGTCTGACCCGCGACCGCCATTATGGCCAGGGACGGTACGCTGACAGACGCTTCATCGTGATCGACACCGGGGGCTTTGAGCCGGTTGCCCGTGACGGCATCGCCGCGGAGATGGCTCGACAGGCCCGCCAGGCGGTGATCGAGGCTGATCTCGTGGTCTTCGTGGTCGACGGGCGCGCCGGCATGGCGGCACGCGACCGGGATATCGCCAATGAGTTGCGCCGTACGGCTTCACGGGTCTTGCTCGCGGTCAACAAGACCGAAGGTATGGCGCGTGAGCAGACGATTGCCGATTTCTGGTCGCTCGGGCTGGGGCAGCCCTTTGCGATTTCTGCCGCGCACGGTGATGGCGTTCGAGAACTGATTGAGGACGCCCTGCCTGAGCTCGATTCGCCGATCGCCGATGAGCCAGCTTCTGAAGATGTTCGGGCACCCACTGCCGCCGAGCTTGCGGCCCTCGACGCGCAGCCTGCACCAGCCGGAGCAGGCGCGGCCCCGGCTGCTGTGGCAGCCGACCCGCGTGGACCGCGACGGGTGAAAGTGGCGGTGGTCGGTCGTCCGAATGCCGGGAAATCAACGCTGGTCAATACGCTGCTCGGCGAGGAACGGATGATCGCCTTCGATCAGCCTGGCACCACTCGCGATGCGGTGGCGATCGATTTCGAACGCGGCGGCCGACCCTACACCCTGATTGACACCGCGGGCATGCGCAGGCGAGGCAAGGTGACCGATGTGATCGAGAAGTTTTCGGTCGTCAAGACCTTGCAGGCGATCGAAGACAGCAATGTCTGCATCCTCCTGCTCGATGCGGCCGAGGATGTCGCCGATCAGGACGCCCATATCGCGGGCTATCTGCTCGAGGCCGGGCGGGCGGTGGTTGTCGGTATCAACAAGTGGGATCTGGCCGATTCGCATCACCGCGATCGCATCAAGGTCGAATTCGCCCGCAAGCTCGGATTTCTCTCGTTCGCCCGGCTGCATTTCGTCGTGGCCACCGAAGGCCGCGGTGTCGGAGCCCTGATGCGATCGGTCGATGAGGCCTTTGCAGCGGCCACTGCCAAGCTCTCGACGCCGAGACTGACGCGCTCGATGATCGAAGCGGTCGAGCGTCAGCAGCCACCGCGTCGCGGCACGATCAGACCGAAGTTGCGCTATGCCCATCAGGGCGGACAGAACCCGCCGATCGTCGTTATTCACGGCAACTCCCTCGACAAGGTGCCGGACAGCTATCGGCGCTATCTCGAGGGATGGTTTCGCGAGCGCTTCGAGCTCCAGGGAACGCCCCTGCGGATCGAATTCCGCACCTCCAGCAACCCCTATGCGCGCTGAGACCGGCGAATCCTTACTGCCCTTTCGGCCGCTTCACCCGATAGCCAACGGCCGGTCAATTCGATAGATTCATCAGGTGAGACTTGCCACGCAGCGTTTCGCCCCCACAACCGACAAGACGATCAGGAAGCACCGGAGCCCCGATGAGCAATAAAGGACAGCTGTTGCAAGACCCTTACCTCAATCTGCTTCGAAAGGAGCAGGTTCCGGTGTCGATCTACCTCGTCAATGGCATCAAGCTGCAGGGTCAGATCGATTCCTTCGACCAGTATGTCGTTTTGCTGCGTAACACCGTGACGCAGATGGTTTACAAGCATGCGATCTCGACCGTGGTTCCGGCCCGGCCGGTCAATTTCCAGGCTGAAGGCACCGAAAGCTGAACAATTCAGACTCCCCTGTTTCCCGTGCGCTGCTGATCGGCGTTGCACTGGGTCGAGAGCGCCGAGACGATTCGTCGCTTGATGAGCTCTGCGCACTCGCAGAGTCTGCCGGCCATGCCGTGGCAGCCCGACTGATCTGTCATCGACCGCGTCCCGATCCGAAACTGTATATCGGCACTGGCAAGGCCGATGAGATTGCTGCGCTGCTTGCCGCCGACGGCACCCAACTGGTTCTTTTTGATCATGAAATCTCGGCCGTCCAGCAGCGCAACCTCGAGCGCTTATGGAAGGTTCGAGTACTCGACCGCACCGAATTGATCCTCGATATTTTCGGGCAACGGGCCCGCAGCACCGAGGGCAAGCTCCAGGTCGAACTCGCCCAGTTGCAGCATCAGTCTTCACGACTGGTCCGTGCGTGGAGTCACCTTGAGCGTCAGCGTGGTGGCATCGGCGTTCGGGGCGGGCCTGGCGAAACCCAGCTCGAGATGGATCGCCGCATGCTTGGAAACCGTATCAAGCAGGTTAGGGAGCGCTTGGACCGCAGCGAGCGCCAGCGCCAGACCCGGCGCAAATCCCGCGACCGCAACGCGGCTTTCAAGGTGTCGCTGGTGGGCTATACCAACGCCGGAAAGTCCACCTTGTTCAATGCCTTGACCGGGGCTGGCACCTATGCCGCCGACCAGCTCTTTGCCACACTCGACACCCTGTCCCGCAAGCTGGTTCTGGGCCCGGGTTGCGAAATCGTTCTGTCCGATACTGTCGGTTTCGTGCGCGACCTTCCCCACCAGCTGGTCGAAGCGTTTCGCGCGACGCTCGACGAAACCGCGCAGGCCGATCTGCTGCTTCATGTTGTCGATGCTGCTGCCCACGACCGGGCAGAGCAGATCGAGCAAGTCCAGCGCGTTTTGGCAGACATCGGCGCCGATCGGGTGCCGCAGTGGCTGGTCTGGAACAAGATCGATCTCGCCGGTCTTGAGCCTGATGTTGAGCTCGACGGCTGTGGTAGCATCCACCGGTTGTTTTTAAGCGCCCGAACCGGTGAAGGTTTGCCGTTGCTTCGCAGGGCACTGTCCGCTTCCTCCGGCACGCGAGGCCTGGAGGCTGGTGTTTACTCTCCCGATTTATCGACCAACCCCAACGGCCTGCCAGATGTGGACCCGAATTCGCGCTTTGCTATCGCTCAATGATCCGGGCTGGGGCCGCAGTGGCTCCTCCGGTCAGGACGATCAGCGTTCCCGTCAGCAACGCCCGAGTGGCGGCAACGATGGGCCTCCCGACCTCGACGAACTCTGGCGCGATTTCAATCGCCGTCTGAACCGTGTTTTCACGAAAGGCGGCAGCGGTGGCGAGCCGCCGCGTGAGGGAGGCGGTCAGTTCGGCCCATCCTTGCGTGGTGCCGGGACCGGTCTGGCACTGCTGCTCGGTGCGGCATTCCTGCTCTGGCTGGGCAGTGGTTTCTACATCGTCCAGGAAGGGCAGGCCGCTGCGGTGCTGCGTTTCGGCGAATTCCGCTACATGGTCGAATCCGCCGGCTTCAAATGGCACATGCCTTACCCGATCGAGACTGTCGAGCCGGTCGACGTTCAACGTCTGCGCCAGGTCGAAGTCGGCTATCGCACCAACGTCAAGAACAAGGTCGCCCGCGAGTCGCTGATCCTGACCGGTGACCAGGCGATCGTCGATCTGCAGTTTGCGGTCCAGTACCGGATCACCGATCCCAAGGCCTTCCTGTTCAATAACAATCCCGGCGGCGCGCCCGAAGAGATCGTGCGCCAGGCCGCTGAAACCGCGGTGCGCGAGGTGGTCGGGCGAATGGGCATCGATCAGGTGCTCTACGAAGAGAAAGAGCAGGTCGCCAAGGATGCGCTCAAGTTGATGCAGTCGATTGCCGATCGCTACAAGGCGGGTATCGGCATCGTCGATGTGACCATCCAGCAGGCCCAGCCGCCTGAGCAGGTCCAGGCCGCTTTTGAGGATGCCAACAAGGCTGCCCAGGACCGTGAGCGTCTGATCAACGAAGGCAAAGCCTATGCCAACGATGTGATCCCCAAGGCTCGTGGTACCGCCGGACGTCTGCAGCAGGAAGCCGAAGGCTACAAGCAACGCGTGATCGCGTCGGCAGAAGGTGATGCGTCCCGTTTCAGGCAAGTCCTCACCGAGTACAGCAAGGCGCCGCAGGTGACGCGTGATCGACTCTACCTTGACACCATGCAACAGATCTTCGCCAACACCAGCAAGGTTTACATCGACTCCCGTGCGAGCGGCAACCTCATGTACTTGCCCCTGGACAAGCTGGTTCAGCAGGCTGCTTCGGCAGAAGCAACCCGCGCTGCGTCAGCGGCATCGCCTGCGACTGTGCCCGGCAATGCGCCAGAGCAGCCGCGCGGCGAAACCCCCACCATGCCGCCCGCCATGTCGCGTGATGGCCTGCGCGGTCGCGAACGCGATGCCGGCCGCTGATTGAGTCGCTGACAAAGGCCTACCATGAACCGACTCGCCCCCATCCTTTTAGGCATCCTTGTTGCATTGGGTCTCGCATCGACGATGTTTTTCGTTGTCGATCAGCGCCAGTACGCCGTGGTTTTTGCACTTGGCGAAATCAAGGAAGTCGTCTCCCGCCCCGGTCTGCATTTCAAGCTGCCGCCGCCCTTCCAGAATGTGCAGTACTTCGATAACCGTATTCTCACCATCGATACCGCCGACGTCGACCGTTTCATCACCTCCGAAAAGCTCAACGTCCAGATCGATACCTTCGTGAAATGGCGGATCGCCGATCCTCGCCAGTTCTTCGTGTCGGTCGGTGGCAGCGAGCTGATCGCCAGCGATCGCCTGCAGCGCAGTCTTCGCGATTCGCTCAACAATGAGGTCGCGAAAAAGACGGTCACTGATGTCATCTCGGGCAAACGTCAGGAGTTACTCGATTCCGTGCGGGGCAAGATGAACGAAGACGCCAAGCAGATCGGCGCAGAAGTCATCGACGTGCGTCTCAAGCGGGTGGATTTCGCCCCTGAAGTCTCGGAGCGGGTCTTTGATCGCATGCAGTCCGAGCGCAAGCGCGTCGCCAATGAGCGGCGTGCGACTGGCGCAGCCGAGTCCGAAAAGATCCGGGCTGATGCCGACCGTCAGCGAGACGTGCTGATCGCAGAGGCTTATCGTGATGCTCAGCAGGTCAAGGGCGAAGGCGATGCCAAGGCCTCGGCGCTCTTTGCTGATGCCTTCGGCAAAAATCCCGAGTTCGCCGGCTTTTATCGCAGTCTCGAGGCCTATCGCAACAGCTTCCGCGGTCGCGGGTCCGATGTGCTGGTGCTTGATCCGTCTTCGGATTTCTTCCGCTATTTCCGGGCACCGGGTGGTCCGTCCGCAGCGCCTGCGGCTCGGTCGAAGTAGGCAACCCGTCGATGTTGCTGTCTGCTCTGGGCATGGTGCTCCTGATCGAAGGCCTGATGCCGCTGTCTTTCCCGGCCGGATGGCGCGCCGCGATGCAGCGGATGGCCGAATTGCGTGACGGTCAGCTTCGATTCATGGGCCTGATGGCCACGGCGGCCGGTGTGCTGCTGCTGGCATTCGCCGGCTGAGCGGTTCCCTCTCCAAGGTCCGGTTCATGCCGCGCTGGCTGCTGCCCGAAAGCATTTCCGACATCCTTCCCAGCGAGGCGCGTCGAATCGAAATGCTGCGCCGGCGCCTGCTCGATCTCTATCGCACCTATGGCTATGAACTGGTCATGCCACCGATGATCGAATACATCGAATCGCTGCTGACCGGCAGTGGTCACGATCTCGATCTGAAGACTTTCAAGCTGATTGATCAGTTGTCGGGGCGCACGATGGGCGTGCGGGCAGACATCACGCCGCAGGTTGCCCGGATCGATTCGCATCTGCTTGACCGTGCGGGAATCACCCGTCTTTGCTATGCCGCCAATGTTCTGCACACGCGTGCCTCAGGTCCGCTGTCGACCCGCGAGCCGCTGCAGATCGGTGCCGAGCTCTATGGACATCCCGGGCTTGAAGCCGATCTCGAAGCCATCGAGTTGCTGTTGCAGTCGCTGCAGTTGGCCGGGGTGTCGCGAGTGCGAATCGACCTCGGACATGTCGATGTGGTGCGCACCCTGCTTGCTCAATTGCCGCAACTCTCGGAAGACGAGGTCTTTCCGCTGATTCAGTCGAAAGACTCGCCAGCACTGGCCGAGTTGCTCGCGACCGTGCCCGACTCCCCGATTCGTCGTGCCCTGCTGGCCTTGCCGGGTCTGCTTGGCCCGGTTGAGGAGGTGCTTGCGCGTGCAGCGATATGCTTGCCCGATCTGCCCGCGGTCACGCAGGCCCTGCGACAATTGCAGCAGCTTGCCGAGTCGCCGCTGCTCGCGTCGGCTGCCAGCCTCGATGTCGAGGTGGCGCTCGATCTTGGCGATGCGCGGGGTTACCGTTATCACAGTGGCGTGATTTTCGCGGCCTATGTCGATGGGCTTCCTAATGCCATCGGTCGGGGAGGGCGCTACGACAATGTCGGGGTCGCCTTCGGCCGGGCCCGTGCGGCAACCGGATTTTCCATCGATCTGCGAGAG
>CAMCXH010000191.1 GCA_945883285.1 Bordetella parapertussis | reverse complement strand
ACCCCGGCCTTGACCAGGAGCTCGATGCGCTCATCCGAATCGGGACCGACGCCAACCGCTGCACCGACCCGCAACTTGCCGAACTCGTCCTTGCTGGCATTGGGATGCTCGGTGGATTTGAGGATGTCCTTGACGGTGATGAGACCACGCAGCGAAAACGCGGCATCGACCACCAGCACGCGTTCAAGGCGATGCTGATGCATCAGCGCTTTGGCTTCTTCAAGCGGCGCGCCCTCGCTAACGGTTACCAGCCGCTCACGCGGTGTCATGATGGAGGACACCGGTTCATCCAGGCGTGTTTCAAACCTGAGGTCGCGGTTGGTGACGATACCGACCACCTGACGACCCACCACCACCGGCAAGCCCGAGATGCGGTGCTGGCGGGTGATGTCGAGCACTTCACGCACCGGCATGTCGGGGGTGACAGTGATCGGATCGCGCACGATGCCAGCCTCGAATCGCTTGACGCGAGCCACCTCCCGCGCCTGCTCGGCCGGCGAAAAATTCTTGTGGACGATGCCGATTCCGCCTTCCTGGGCGATGGCGATGGCAAGCCTCGCCTCGGTCACGGTATCCATGGCAGCAGACACCAGCGGAATGTTCAGCGTGATGCCACGGGTCAGGCGGGTCGACAGCGAGGTATCACGAGGCAGGACGTCGGAGAAGGCGGGAACGAGAAGGACGTCGTCGAAGGTCAGCGCTTTCTTGGCAAGTCGCATGGGCGCCTCACGGCTCAAAAATGAATTATACCGACTCCGTCCGGCCAGAGCCGCTTTCCGCCGGTCGGCACAAGTGCGAGTTCGCCGCGTCCTCGACATACGCTATGTGCACCACCCGGTCTGACTTCAAGGTTCAGGCGTCATGCTGTTGCGTCACCTTCTTCCGATCCTTTTGCTGGCTCTCGCCGCCGCCGACGCGAATGCGCAATACAAATGGCGCGATGCCAATGGTCGAACGGTGTACTCCGACTTGCCACCTCCCGTTTCGGTCGCGCCCAGCGCGGTGCTCAATGCACCCGTGCGGCAGGCCCCTGCGGTAGCAGCCGTCGGATCGGGTGGCTCGGCGGAGCAAGCGGTCGGGCAGGACAAGCCGGCATCGGTCAACAAGGCGGCTGCACTGACGCCGGCTGATCGCGAGCTCGAATCGCGCAAGCGCGCCGCAGACAAGGCCGCCGCCGAACGCAAGACCGCAGAAGCGGCCGATCGCGACCGCGAGATGGCCGAGCAGTGCGCGGCCGCACGCTCGAATCTTGCGGCGGTCGACAGCGGCATGCGCCTGTTACAGATCAATGCCGCAGGCGAGCGCGAAGTCCTCGACGACAGTCAGCGTGAAGCCAGGGCTGATCAGGCCCGCAAGGTGATCAAGCTTGCCTGCAAGGGCTAGACGGCAAGTCCTGAACCGCCCGATCGGGCGTCCAGCGCCTCTCGCCGGCAAGACGCCTGCGATGATCTGCCCTGCGCTGGCGGGCGATTTTCGGATCGACGATTACCCGGGGTAACAGTTCGATCCGATCACCATCGTGCAAGGGGTCGGTGAGTGCGATGCGACGCCCGTAGCAGGCCACGCCAATCGAATCGCCTTCCCACGGAAAGCCTGCTTCGTCTGACGACCCGCTGCTCGAGCAGTCGCCAATCAGCCGTGCCACCCCACTGAGCGCCAAGGCCCGCGCCACCGTCGTGCCGCCATCAACATCCAGTGCAATGCGCAAGGGCGGATCGACCCCGATCCAGACCACCTCGATCGACAATCGACCCCCGGATGGCGGCTCAGGCGTCTCAGCCATAAAGGGCTTCAGCTCGCCTCACGAAGGCGTCGATAAAACTGCCGGCAATCTGGTCGAACACCGGCGACAAGGCGCGCGACAGCAGCGCGCCGGCAAACACATAGTCAAGCGAGAATTCGACCTTGCAGGCATCGGCCCGCAAGGGCGTGAACACCCACTGGCCATCGAGCTTTGAGAAAGGCCCATCGCGCAGCGTCAGGCTGATGCGCTGGTCGCGGACCTGGCGGTTCTCGGTGGTGAACGACTGGCGCAGCCCGAGATAGTCGATTCGCAGTGTGGCCACCAAAAAATCGTCGGTGCGCTCATGGACCTGCGCGCCGCCGCACCAGGGCAAGAAATGCGGGTAATCCTCGACGCGCTCGACCAGCTCGAACATGCGCGCAGCACCATAGGGAACGAGAACCGACTTGTTGACCAGCGGCATGCGAGGCTCTGAGTTGGGCTTGACTGACGCAGGCCGGGGCGGGCTGCTAGACTCGACCGAATTCTACCCGGCCGTCGTCATGACGGCACACCATGAGCATTGTCGACAATCGCAAGGCCTTCCACGACTTCTTCATCGAGGAGAAGTTCGAGGCGGGGCTGGTTCTGGAGGGCTGGGAGGTCAAGGCCATCCGCGCCGGCCGAGCCCACCTCAAAGAGGCCTACGTCATTGTGCGCGGCGCAGAGCTGGCCCTGCTAGGCGCGCACATCTCGCCGCTGACTGCCGCATCGACCCATGTCAACCCCGACCCCACCCGCACCCGCAAGCTGCTGATGCATGGGCATGAGATTGCCAAGCTGATCGGCAAGGTCGAGCGCGCCGGCTTCACGCTGGTGCCGCTTGATCTGCATTACAAGGGCGGGCGGATCAAGCTTGAAGTGGGACTTGCCAAGGGCAAGAAGCAATACGACAAGCGCGATGCCGAACGCGAGCGCGAGTGGCAGCGCGAAAAGCAGCGCATCGTCAAAAGCGGTACCCGGGTTTCGGGCTGATGCGCGCAGGTCTGCTGCAGGTCTGCTGCAGGTCTGCAATCAGGCCGGCGGACGCACTGCAGGCGTGCCGGCCACCGGCTGCTTGACGACCGTCATCGCGCTGGCAATCAGCGACGACATATCGGCCAGATTGGCCGGCACGATCAGGGTATTGCCCTGGCGCGCCAGCTCACCGAAGGCCTGGACATACTGCTCGGCGATCTTGAGGTTGACCGCATTCATGCCGCCCGGCCGCTCGATGGCCTGGGCGATGCGCTCAAGCGCGGCCGCGGTCGCACCGGCCACCGACAGGATCGCTGCCGCCTGCCCCTGCGCCTTGTTGATCTCGGCCTGCTTGTCACCCTCCGAGCGCTGGATCGAGGCTTCGCGCTCACCAGTGGCGATATTGATCTGCTCCTGCTTGCGACCTTCCGATGCGGCGATCAGGGCGCGCTTTTCGCGCTCGGCGGTGATCTGCGCCTGCATCGAGCGCAGGATCTCGGCCGGCGGCGTGAGGTCCTTGATCTCGTAGCGAAGCACCTTCACGCCCCAGCTCATCGCGGCCTCATCAAGCGCCGAGACCACGCTGCTGTTGATGAAATCGCGCTCCTCGAAGGTCCGGTCGAGTTCGAGCCGGCCGATCACCGAGCGCAGCGTGGTCTGCGAGAGCTGGGTGATCGCAACAATGAAGTTGGACGACCCGTAGGAGGCACGGGTGGGATCGGTGACCTGAAAGTAGAGCACGCCATCGACGGTCAGCTGGGTGTTGTCCTTGGTGATGCAGACCTGGCTCGGAACATCCATCGGGATTTCCTTGAGCAGGTGCTTGTAGGCCACCCGGTCGATGAAGGGCACCACGAAAGACAGGCCAGGCGTGAGGGTGCGGTGGTACTTGCCCAGCCGTTCGACCACCCACGCATGCTGCTGCGGCACGACCTTGAGCGTCTGGATGATGACCACCACGGCCAGGACCAGGACCACTGCGGCGATGATACTGCTTCCGATCATTCATTCCTCACTTGCTTGATGGCCGGCAATTGTCACCGCCGGGTAGTGTCGGCCTTGCGCGCCGCCGTCAATGTCGGCTGAGCACCAGCTGATTGCCCACGACCTCTCGAATGATGAACTCGCCAGGCTCTGGCGTCTGTCCGCGAGCGATTCGGGCGGTCCATTGTGTACCGCGATAGTGGACGCGGGCCAGGCCATTGGCATCCCAGGCATCGACCTGAACCCGTTCGCCGATATCGGCGAGCACATCCGCGTTACGCCCGGCCGGCAGCAGGGAAGACGCACCGGTGCGCGAGCGGCGCACCCAGGCGGCGCCTGCCAGACTGATCGCCGCCGCAGTCAGGCACTGCAACCAGAGCGGGCCATTGAGGGCGGCTGCGACGCCTGCAGCAACGCATCCGCAGGCGATGACAAGCAGATAGAAGGTGCCGGTGACCAGTTCGAGGATCCCCAGGCCCAGCGCCAGCAACCACCACCAGTATTGAATCGACATAGCCCTCAAGCATCTCAAGGGTTGGTGCGCAGGTCAATCGGCACCTTAGGCCGGCGTCGGGCCAGCGATGTCGCGAGCAGACAGTCTCGCTGCAAATAGCAGTGGCAATCGAGGAACGGCTGCTGGTAACCTTTGCGGTTAATCGAACAATGGTTGTGACACCCTCACAGCCCTCCTGTTCGACTTGCCCGGCCCGTCAATTTACCGATCACACCCCTGGAGAATGATTCAATGAAGCTTGTCAAGACCGTATTAGGCATGGCTGTTACCACTGTATTTGTGAGCTTGTCGGCATCGGCTTCAGCTCAGCTTGTGGTCAAGATCGGCCATGTCGGCCCGCTCACCGGCGCGATTGCGCACCTGGGCAAGGACAACGAACTCGGCGCCAAACTCGCCATCGAAGACCTCAACGCCAAAGGCATCAAGATCGGCGGTCAGACGGTCAAGTTCGAGCTGATCGCTGAAGACGACGGTGCCGATCCCAAGCAGGGCACGGCGGCTGCCACGAAGCTGGTTGATGCCAAGGTCAATGGCGTGATCGGTCACCTGAATTCGGGCACCACCATTCCGGCCTCCAAGATCTATCACGATGCCGGCATCGTCCAGATCTCGCCTTCGGCAACCAACCCCAAGTACACCATGCAGGGCTTCAAGACCGCGTTTCGCGTGGTCGCCAATGACGGCCAGCTCGGCGGCGTCATGGGTCGCTATGCGGTCAAGGATCTGAAGGCCAAGAGCATCGCCATCATCGATGACCGCACCGCCTATGGGCAGGGCGTGGCCGATGAGTTCGAGAAGTCGGTCAAAGCAGCCGGTGGCAAGGTGGTCGGTCGTGAATTCACCAACGACAAAGCCACCGACTTCAACGCCATCCTGACCAAGCTCAAGGGTGCGAAGCCCGACGTGGTCTTTTATGGCGGCATGGACGCGGTGGCAGGCCCGATGCTGCGCCAGATGAAGCAGCTCGGCATCGATGCCAAATTCATGGGCGGTGACGGCATCTGCTCGAGCGAGCTGATCAAGCTTGCCGGCGACGGCATGGCCGACGGGCAGGTGATCTGCGCAGAAGCCGGCGGTGTCAGCCCGGACAAGGCGGCAGCCCTCGACGCCTGGAAGGCCAGCTTCAAGAAGCGCACCGGCACGGACGTGCAGATCTATGCACCCTATGTCTATGACGCGACGATGGTGATGGCAACCGCCATGCAAAGCGCCAACTCGGCCGATCCGAAGAAGTATCTGCCTGCCCTGTCCAAGGTCAGCTATGACGGCGTGACCGGCAAGATCGCCTTCGATGCGAAAGGCGACATTCTCAACGGCGCGCTGACCTTCTATACCTACAAGGGCGGCAAGCGTGAAATGATGATGGTCGTTCGCTGATCGGCATCGGCAGTCATGACAGAAGGGCCGACCGACAGGTCGGCCCCGAATCAACTGAAGGCGCCACATTCGGCGCCTTTTTCAATTTGGAGACGGCATATGTCAGCCAGCCAAGCGCGAACAGGACGGATGATTGCGTCGGCCCTGACCGGGGCATTTCTGATTGCCGGATGCGCGCCCACCCAGGTACCGCTCGGGCAACCGGGTTCTCTCCCCAAGCCGGTCGAGCTTGCGCCACCCGGTGCGCCGATTGAAGGCAACTCGCCCGGACCGTCCCCTGCTGCCAGCACCAAGCCGGCCGCGCCCGGACCGTCGCTTGCCGCCTCAAGCTGGTACTGGCTCGGAACGATCGGGACTGCCGAATTCGTCGCGCCCACCGATCCCGGCAGTTTCAACCTCGAGTTTCTTGATGGCGGGCAACTGGCCGCGCAAATCGATTGCAATCGGGGCAGCTCAAGCTGGCGCCAGGATGGCAATTCGCTGAAGATCGGCCCGCTGGCCACCACCCGCATGGCCTGCCCGCCCGGATCGGAGGCCACACGCTTTGGGCGTCAGCTCGGACAGGTCAGATCGGCCGCACTGGTGCGCGGACTGCTTGAACTGCGCACCGAGGACGCCGCAACAATGGTCTTCGCACGCGACCCCGATTGGCGACTGAGCAGTTACGATTGTCCAGGAGGCTCACCGATGCAGCTTGCGGTCGGCAGTGGACAAGCCGTCGTTCGCCTGCGCACCGACAGTTGGCTGCTTGCCCAGCAGGCGGGTGCAGCCGGCCAGCGCTACACCCAGGGCAATGCCCTTCTCATTATTCGCGGACCTGACGCGAATCTGATTGTCGGCGGCAAGCAGATCGCCGGGCCCTGCTCCACACGTCGCTGAACCGATTCGGGTGGACAAGCGCACCCGAACCGTG
>CAMCXH010000190.1 GCA_945883285.1 Bordetella parapertussis | reverse complement strand
CGACAACGTCGCGCAGCTCTACAAGATCGACCTGGCGGCGCTGCACAGGACACCGCTGGCAGCCTGAGGCCGGCCTGCTGGCTTGGGCTAACATCGGCGGATCCCTTCACGGAGTCCGCCCATGAGCAAGTCCATCATCTCGAGCGCCGGCGCCCCGGCCGCCATCGGCCCCTATTCGCAGGCGGTCAGGGTCGGCAACACGGTCTATCTGTCAGGCCAGATTGCGCTCGATCCGGTGAGCGGCCAACTGGTTGAGGGTGGCTTCGAGGCGCAGGTCCATCGTGCCTTCCAGAACATGATGGCGGTGGCCGAGGCCGCCGGCGGCTCGCTCACCGACGTGGTCAAGCTCACGCTTTTTCTGACCGATCTGGCCGATTTTCCCAAGGCCAACGAGATCATGCAGACCTACTTTGCGCAGCCCTATCCGGCGCGCTCGACCGTCGGCGTGGCGAGCCTGCCGCGGGGCGCGCGCTTCGAGGCCGAAGCGATCATGGTGCTGGCCTGATCCCTCGCTTGCGGTGACCGACCTCGGCAAGTTCGCGCGGCTCGGCATCCGCACCGAAGCCGACCTCCTGCTGCATCTGCCCCTGCGTTACGAAGACGAGACCCGTATCGTCGCGATCGCCGATGTGTCACCCGGCGAGACCGCCCAGGTGGCCGGCGAGGTCTGCAGCAACGAGATCGTTGCCCGACCCCGACGCATGCTGCAGGTCGAACTCGATGATGGCAGCGGCCGTATCGGCCTGCGCTTTCTGAATTTCTACGGCTCGCAGGTTGCTCAGCTCGCGGTCGGTCGCCGCCTGCGTGCCATGGGCGAGGTGCGCGGTGGTCTCTTCGGACTTGAGATGGTCCATCCGCGCTACCGGATGCTGGGTGGCGCCGATCGGCTGCCCGCCACGCTCACGCCGGTCTATCCCACGGTGGCCGGCATCGGCCAATCCGATCTGCGCCGCAGCATCCTCGAGGCGCTGGCCCGTACCGACTGGGCCGACACGCTTCGCCCCGGATGCGCCGAGCGACTCGGCCTGCCGGCGCTGATGCCATCGCTGCGTCTGCTGCACCAGCCGCCGCCGGATACCCCCCTGTCGGCGATCGAGGACCGCTCGCATCCGGCCTGCCGGCGTCTGGCCTTCGAGGAACTGCTTGCACAGCAACTGTCACTCAAGCGAGCCCGCGCCGCCCGTGCCGGCCAGCGTGCGGTGCCCCTGCCCGATCATGCCCAGACACAGCGTCTGCTGGCGGCACTGCCCTTCGCGCTCACCGGCGCCCAGCAGCGTGCCTGGCACGAGATCTCGCGCGACCTTGCCGGCAGCGAGCCGATGAACCGTCTTTTACAGGGCGATGTCGGCAGCGGCAAGACGGTGGTGGCGGCACTGGCCGCGATGCAGGCGATCGGCAGCGGTCGGCAGGCCGCCCTGATGGCGCCCACTGAAATCCTCGCCGAGCAGCACTTTCGCAAGCTTGGCCCCTGGCTTGAGCCACTTGGTGTGAGGGTGGCCTGGCTGTCGGGCTCGCTCACTGCCTCGGCCAAGAAGAAGGTGCGGGCCCTGGCGGCCGCCGGCGAGGTCGATCTGCTGGTCGGCACGCATGCGCTGGTCGAAGACTCGGTCGAGTTGCCGACGCTTGGTCTGGCGATCGTCGACGAGCAGCATCGCTTCGGTGTCGCACAGCGCCTGGCCCTGCGGGCAACCCGCGGCGATGCCTTGCCGCACCAGCTGATGATGAGCGCGACACCGATCCCGCGCACGCTCGCAATGAGCTATTACGCCGACCTGGATGTCTCGGTGATCGACGAGCTGCCGCCGGGTCGCACGCCGGTGATCACCAAGCTGGTGACCCAGTCGCGCCATGCAGAGGTGGTCGAGCGGGTACGGACCGCGGTCGCGCTGGGTCGGCAGGTCTATTGGGTCTGCCCGCTGATTGAAGAGTCCGAAACCCTCGACCTGCAGACCGCGATCGACGCCTTCGAATCGCTGTCGGCCGAGCTGGCCGAACTGCGCGTCGGCTTGATCCATGGCCGGCTGCCGGCGGCTGAGAAGGCCGCCACCATGGACGCTTTCGTGCGCGGCGAGATCGATCTGCTGGTGGCCACCACCGTGATTGAGGTGGGTGTGGATGTGCCCAATGCCTCGCTGATGGTGATCGAGCATGCCGAGCGATTCGGCCTGTCACAGCTGCACCAGTTGCGCGGGCGGGTCGGGCGCGGCAGCGCGCAAAGCGTGTGCGTGCTGCTATATCGCCCGCCGCTGTCGGCCAATGCCCGCGAACGGCTCAAGACCATGTACGAGACCACCGATGGCTTCGAGGTCGCTCGCCGCGATCTGCAACTGCGCGGCCCGGGTGAGTTTCTGGGTGCACGGCAATCGGGGCTGGCCCTGCTGCGATTTGCCGACCTCGACCGTGATGCCGACCTGGTCGATGCGGCGCGCATCGAAGCCGACGCGATGCTCGCCGGCCCCCCTCAGCCGGTCGACGCGCATCTGGCCCGCTGGCTGGCGGGTCGCGAGGAGTTTCTGAAGGCCTGAGGCCGCGAGTGCCCCAGGCCGCCGTGCGTCAGCCGAAAACCGTCATTCGATCTCGATGCCGGTCGCCACCAGAATGCGCGAGACCATGTTGTAGGCCGCGATCGTCATCACCAGTTCGAATACCTGCCGATCGTCGGGCAGGACCGCTTTGACAGCGGCCATGGTCTCTGGGCTGACTTTGACGGTGCGTGTCATCTCGATGGTCAGTGCCAGTGCGGCGCGCTCGGCGGCATCGAAGAGGCCTTCGGTTTTCAGGGCGGCAATCGGGTCGCGAAGCGCGGCCATCTGCGCCGGCGTGGCACCCGCCTCGATCAGCAGCGGTGCGTGGTGAAACCACTCGTACTCGGCCTGGTTGAGCATGGCGACTGCGCACATCGCGAGTTCGCGCAGCTTCGGGCTCAGGGTCATGTCACGGCGCACCGATCCCAGCATCGTGTTCCAGCCGGCAGCCACCGGCGGGCAATGCAGCAGGATCCGGTCGAGATGCTGAAGCGTGCCGCCGCGGCGGGCGCGAATGACATCGACGATCTCGCGCGGCTCGGCAAGATCAACAGGCAGATAAGGGATGGTCGGCATGGCAGGCTGATGGTGGGGTGAGGTCGGGTTGATGGGCTGGCGTACTGTGCCCTGATGATCGCACGCCGGTGCCCGGGCCTGCCGCTGCTAGAATTTGGAGCATGACGCTGACCGAACTCAAGTACATCGTCGCGGTCGCTCGAGAACTGCACTTCGGACGGGCCGCCGAGGCTTGCCATGTGAGCCAGCCGACGCTCTCGGTCGGCGTGCGCAAGCTCGAGCAGGAGCTCGGTGTGCTGCTCTTCGAGCGCGGTGGCACCGAGGTCAGTGTGACGCCGGTCGGTCGGCAGGTGGTCGAGCAAGCCCAGCGCGTGCTCGACGAAACCGGCACCCTCCGCGAAATCGCCCGTCACGGTGTCGATCCGCTCGCTGGTGCGCTGCGTCTGGGCATCATCTACACCATCGGCCCCTATCTGCTGCCACTGGTCATGCCCCGCATCATCAGCGACGCCCCGCAGATGCCGCTGCTGCTGCAGGAAAACTTCACGGTCAGGCTGATCGAGCTGCTGCGTCAGGGCGACATCGATGTCGCGATCATGGCCGAGCCCTTCCCCGACCAGGGCTTTGACAGCTGCCCGCTCTATGAGGAGCCTTTCGTTGTGGCTGTCCCCTGCAGCCATCCCTGGGCGCAGCGCGAGTCGATCTCCTCGGTCGAACTCAAGCAGCAGACCATGCTGCTGCTGGGCGCGGGTCACTGCTTTCGCGACCAGGTGCTCGAGGTCTGCCCCGAGCTGTCGCGCTACTCGCAGGCCAGCGGCGGCATCCAGAAGACCTTCGAGGGCTCGTCGCTCGAAACCATTCGTCATATGGTCGCCTCGGGCATCGGTATCACGGTGCTGCCCTGGCTCTCGCAGCCGGCTGCCGTGCTGGCGGGCAAGGCCCGCGATGATGGCCTGCTCTCCTATGTGCCTTTTGCGCCGCCGCCGCCGACCCGCCGGGTGGTGCTGGCCTGGCGGCGCAGCTTCACTCGACTCGCAGCCATCGATGCGCTGCGCGATTCGATCCTGAATTCCGATCTGCCCGGCATCCTCAAATTGGCGACCGTTCGATGAACACACCCACACGACAGCACTACCCCACCATCGATGCCGTGATCGGCCGCACGCCGCTGGTTCGCCTGCAGCGCATTCCGGGTGAGGCCCAGGCGCGTCGCGGCAATGTGATTCTCGGCAAGCTCGAAGGCGATAATCCGGCCGGCTCGGTCAAGGATCGGCCGGCGATCGCGATGATCGCCCGGGCCGAGGCGCGCGGCGAGATCCGTCCCGGCGACACCCTGATTGAGGCGACCTCGGGCAATACCGGCATCGCGCTGGCCATGGCGGCGGCCATCAAGGGCTATCGCATGGTCCTGATCATGCCCGACAACCTCTCGGTCGAGCGGCGTCAGACCATGAAGGCTTTCGGCGCCGAACTGGTCCTGGTGAGCAAAGAGCAGGGGATGGAACATGCCCGCGACCTGGCCGACGCGATGCAGGCCGACGGCAAGGGGCGGGTACTCGACCAGTTTTCCAACGACGACAACTGGGCGGCGCATTTCGAGACCACCGGGCCGGAGATCTGGCAGGACACCGCCGGCCAGGTGACGCACTTCGTCTCGGCCATGGGTACGACCGGCACGATCACCGGCGTCTCGCGTTATCTGAAGTCGCAAAATCCGCAAGTGCAGATCATCGGCGCCCAGCCCGATGAAGGGTCATCGATTGCCGGGATTCGCAAGTGGCCACAGGCCTATCTGCCCAAGATCTACCGGCATGCGATGGTCGACCGGATCGAGTTCGTCTCGCAGGCCGATGCCGAGGCGATGGCCCGACGTCTTGCGGCCGAAGAGGGGATCTTCTGCGGCCCGTCTGCAGCAGGCGCCTGCTGCATCGCGCTTCGCGTTGCCCAGGAAGTCGACAACGCCACGATTGTGTTCATTGTGTGCGATCGCGGTGACCGCTATCTCTCGACCGGTCTTTTCCCCGGCTGAGCCGGCGCAGGGGCATTGGCCGCGTCCTTGAGCGCCCGTGCCAGGTCGATCACCGACATGGCATAGAAATAGGACCGGTTGTACCGGGTGATCACCCAGAAGTTGTTCGTGCCCAGCACGTACTGGGTGGGCTTGTCGCCGTCTGGCAGATCGATCAGCGACAGCAGATCTGCACCAGCAATCGATTGCGGGCTGCCTACGCCGAGTGCGGCAAGGTCGGCCAGGTTCAGCTTGGGCGGCACGCCCGCCTCGACCGCCGGCCGAGCGCGCGCCTCATCATCGACGAGCGCCTGAAAATGCGTCGGCTCGCCCGCTCGCCAGCCGTGATTGAACAGAAAGCGCGCGACGCTGCCGACCGCATCGCTGGTGCTCGTCCGCAGGTCGATACGGCCGTCGCCGTCGAAATCGATCGCATGGCGGCGAATGCTGCCGGGCATGAACTGGGGCAGGCCGATGGCACCGGCATAGGAGCCGCGCCACGTCAGCGGATCGACCGCGGCATCCCGGCTGAGCAGCAGAAACTGTTCGAGCTCCTCCCGAAAGAAGGGCGCTCGGCGCGGGTAGTCGAAGGCCAGCGTCGTGAGCGCGTCCATGACCCTGAAATCGCCGGTGTTGCGGCCATAGACCGTTTCAACACCGATGATGGCAACAATGATCTCCTGCGGCACGCCAAACCGCTCGGAGGCGCGTCGGATCGGGTCAGCCTGCTCGCGCCAGAAGCGCAGGCCCTCGCGAATCCGGATCGGTTCGACGAAACGGGCTCGGTAGGCCGACCATGAGCGCTTGCCGCTCACAGGGGGCGGTGCCATCAGCTTGAGCGCGGCGTCGGCGGTGCGGGTGCGCTCGAAGACATCGTTCAGACCGGCCGGATCGAAGCCATGTCTGTCGACCATCTCGCGAACGAACTCGACGACTTCCGGGCGGCTCGCCCAGCCGACGCTTGCGGGCGGTGCAGCCTGCAGCGTGGAAACCGGGAGTATCAGGATCAGAGCGGCAAGCCAGCGGCGCGCCGCGCAGAACTCTTGCATCAGGGTTTGAAGGCCTTGACCAGGCGTTGCAGGTCGCGGACCCGTTCAGGTGAGGAGGTAGCCGGATCGTACCGCAGCTGCGAATAGGTCTGAACGATCTCCCGCGCGAGATCGGCATCGTCGGGCTCCAGCAATGGATCGATGCGCTCGAGGTATCGGCTGGCGGTTTCGGCCTGTAGACGCGGCGCACCGATCGCGGCAACCCGCGCGCAGAAGATGTCGTAAGCCGACTCGACCGCATCGCGTTTGATCTGTGGACGAAGGGTGGTCAGTGCAACGCCCGCGATCACCAGCGCCAGAACGACGCCAAGTGCGGCGGCGATTTCCTGAGGCTGGGTCGAATCGAGTCCGATGCTGCTCAGCAGTGATTTCTGGCGGCTGCGGTCGTAACTCAGGACCCATTGGTTCCAGCCGTGAGAAAAAGCGTCAATCGAAAACCGCAACTGGCGATAGAGGGCGAGATCGGCCAGGCTGGGCAGGCCTT
>CAMCXH010000189.1 GCA_945883285.1 Bordetella parapertussis | reverse complement strand
CAGCCGCAATTGCTCGAAGGACTGCTCGGTTTCGAATACCAGGAAGATTGCTGGACCCTTCGTCTCGTGGTGCAGCGCTATCTGACCGCAACCTCGACCAGCACCACTGCGGTCTTTGCCCAGCTCGAGCTGGGTGGGCTGGGTCGCTTCGGTCTGGACCCGTTCGATATACTCCGTCGCAACATCCCCGGTTATCGACCACCCTCGCGTCGCGAAACTCCGCCTTCGCGGTTCTACGGATACGAATGAAGATTCCCTTGACAGTGCGGCTGCTGGTGTCTGTGCTTGCCTGCGCTTGCCTGCCCGCAGCAATCGCGCAGATATCGGGCACCACTGCCGATTCTGCGACTGGCGTATCAGTCAGGCCGACGGCTACCCCGGCGGGTGGCGCGTCCTTTGCGACGCCCCGGCTGTCATCATCGCCCAGGCCTGCCGGCGCGCCGACCGCGCCGACCTCGCCGACCTCGCCGTCCGCGCCGGTCCTGATCGATCGCATCGTCGCGATCGTCAACGCCGAGGCGATCACTGATCGCGAGTTGCGCCAGAAGGTCGACGCGATCAATCGCAGGCTCGCGTCGCAGGGCGTCACCGTGCCGCCGCAGCAGGATCTCCAGCGCCAGGTGCTCGAGCGCATGATCGGTGATGCCGCCCAGCAACAGGCAGCCCGTGAAATGGGCGTCAGGATCGACGAAGTCACCATCGACCGGGCGGTGGCCCGAGTTGCCCAGGACTCACAGCTCACTGTTGCGCAGTTTCGTGCCCGACTCGAAGCCGATGGCGTGTCCTTCCAGACCTTCCGTCAGGAAGTCGCCAGCGAACTGACGGTGTCCCGCTTTCGGGAGCGCGAAATCGATTCGCGCATCCAGGTGTCCGAGTCCGAGGTCGATGTCTACATTGCCGAGCAGAAAACCGCCGCAATCGAATTCAACATCGCGCAGATTCTGGTGCCGATCGGTGAGGATGCGCCCGCCGACAAGGTCGCGAAGGCCAGGCAGCAGGCCCAGGCCATTGTCCGCACCGGACGCACCGGAACCGACTTTGCGCGCATCGTCAGCAGCCTGGCCGCCACCAGCGAGCCGGTGCAGGGCGGTATCACCGGCATGCGACCGGTCGACCGGCTGCCGACGCTTTTCGTTGAGGCGGTCTCACCGCTCAAGCCGGGCGAGGTGGCCGACGAGGTTCGCAGCCCGGCCGGTTTTCACATTCTCAAGATGGTCGAGCGGCGCGGCGGCGGATGGTCCGATGCAGGCGGTGGCCCGGTCAAGCAGACCCGTGTTCGCCATATCCTGATCCGGGTCAATGAACTCAACAGCGAAACCGAGGTCATTCGACGTCTGACCGAAATCGCCGCGCGCATGAGAGGCGGTTCGGTCGATTTTGCCGATATGGCGCGGCAGTATTCGGTCGACGGCAGCGCCGGGCAGGGCGGCGATCTCGGCTGGGTTTACCAGGGCGACACCGTTCCCGAGTTCGAGCGAGCGATGGATGCGCTGGAAGTCGGGCAGATCAGCGAGCCGGTGCGCTCACCCTTCGGCTATCACCTGATCCAGGTCAACGAGCGTCGCACCGACGAGGCCTCCGCCGATCGCGTGCGTTCTGCGACCCGCAACCTGTTGCGCACCCGCAAGTCGAACGAGCGCTTCCAGGAATGGGTCACCGAGGTTCGTGACCGCGCCTACGTCGAATATCGCCTCGAGGACCAGTGAAGCATGCGCCGCGCAAGCGTTTCGGTCAGCATTTCCTGACCGACGCTTCAGTCCTCGGCGCGATCGGCGACGCGGTCGACCCCGGTAACGATGATCGACTCGTCGAGATCGGCCCGGGGCTCGGCGCACTGACTGTGGAGTTGCTCGATCGGATCGGTCATCTCGATGCGGTCGAGATTGACCGCGATCTGGTTGCGCGCCTGCGCAAGACCTGGCCGCCGGCAAGGCTGACGGTTCACGAGGCCGATGCCCTGGCTTTCGATTTCACGGCGCTGGCCGCAGGCGGGCGTTTGCGGCTGGTCGGCAATCTGCCCTACAACATTTCGAGCCCGCTGCTCATCCGTTTGCTGTCCTGTCGGGCGGCGACCGTCGATGCGCACTTCATGCTTCAGAAAGAAGTTGTCGACCGTATCGTCTCGGCGCCCGGTGTCGCTGATTTCGGGCGACTCAGCGTGATGATGCAGGCCTTCTTCATGGTCGAGAAGCTCTTCGATGTGCCGCCCGAGGCCTTCGATCCGCCGCCGCGGGTGATGTCGTCGGTTGTTCGCCTGCGACCTCGCGCGGTGCCGCTTGCCGGTGACATTGCAACCCTCGAGCGACTCATGGCCGCCGCCTTTGCGCAGCGCCGCAAGATGTTGCGCGGCACGCTGCTGCCCTGGCTGCGCGAGCAGGGCCTCGATCTCGAGCAGGCGGGTCTTGCGCTCGAACCGACCGCCCGGCCGGAGGAGATTTCGGTCGAGCGCTGGGGAAAGATTGCCGACGCGCTGTGGTCGCTCAGCGAGCGCTGCGCTCGATAAGTTCGATCTTGTAGCCGTCCGGGTCCTGCACGAATGCGATCACGGTCGATCCGCCTTTTACCGGACCGGCCTCGCGGGTGACCATGCCGCCCGCAGCCTTGATCCGGGCGCAGGTGGCTGCGGCATCGCTGACCGCAATCGCGATATGACCAAAGGCGCTGCCGAGTTCGTATTGATCGACACCGTAGTTGTAGGTCAGTTCGATTTCGGCGTGCTCGGGGTTGCTGCCGTAGCCGACAAAGGCGAGCGAGTATTTCTGTTCGGGCCGGTCGGTCGTTCGCAGCAGGGTCATGTCCAGCATCTTGGTGTAGAAGTCGATCGAGCGTTGAAGGTCGCCGACCCTCAGCATGGTGTGCAGCATTCTCATGGTGTGATTCGCCTTCAGCTCAGGGTGAGGTCATCGGGAAACTGTTTCAGTTGCTGGCGCGCGGTGTCGAACTCGGGCAACAACGATTCAACGGTGGCCCAGAAGTCCGGGCCATGGTTCATTTCTTTGAGGTGGGCCAGTTCGTGCACCACGACATAGTCGATGATCTCGATCGGAAAGTGCACAAGCCGCCAGTTCAGTCTGATTGAGCCGTCGGGGGCACAGCTGCCCCAGCGGGTGCGTGCCGACGACAGGCGCAGTTGCGTCGGCGCGGCACCGAGCCGCTCGCTGTAGATTGGCAGGCGTTCGCGAAAGACTGCGCGGGCCTGCGTCTGCATCCAGGCCTGAACCGCATTCTTGAGCTGACCGGCATCAGCCTGAGCCGGCAGCCCGACGCGCAGCGTGTCGTTGTCGATCGCGACGCCGCGGGCGCCCGCGTCGATGCGCATCGTGAGCGTGCGCCCGAGAAAGGCCACGGTGCCGCCGTCTTCCCAGCGAACCGCCAGGCGCTCGCGCCGACCCGCGTGCTCGCGCCATTCGACCAGCTTGCGAAGGATCCAGGCCTCCTTGGCTGACACGGCTGAATCGATTTCGGCGATGCCGACCCAGCGTGGGGCGGTTACACGCAGACCCGAATCATCGACGCAAAAGCCGATCGTTCGGCGTCGTGATCGGCGCAGTTCGTATTCGACCGGATGGCCGCCCAGCCGCGTCAGTCGGCGCGAGATGCCCGGGGTGTGAGCCGCCGGTGTGGCGCCCTCGGTTGCGCAAGGCGGCACCGGACGCGATGCCGGCGCGCGCACAGGGGCCGGCGCGATGTGATCGAACAGGGGCAGCGTCAGCTGCAGGGCAGCGTCGCCGGCCGCGCGTGCCAGATCACGTAGTCGCTTCACGCATCGCTCCTGCAGGGGTGTCGCCGGGGGTGTTCGGGTAAGCATCGGGGTCGATGCGTCGCATTTCGGATTCGATCCAGTTCATGACCTCGCCGTTGACCTCGTCGGGTCGCCGGTTGGCGGTCTGGATCGCAGGGCCCACTGAGACCGTGATCAGACCCGGTGACTTGATGATCGGCTTTTTCGGCCAGCAGTGCCCCGAATTGACCGCAATCGGCACGATCAGCGCCCCGGTGCGGATCGCGAGCCTTGCGCCGCCGCTCTTGTACTGGCCCTGTTTGCCGACCGGAATTCGGGTGCCCTCCGGGAACATGACGATCGAGCGGCCTTCATCGAGTTTGCGCTGTCCCTGGGCCACGACCGACTCGAAGGCATCGCGACCCTGCGAACGATTGATGTGGATCATGTTGAGCAGACCGATGCCCCATCCGAAGAAAGGCAGATAGAGCAATTCGCGCTTGAAGACGAAACACACCTCACGCGGCGCATAGGCGACATAAAAGAGCGTCTCCCAGGTCGACTGGTGCTTGGACAGCAGCACCACCGGCGCGTCGGGCAGGTTTTCCCAGCCCTTGACCTGCCAGCGGATGCCCAGGATCACGCGCGCCCCCCAGAGCACCAGCCGGGGCCACCTGATCGTGAAGGCATAGCGCATATGCAGGGGCAAGGGGGCGATCAGCAGGCAGCCGATCCCGAAGGGAATGACCGTGACCGCCTGGAAGATCAAAAAAAGCAGGGTTCGGATAAGAGGCATGGGTTGGACGCTTGGCAGGCGATGGGCGATCAGGGCGCCAGTTCGGCGGCAACGGCGGCAAGGTCGATCCGCACAACGGTCTCGGGCGGCAGCAGCCCGGCATCGAGCGTGCGTCGACCTTGTCCGGTGAGGACCAGGACCGGGCGCAGGCCGGCGGTCTGAGCCGCGTCGAGTTCGTGCTGCGAGTCGGTGACCAGCACGGTTGCGCTCGGTGAAACATCGAGGCGTTCGAGCGCGTCGGTCAGTGTGGCGGCGACCCGGTTGTTGCGGTCAGACGCGTCGGCGCCCGGCACCAGGAGCACCACGTCGATGGTAGCGCCCTGGGTGGCGAGGTCTTCGACCATGCGCGAATGCACCGCGTTGAGCGCTGCCATGTCGCAGGTGCCGCGATCGAGTGCGCCGCAGTCAGCCAGGATGGCGATGCGATAACCGTGGTGATGCAGTCGCGAGATCGCGGCTGCCGCGCCTGGCATCGATTGCCAGTCTTCGGCACGCGTGGTGCGGCCATCGGGGTCGTTGGACACCACGCCGTCGCGGTCGAGGATGATCAGCTTCACGGTGGACAGTGTTCTTCGCAGGGTGGCGCAGTGTCGTGCAGTGTCGATGTCAGGCCGCAAGCTTCGAGAGATCGGCGACGCGATTCATGAGCCTGTGCAATCCGCCCAGCAGTGCCAGCCGATTGCGTCGCAGTTCGGCCTCCTCGGCATTGACCATGACCGCATCGAAAAACGCATCGACCGGCTCGCGCAACAGGGCGAGCGTGCCGAGTGCGCCGGCGTAATCGAGCGCACCAAGCCGTGCCTCGACCGCAGGCGTGGCGGTGGCGATTGCCTTGAAGAGCGAGCGCTCGGCGTCTTGCGCGAGCAGGTCTTCGCGCACCTCGGCCAGCGCATCGCTTGCGTCGGCCTTGCGAAGGATGTTGCCGATGCGCTTGTTGGCCGCCGCCAGGCTGGCCGCCTGCGGTAATGCCCTGAACTGTGCGATCGCATCGAGCCGGGGCAGGATGCGGTCGAGCTGATCGGCATCGATGGCCAGCACCGCATCGATGTCGGCGATCGGATAGCCGCGCTCGCGCAGCCAGCCGCGCAGGCGATCGGTGATGAATTCTTGCAGCGCTGCCGGTGCGGCCGTCACCGCGGGGACTTGGGCGAAGGCCTCGAAGGCTGCAGCGATCAGGGTCGACAGCGCAGGCGTGGGCATGCCCGCGGCGAGCGGGCGCTCGATCAGCATCCGAAGCACGCCGAGCGCGTGGCGGCGCAGCGCAAAGGGGTCGCGGTCGCCGCTGGGCTGCGCGCCGATCCCCCAGATGCCGGCGAGTATCTCGAGTTTGTCGGCGAGCGCCACCGCCATACCGAGCTCGGAGGCCGGCAGGGCGTCGCCGGCAAAGCGCGGCTGGTAGTGCTCGGCAATGGCCTGGGCCACCGCCGGCGACTCACCATCGTGCAGCGCGTAGTGGCGCCCCATCGTGCCCTGCAATTCAGGGAACTCGCCGACCATACCGGTCAGCAGGTCGGCCTTGGCGAGCAGGGCGACGCGGTCGGCGGTGTCGGCATCGACGCCGATGTGCGAGGCAATCAGACGCGCCAGCGTGCGCACGCGATCGGTTCGCTGCGCCTGCGTGCCGAGCTTGGCGTGATAGACCACCGAGGCGAGTTGTGCGGTGCGGTCGATCAGCCGCAGTTTTTTGTCCTGCTCAAAGAAAAAGCGGGCATCGGCCAGGCGCGGACGCACCACCCGCTGATTGCCGTCGACGATCAGCGACGGATCATCGACCGCCATGTTCGAGACGATCAGAAATCGCGCTTCAAGCTGACTGTTGCGGTCAAAGAGCGGAAAGTATTTCTGGTTGGTGCGCATCGTCAGGATCAGACACTCCTGGGGCACCTGCAAGAACTCGTCCTCGAACCGGCCGACATAGACCGCCGGCCATTCGACCAGCGCACACACTTCATCGAGCAGGGGCGCGACTGGCGCTTCGTCGCCGAGCGAGGCGCCGAGTTCGCGGGCGCGATCGCGCAGCAGCGTTTCGATGCGCTCGCGCCGCCTGGTAAACGAAGCGATCACCCGGCCGCGTTCGGACAGCAGTCTTTC
>CAMCXH010000188.1 GCA_945883285.1 Bordetella parapertussis | reverse complement strand
TCCTGCCGCTGGTCTGGCGCGTTCTTCGACCGAACGGATTCGAAGCTTTTCCGGGCGACTGCTCGATGCAGACATCGTCACGACCGTCAGGCGGACACGGGGCGACGACATCGACGCGGCCTGCGGGCAATTGGCCGGTGATATTCTCGACCGGACCCGTCTGGCGCAACGCACCGCCGGCAGTCCGATCATGATCCAGCCGATCTGAGGGGGCCGGGTGCGAACAGTCAGACAGCGTGAACCGGGATTGCTGCTGTGGCGGCAGTGCGTTGCAGCGCGCGTGTTGCCTGGCCGTGCCGGTGCGATGCTGGTTGTCGCGGTGGCCTGCGCGCTGATGCAGGCCTGTACGACAGTCGAGCAGTCCAGAAGAGTGGTCGACGATAACGCCTCCACCGTAACCGATACCCGGGCAAATCGGCGCGATGCCGCAGCGGCCCAGCGTGCGCAAGAACGCGCGGTTGATCTGGTGCCCGGGGCGCCGAAGGTCGAAACCGACGTATCGCGCCGAGCTCAGATCAGGATCGATCTGGCGGCCGGCTATTATCAGCAGCGCGCCTTTGCGCAGTCGCTCGAAGAACTTCGGGCAGCGCTGGCAATCGATGCCAGCAGCGCCCAAGCCTACGGCATGCTGGGGCTGGTTTATATGGAACTGGGTGAGCAGGCGCGGGCCGAAGATGGATTTCGGCAGGCCCTGAGGATCGCACCGGGTGACTCCGACCTCCTGAACAACTACGGCTGGTTTCTCTGTCAGACGGGACGTTCCGACCAGGCGATTCCCCAGTTTCAGGCGGCCTTGAAGAATCCGCTTTATGCAACGCCCGCACGTCCGCTTCACAACGCCGGCATCTGTTCCTTGAGGATCGGCGATGAGGTTGGGGCCGAGTCGTATTTTCTGCGCTCGTTCCAGATCGATCCGCGCAATCCGGTTGCGATGTACAACCTTGCCGAGATCAACCTCAGGCGTGGTGATCTCGATCGCGCCCGTTTTTATTCTCGACGGCTGCTCGATACTTTTCCGCCGAGCGCCGAGACACTCTGGCTGGCGATCCGCATCGAGCGCAAGGGCAGCGATCGCGACAGCTTCAACAGCCTGTCGGCGCAACTTCGCCGGCTTTTCCCTGGCTCCCGTGAAGCGGAGTTATTGCAGCGAGGGGCTTTTGATGCTTGATTCCTCCGATGCGTCGCCGCAACCGATGTCTGGCGTACCGTCCATCGGCTCGCCGTCCGAGCTTGCGGGGATGCGAGAGCAACGCGGCTGGTCTCAAGCCGATGTCGCCCAGCGGCTCAAGTTGCGGGTCCGTCAGCTTGACGCGCTTGAGCGCGGTGACTGGGAGGCCTTGCCGGGCAGGGCGTTTGTCCGTGGCACCTTGCGTGCCTATGCCAGGCTGCTCGAGGTCGATATTGAGCCTTTGTTGAAGGTTGTGGGCGGTTTCGCGCAAGCAGAAGAGCTGCGCCCCTCGGCGTCGCTTGGCACGCAAATGCCTCGATCAGCCGGGTTCGGCTTCGATGGTGATACCCGCAGCAATCGCCTTCCCTGGGCACTGCTTGGCGTACTGGGTGTGATCGCGCTGGCGGTTTTCTTCGGTCGGGACGGCGAGATGTCAAAACCCTCGCAATGGTTTGGTGTGCCGCCGGTGACCAAGCCTTCCGCCTCGGCGCCGCCTGCAGCAGTCGACGGTTCGTCGCCGGCTGTTGTTCCCGGCGCGACGGGTGCAGCGACGGTGCCAACCGATCCGGCTGCAGCGCCTGCTCTGACCGTCCCGGGTCCGACGCTTGTCATCACTGATCCGGCGCAGGGTGCGACGGTTGCCGGCCAGGCGCAATCGCCCGGCTCGTCGTCGACGAGCCCAGTCCAGTCCGCGAACCAATCCGCGAACCCAGGCTCGACCGGCCCATCTGGCGCCGCCGCTGGCGCCGCGCCTTCCGAGGCAGCTCGCGCACCCTCGACCCTGCGATTCACCGTCAGGCAGGATGCCTGGATCGAGGTCCGGCAGGCCGATGGTCGAACGGTCTTCAGTGCGATCGTCAGACCTGGTTCCCCGGTCGATGTCGATGCGAGGCAGCCGGTGTCAATGGTGATCGGCAACGCCAATCAGGTCAGTCTCGATTTCGAGGGTAAGCCGGTCGATCTGAAGCCGCTGACTGTCATGCCCAACAACATTGCGAAGGTAAAACTGCCGTGACCATTGCTCCGTCAGCGCCGTCAGACCCGAATGGCTTCGAGGAACAACGTCCCATGCCAGTCGGGCCGCTGGCCCGTCGGATAACGCGTCAGGTCGAAGTCCGTTGGGGCAGTCGAGTCGTGCGGATTGGTGGTGATGCGCCGATCGTGGTGCAGTCGATGACCAACACCGACACCGCCGATCCGATCGCTACGGCGATCCAGGTCAAGGCGCTGGCGCAGGCCGGCTCGGAAGTGGTTCGGATTACCGTCAATTCGCCCGAGGCAGCGCGAGAAGTCATCGCCCTTCGCGAGCAGCTCGACCGCATGGGCGTCGACGTGCCACTGGTGGGTGATTTTCATTACAACGGTCACAAGCTTCTGACCCAGTTCCCCGATTGCGCCAAAGCGCTATCCAAATATCGCATTAACCCCGGCAATGTCGGCACATCGAGCCGTCGCGACGGTAATTTCGCTCAGATGATCGAAGTGGCCGCAATGCATGACAAGCCGGTTCGCATCGGCGTCAACTGGGGCAGTCTCGATCAGTCCCTGCTGGCCAGACTGATGGACGAAAATGCCGCCCGTGCCAGGCCCTTCGATGCCATGCAGGTGATGCGCGAAGCCTTGGTCACCTCGGCCATCGACAGTGCCCGTCAGGCCGAATCGCTGGGTCTTTCAGGCAATGCCATCATCCTTTCGGCAAAGGTGTCGAATGTTCAGGACGTGGTGGCGGTCTATCGTGAACTCGCCCGTCGCTGCGATTACCCTTTGCATGTCGGCCTGACCGAAGCAGGTATGGGCAGCAAGGGCATCGTTGCGTCAACTGCCGCGCTGTCGGTTCTCCTTCAGGAGGGCATCGGCGACACCATCCGTGTGTCGCTGACACCCGAGCCCGGTGGCGATCGCACCCGCGAGGTGATCGTTGCTCAGGAAATTCTTCAGACGATGGGGCTTCGTGCGTTTACGCCGCTGGTCATTGCCTGTCCGGGTTGTGGTCGAACCAGCAGCACCTTTTTCCAGGAACTCGCCGAGCATATCCAGACCTTCCTGCGTACGCAGATGCCGGTATGGCGGGCGAATTATCCTGGCGTCGAATCGATGCAGGTGGCGGTCATGGGCTGTGTCGTCAATGGTCCGGGCGAATCTCGGCATGCCGATATCGGTATTTCCTTGCCGGGGGCCGGTGAGGCACCGGTCGCGCCGGTCTTCGTTGACGGCGAACGGACCGTGACGCTCAAGGGCGATCACATTGCCCAGGAGTTCCAGGCCATCGTCGAGAACTATGTCCATCGCCGTTATGGCGGTTTTGCTGGCGGTTCAGCCACGACTGCACCTGAAGTGCAAAACGCCTGACGCTCAGTTTCCAGCAGCCCGCGCTGCGCCAACCCTCTGCTGATTCGACCTCTCCTGATCATGTCCGACGCTGTACCTCGATCACCGAATGACACTGCCGCTCGACCCGCCGCACGGCTGGCTGGTGTCAAGGGTATGAACGATCTCCTGCCCGATCAGATGGAGCGGTGGGAGCGACTCGAGAATGCGGTGGCAGCCTGGGCTCGCAGTTATGGCTATCGGCAGATCCGCACGCCGATCGTCGAGCCGACAGCGCTTTTCAAGCGCGGTATCGGTGAGGTGACCGATATCGTCGAGAAAGAGATGTATTCCTTCGAAGACTCGCTCAATGGTGAACACCTGACCTTGCGCCCGGAGAACACCGCCGGTGTCGTGCGGGCCGTGATCGAGCATAACCTGCTCTACGACGGGCCGCGCCGGCTCTGGTACACCGGGCCGATGTTTCGCCACGAACGCCCGCAGCGAGGCCGTTATCGGCAGTTCCATCAGATCGGTATCGAAGCGCTCGGGTTTGCAGGTCCCGATATCGATGCCGAGGTCATCGCCATGAGCCAGCGGCTCTGGGACGATCTCGACCTGACCGATATCCGTCTCGAACTCAACAGCATCGGTGATGCCAGCGAGCGTCTGGCCCATCGCGCGGCACTGATCGCCTATTTCGAGGACAACACGACGCTTCTTGACGATGATGCGCGTCGCCGGCTGCACAGCAATCCGCTGCGCATTCTCGACACCAAAAATCCGTCGATGCAGGCCTTGGTCGAGGCGGCGCCACGGCTGTCCGACTATCTGGGTGATGAATCGCGGGCGCATTTCGAGGGGGTGCAAGCCTTGCTGCGCTCGATTGGCATTCCGTTCAAGATCAATCCGCGCCTGGTTCGCGGTCTCGACTACTACAATCGGACGGTGTTCGAGTGGGTCACCGATCGGCTCGGTGCGCAGGGCACTGTCTGTGGTGGCGGGCGTTATGACCCGCTGATCGGTATGCTTGGCGGCAAGCCTGCGCCTGCCTGCGGTTTTGCCATCGGGGTCGAGCGCCTGCTCGACCTCATGAGCCAGTCGAGCCAGAGCGATCAGGGCCCGGGTTGCGATGTCTATGTGGTTCATCAGGGCGACGCGGCAAGCATGAGCGCATTCAGCGTCGCCGAAGGGCTTCGCAGTGCCGGACTCGATGTCGTGCTCAATGCCGGCGGTGGCAGCTTCAAGTCCCAATTCAAGCGTGCCGATGCCAGTGGCGCCGAGTTTGCGGTGGTGATCGGCGACGATGAAGCGGCCAGTCGGACCGCGACCGTCAAGGCCCTTCGCAGTGTCGGCGGCGAGCAGGCGGCAGGTCAGCAACACTCGGTGTCACTCGATGCGCTTGCCGACTATCTGGTCGATGCGCTGGTTGCCACAGGCGACTGAGTCCGACCGCATCACGATCCCTCTACGGAAATTTCATGGCCTACGATCTCGAGGAACAGGACCAGCTCGACGCCTTCAAGGCGTACTGGAAAAAATACGGCAATACCGTACTCACCATCATCACCGTGCTGCTGCTCGCGGTCGCTGGCTGGCGCGGCTGGGGATGGTGGCAGCAGAAGCAGGCGGTCGAAGCGTCGGCTGCCTACGAGCAGCTGCGCCAGGCAGTGCAACTCAACGATATTGCCAAGGTCAAGGTGGCATCAGGACAGATCTTCGAGCAGTACCCACGCACCATTTACGGGTCGATGGCGGCGCTGGTCGCCGCGCGTGCCTATTACGATGCCGGTGATATCAAGGCTGCAAAGGCGCCGCTTCAATGGGCGATCGACAAGGCGGTCGAACCCGAGCACCGGCTGCTTGCCCGACTGCGTCTGGCGGGTCTGCTGCTGGATGAGAAGGCCTACGACGAAGGCCTGGGGCTGCTCACTGTTCCCGATGCCGGGTCGTTTGCCGGGCTTTTCGCCGATCGGCGCGGCGATCTTCTCCTCGCACAGGGAAAGCGCGATGAGGCGAAAGCTGCCTTTGTCGATGCGCTCGCCCGCCTGGATCGCGGCAGCGCGATGCGATCGGTCGTGCAGATGAAGCTCGATGCGCTCGGAGGCGCCTGAGATGCGCGAGCGTCTGCTCATGAGCCGATCCGGGCGCATCGTTGTGCTTGCGGCCGCGCTCGTGCTTGCGGGCTGTTTCGGTTCGACTCGCAAACCCCCCGATCCCTTGCCCGCAAGCACCGGTGGCGTCAGGGTCTCGCAGTTGTGGCGAGTCGCACTCGATGGTGATTCCGGTATCGGCTTTGCGCCGGTGGCCATCGGTGACAGCGTCTGGGCAGCCTCCAGGAAGGGCGTGCTGACCCGCGTCGATATCGACACCGGCCGGGCACGCTGGCGCACCGCCACCGGAAAAACCCTGACCGCCGGCGTCGGTACCGATGGCCTGGTGTCGGTCGTTGCAACCATTGAAGGCGAGATACTTGCCTATGACGTCGATGGACAGTTCAAATGGTCTGCCCAGATCGGTGCCGAAATCGTCACGCCGCCTGCGGTGGCCGATGGCACGGTGCTGCTGAGAACCACCGACAATCGGGTGCTGGCCTTCGACAGCGATAACGGCAATCGTCGTTGGACCTTCCAACGCCAGAATCCGCCGCTGGTGCTCCGCCAGTCGGGGGGGGTCGCCATGGTGCCTTCATTGGGCTTCATCGGTATGCCGGGTGGCAGACTGGTGGCGCTCGGACTATCGAGCGGGTCGCCGCGATGGGATGTGCCGCTGGCTCAGCCGCGTGGCGCCACCGAGCTCGAGCGAATGGCCGATGTCGTGGGAACGCCGCTGGTCATCGGCCAGGAGCTGTGTGCGGCAACCTATCAGGGTCGGGTCGGTTGTCTCAATGCGTCAAGCGGCGAGCCGATCTGGACCAGGGATTTCTCATCGGCGGTGGGCCTTGATGTCGACAGTCGTGGTGTTGTGTTGCCGGATGCCGACGATATCGTCCATGCCTTCGACCGCGCCGGTGTGCCGGTCTGGCAGCAAAAGGGCCTTTCGCGCCGGCGACTGTCCGCGCCCCTCATTGCGGCCCGATCGGTCGCCTTCGGCGATTTTCAGGGCAATGTGCTGTGGCTGTCCCGCGATGACGGCAAGCTCTCCGCAGTCAGCACGACCGACGGCAAAG